>NZ_CP095187.1:3075000-3382500 GCF_022965755.1 Pseudoxanthomonas sp. F37 | reverse complement strand
ATCATCCCGCTGGCCATCGCCGGTTCGCTGGCGCGCAAGCGCGCCACGCCCGAAGGCCCCGGCACCCTCAAGGCGGAAACCCCGACCTTCGCGCTCACCCTGATCGCCGTGGTCGTCATCCTGACCCTGCTGCAGTTCATGCCCGTGCTGGTCCTCGGCCCCGTCGCCGACCACCTGGCCCTGAGCGCGCTCTGAGAACACCGACATGACGCATTCCGCCTCTTCCCCACGCCACGCCGGCCGTACGCCGGCCCTACTCGACAGTGCGGGTTTCCGCGCCGCCGTCATCGGCTCCTTCACCAAACTGGCCCCGCAGCATGCCTTCAAGAACCCGGTGATGGCCGTGGTCTGGCTGGGCACGCTGCTGACCGCCGGCCTCACCCTGGCCGGCAGCACCCGCCCGGGCATCGGCTGGGCGGTGACCGCGCTGCTGTTCATCACCGTCCTGTTCGCCAACTTCGCCGAGGCCGTGGCCGAGGCACGCGGCCGCGGCCAGGCGGCCTCGCTGCGCCGCGCCCGCAAGGACCTGGTGGCGCGCCGCATCGACACCCCGCTGGGCGGCGCCGAGCGCCGCCTGCCCGCGGCCGAACTGAAGCCGGGCGACTACGTCATCGTCTCCGCGGGCGAACAGATCCCGGCCGACGGCGAGATCGTCAAGGGCCTGGCCACGATCAACGAATCCGCCGTCACCGGCGAGTCCGCGCCGGTATTGCGCGAAGCCGGCACCGACCGCAGCGGCGTGATCGGCGGCACCCAGGTGCTGTCCGACGAGATCGTGGTGAAGATCACCGCCGAGCCCGGCCACAGCTTCCTGGACCGCATGATCTCGCTGGTCGAAGGCGCCAACCGGCAGAAGACCCCGAACGAGATCGCACTCGGCCTGCTGCTGCTGACGATGACGCTGACCTTCCTCATCGTCGTGGTCACGCTGCCCTTCATCGCCGGCTTCGTCGGCGCCAGGCTCGATCCGCTGCTGCTGGTCGCGCTGCTGGTCTGCCTGATTCCGACCACCATCGGCGGCCTGCTTCCTGCCATCGGCATCGCCGGCATGAACCGCGCGCTGGCCGCCAACGTGCTGGCCAAGTCGGGCAAGGCGGTCGAAGTGGCGGGCGACGTCGACGTGCTGCTGCTGGACAAGACCGGCACCATCACCCACGGCGACCGTCAGGCCACGTTGTTCCACCCGCTGGCCGGCATCGACCATGAGCAGCTGCGCGATGCCGCCATGCTGTCCTCGCTGGCCGACCCCACGCCGGAAGGCAAGTCCATCGTGCGGCTGGCGCGCGAGCAGGGCGCGACGCTGGTGGAGCCGGCCCATGCGCACTTCGTCGCCTTCACCGCGCAGACCCGCATGTCCGGCGTGGACCTGGCGGGTACCGGCCCCGGCCGTGCGCGCCGCATCCGCAAGGGCGCAGCCGACGCCATCCTCGAACACGTGCAGGCCAATGGCGGAACCGCACCGGCCGAACTCGCCGCAGGGGTCGAACAGGTCGCCCGCAATGGCGCCACCCCGCTGGTCGTCAGCGACGGCCACCACGTGCTGGGCGTGGTGGAACTGTCCGACGTGGTCAAGCACGGCATCAAGGAGAAGTTCGCCCACATGCGCGCCATGGGCATCCGCACGGTGATGATCACCGGCGACAACCCGCTGACCGCCGCCGCCATCGCCGCCGAGGCGGGCGTGGACGACTACATCGCCCAGGCCCGCCCCGAGGACAAGCTGGCGCGCATCCGCCAGGAACAGGCCGGCGGCCGGCTGGTCGCCATGGTCGGCGACGGCACCAACGACGCGCCCGCACTGGCGCAGGCCGACGTGGGCCTGGCGATGAACTCCGGCACACAGGCGGCGAAGGAAGCCGGCAACATGGTCGACCTGGACTCCGATCCGGCCAAGCTGCTGGAGGTCGTGGAAGTCGGCAAGCAGCAGCTGATCACGCGCGGCGCGCTGACCACGTTCTCGCTGGCCAACGATGTGTCGAAGTATTTCGCCATCCTGCCGGCGCTGTTCGCCGCCGCCATCCCGTCGATGGGCGCGCTCGACGTGATGCGGCTTTCCAGCCCGACGAATGCCGTGCTGGCGGCGCTGATCTTCAACGCCATCATCATCCCGCTGCTGATCCCGCTGGCGCTGCGCGGCGTGCGCTTCCGCCCGGCCGGCGCCACCGCGCTGCTGCGCCGGAACATGCTGGTCTACGGCGTGGGCGGCGTGCTGCTGCCGTTCGCTGCGATCAAGCTCATCGACCTGTTGCTGGCCGCCGTCATCGGCGCCTGAGGACTTCCCATGACCACCTCTTCTCCTTCTTCCACCGCCGCAGCGCCGGTCTGGCGCCCGGCCCTCGTGCTGGCCGGCGTGACCCTGCTCGGTTTCGGTCTGCTGTACTCCCTGGCCGGCGCCGGCCTGGGCCGCATGCTGTTCCCGCACCAGGCCACCGGCAGCCTGATCGAACGCGACGGCAAGGTGGTCGGTTCCTCGCTGGTCGCCCAGCCGTTCGCCGACGACCGCTACTTCCAGTCGCGTCCCTCCGCGGCGAAGTACGACGTGATGGCGCTGGCCGGCAGCAACCAGGCCCGTACCAACCCCGACCTGCGCAGCCGTATCGATGAAGCGCGGGCCGCGGTCGCTGCGCGCGAGGGCGTGGCGCCCGACGCGGTACCCAGCGACCTTGTGACCCAGTCCGGCGGCGGCATCGACCCGCATCTCTCACCGGCCGCGGTGCAGATCCAGGTTGCCCGCGTGGCCCGCGCGCGCGGCCTGCCGGTGGACGAGGTCGAACGACGGGTCGCGACCCACACCGAGTCCCCGCAGTTCGGCCTGCTCGGCGCGCCGCGCATCAATGTGCTGGAACTCAACCTGGCCCTGGACGGGGCGCGAGAACCGGAGTGATGCACCATGGAACATGATCGATGTCAGAAGGGGCTGGCCGGCCGCAGGCGGCGCCTCGGCGCCTGGCGCCGCGAGCTGGCGTTCCGGGCCGCCCTCTTGATGGCCGCCATCGGCTATGCCTTGGTGGTCATGGCGCTGGCCCACCATATGCCACTGCGCTGACCGCATTCCGGATGCGGCACGCGATGGGCGCACCACGACAACAGGCAGAATAGGCCCATGACCGATGCCCGACACCGCCAGGCCGATGCCCTGATCGACCACCTGCAGCGCGAACGGAGCGGGCGGCTGACGATCTTCCTGGGCGCCGCGCCCGGCGTGGGCAAGACCTACACCATGCTGTCGCGCGCCCGCGAACTGCGGCGGCAGGGACGGGACGTGGTGGTCGGCATCGTCGAGACCCACGGGCGCGGGGAGACCGCCGCTCTGACCGAGGGGCTGGAGATCCTGCCGCGCAGGCGCGTGGCCTACCAGGGCCGCTGGCTGGAGGAGATGGACCTGGACGCGCTGCTGGCGCGGCGCCCGCAGATCGCACTGGTGGACGAGCTGGCCCACCGCAATGCACCCGGCAGCCGCCACGAGCGGCGCTGGCAGGACGTCATCGAACTGCTCGATGCCGGCATCGACGTGCACACCACCATCAACATCCAGCACCTGGAGAGCCTCAACGACGTCGTCCACCGGATCACCGGCGTACGCGTCAGCGAGACCGTGCCGGATGCGGTGTTCGACCGCCTGCGCGACATCGTGCTGGTCGATCTGCCGCCGCGCGAACTGATCGAGCGCCTGCACCAAGGCAAGGTCTATCTGCCGGAACAGGCATCGCAGGCGCTGCAGGCGTTCTTCTCGCCGTCCAACCTGATCGCGCTGCGCGAACTGGCCATGCAGACCGCGGCCGACCGCGTCGACGCCGACCTGCGCGAAGACCAGGCGGCGCGCGGCCTGCCGGGCATGCCGCTGCGCCGGCGCGTGCTGGTGGCGATCGACGGCCTGGGCCAGTCCGAGTACCTGGTGCGCGCGGCACGCCGCATCGCCGAGCGTCGCGACGCACCGTGGAGCGTGGTGACCGTGCAGGTGTCCGATACGGTGGACGAGGTGCGCCAGCGCGAGATCGACCAGGCGTTCGCGCTGGCGCGCCGGCTGGGCGCGGAGACCGACGTACTGCGCGGCACGCGCATCGCCGACGCGCTGCTCGACCACGCCACCCAGAACGGTGCTTCCACCCTGGTGCTCGGGCGCACGCGGGAGCGGCCGGTGGCGCGCATGTTCAACCGTACGCTGACCCAGCAACTGCTGCAGCGTGGCGCGCACTACGAACTGGTCATCATCAGCACGCCGGAGGCCCGCGCACGGGCGCGCCGTGGAGGCCCGCGGCCCTGGGACCTGCTGGGCCGGCACGACCTGGCTTTCGCCGTCATGGCGTCGGTGCTGGCGGTCGGCGTGGCGGCCGTCGCGGAGCGCTGGGTGGGCCTGGACGATCTGTCGATGGTGTTCATCGTCGCGGTGGTGCTGGTGGCGGCGCGCACGCGGATGACCGCCTCGGTGGTGGCCGCGCTGTTGAGTTTCCTGGCCTACAACTTCTTCTTCATCGAGCCGCGCTTCACCTTCAACATCGGCGCGCGCCAGGGCGTGACCACGGTGTTCCTGTTCCTGGTGGCGGCGCTGGTCGCCGGGCGCCTGGCCTCGCGCCTGCGCATGCAGGTGGTGGCCCTGCGCGCGGCGAACGCGCAGGCCACCGCGCTACAGGCGCTCGCCCGCGACCTGGCCGGTGCGGCGGACCTGGGGCAGGTGCTGGCCGCGGGTCGCAAGGCGCTGGCGCGCGCGTTGTCGGCCGAAGCGTGGCTGCGTGTGCAGGGACGGGAGGAGCCGGACGGCGTCGCGCTTAGCGAGATTGATCGCGCCGCCGCGGACTGGGCGCAACAGCATGGCCAGCCTACCGGGCGCCACACCGACACGCTGGCCGGCGCGGGGCGCTGGTTCCTGCCGCTGCGCGGCGATCGCGGCAGCCTGGGCGTGCTGGGGCTGCGCTTCGACCACGACGTGCGCCTGCTGCCGGAACAGCGCCGGCTGGCCGAGGCGATGGCCGAGGACATCGCGCAGGCGGTCGTGCGCACGCGCCTGGTCGCCGAACTGGAAGACGCGCGCGTCAGCGGCGAGACCGAACGCCTGCGGTCGGCGCTGCTGTCTTCGGTGTCGCACGACCTACGCTCGCCGCTGGCGTCGATGATCGGTTCGGCCAGCAGCCTGGCCAGTTACTGGGACGCAATGGGGGGCGAGGACCGGCGCGCGCTGCTGGAGACCATCCAGCAGGAAGGCGAGCGCCTGGACCGCTACATCCAGAACCTGCTGGACATGACACGCCTCGGCCATAGCGGATTGACGCTCAACCGCGACTGGATCGGCGTGGACGAACTGCTCGGTTCGGCGGTGCAGCGCCTGCAGCGCTACCAGCCGGGCGTCCATGTGCAGACCACGGTGGCGCCGGACCTGCCGGCGATCTGGGTGCACCCGGCGCTGATCGAGCAGGCGGTGTTCAACGTGCTGGAGAACGCGGCGAAGTTCTCTCCGCCGGGCGAACCGGTGCGGATCGACGCAAAGCTCGTCGACGGCGCGCTGCGCATCGACGTGCGCGACCGCGGGCCCGGTATTCCGGAAGACGAACGCGCGCGCATCTTCGACATGTTCTACAGCGTGGAGCGTGGCGACCGCGGCCGGCAGGGCACCGGCCTGGGGCTGGCGATCTGCCAGGGCATGGTGGGCGCCCACGGCGGCAGCGTGCAGGCATTGCCGGGGGCCGATGGCCGCGGCACCGTGATCCGGATTACCCTGCCGCTGCTCACCCCCGCCCAGGAGCCGGTTTGACGTACACCGCGCCACCGCCCGCATCCGCACCGCCGCCGCGCATCCTGGTGATCGACGACGAGCCGCAGATCCGGCGCTTCCTCGACATCAGCCTGCGTGCGCAGGGTTACGTGGTGGCGACGGCCGGAAGCGGGCGCGCCGGCCTGGCCGAGCTGGCCGCGCACGGCGCCGACCTGGTGGTGCTGGACATCGGCCTGCCGGACCTGGACGGCCACGGTGTGTTGAGCGAACTGCGCCAGTGGTCGCAGGTGCCGGTGATCATGTTGACCGTGCGCGACGGCGAGGCGGAGAAGGTGGCCGCACTCGACGGCGGCGCCAACGACTACGTCACCAAGCCCTTCGGCGTACAGGAACTGATGGCGCGCATCCGCAGCCTGCTGCGCGCGCGCATCGCCCCCGCGGACGCGGCGATGCCGGTGTTCGACGACGGCCGCCTGCATGTGGACCTGGGCCGCCGCGAAGTGACGCTGGACGGCGAACCGTTGGCGCTGAGCCGCAAGGAGTTCGCCCTGCTGGCGCTGCTGCTGCAGCACGCCGGTCGCGTGGTCACCCAGCCGCAGCTGCTGCGCGAACTCTGGGGCCCCGATCACCAGGACGACACCCACTACCTGCGCATCCTGGTGGGCAAGCTGCGCCAGAAGCTGCGCGACGACGCCACTGCGCCGCGCTACATCGCGACCGAGCCTGGGGTGGGGTTGAGGTTCGTGGCGCGGGAGTGAGCACGGGGACGCACTCTACAACGACGGCATGACGTCCCCACGAGGGACGCCATCGAAAAACCGCAAGGGTTCCTTCCCAGGCGTGAATGGACGGATCGCTTTCGATGGCCTTTCAGATCCCAGCAGATGGCAGCTCTCCGGAGCGTCGAGCTTCCAAATTGAAATCGCTGTTAGAGCGGAAGCCCTGAAAGGGCCGCGCTTGCCGCCAAGCACAGGGAATGCCAAGGGCGGCTGTTATGGCGGTGACGAGAGAGGGATGATTGCTTCAAAATCCCTATGAAAGCCAATGTCCGTGTCTAGGCGGCCTCAAGTTCGATATGAACTTGCTGACCCAGGGCAAAAGCGATGTTCACCAGCGCATCGAGCGAGAACCGCGAAATGCGACCACGCAGCAGATCATTGATGCGCGGCTGGGTGATGCCGCAACGCTCCGCCGCCGCGGCCTGCGTCCAGCCACTTTCCTGGATCAGCGAAGCGATCTTGCGCATCAACTCGGCGCGCACCTTGAGGTTGGCGGCTTCCTCGGCGGTGTCGGCCAGCGCATCCCAGACGCTGGCGTACCGCTCGTTCTTCGTCTTGGTCATGGCTGCTTCCTGGTCAGTTGGGCGAAGCGTTGCTTCGCCAGTTCGATATCGCGTTTCGATGTGGCCTGCGTCTTCTTCTGAAAGGCATGGAGCACGTAGACCGCATTGGCCAGACGAGCGGTGTAGATGACGCGATAGGTGCCTGCGTCGTCCCATATCCGGATCTCTTCGACGCCCCTGCCGATCGAGGGCATGGGCTTGAAGTCGTCCGGCTGCAGCCCGTGCTGCACGCGGTCCAGTTGGTAGCCGACGTCCTGCTTCGCGTCATCGGGAAATTCCCGGAGGCGATCCAGGGAATCTCCCAGGAACTCGACTGGCTTGATGGGCACAATTATATCCGTATTGATATAAATGGCAAATTGACTACGCCGAGACGGTCCTGTTGCTCGTTCCCCGACATGCTTGGGTGGGACGTACGTGTGCTGCTTCAGGGTCGTCCAGCACGCGTGCAAGGTGAACTGGACGGCCTCCGGGATGTCGTAACCGCGTTCGAACAGGCGCGAGGTGGCTTCGTGTTGGAGTTCGTGGAAACGCAATGCCGACGGACACGGCGCCTGCGGGCACGGGTAGCGTTGGCGCCCACCGGCCTGGGGTTGTAAGGGAGCACGCGCGGATCGGGGATCGGCGTGCCGTCCACATCTTCGATCGCAACCCTGGCTGTCGGTCGACGATGTCCCAAGCTTCGGACAGCATGCAGAACGCGCGGCGATTGCCGACCCTCTTGATCTTCTTCCCGTACCACTCCAGCACCCCGGCGAGGGTCAGCCCTTGCCCCGCGGCTCGCCATTGGCCCGCATCGGGTCCAGCTCGGCTTCCCGGCGCGGCATCCATTCGGCGGCCAGCGGGCGGCGATCAGGCCTCTCCGACCCGGAGTGGAGGCACGTGCCCTGCCGGTGGATACGGATGGGGGCGGTGTACCCTAATGATCCGCCTTGGCGACGGCGGCTGACGAGGGCACCCATGCGGGCGATGCTACCTGAGCCCTGCGTGGCAATCAGCGTGGCAATCCCAGCCCGAAAACCGCCGAAATTGACTGATCATGAGCGCAACAGAGCAACAGAAAGAACGAGACAACGCCTTGGATTCTTGCGAAAAATCGCGCTATGAAGCGTCCCTGCGCCTGTCCGTCGCCCCCATGATGGACTGGACTGACACGCATTGCCGGGTGTTCCACCGGCTGCTGGCGCCCAATGCGCGGCTGTATACCGAGATGGTGCATGCGCAGGCGGTGATCCATGGCGACCGCGACCGCCTGCTGGGCTTCGATGCCGGCGAGCATCCGGTGGCCGTGCAGCTGGGCGGCAGCGAACCGGCGCACCTGGCGCAGGCGGCGCGCATCGCACAGGAATGGGGTTACGACGAGGTGAACCTCAACGTCGGCTGCCCGTCTGACCGCGTGCAGGCAGGGCGGTTCGGCGCCTGCCTGATGAAGGAACCCGCCTTGGTGGCCGCGTGCGTGGCGGCGATGATCGATGCCGTCGACATTCCCGTCACCGTGAAGTGCCGTCTGGGTGTGGATGAACAGGAGGACTACGACCTGTTCCGCGCCTTCATCGATACCGTGGCGGCGACCGGCTGCAACGTGTTCTTCGTGCATGCGCGCAAGGCATGGCTGCAGGGGCTGTCGCCGAAGGAGAACCGCGAGATCCCGCCGCTGCGCTACGACTGGGCCTACCGCCTCAAGCGCGAGCGGCCGGAACTGACGGTGGCCATCAACGGCGGCATCACCACGACCGCGCAGGTGCACGAGCACCTGCAGCACAGCGATGGCGTGATGATCGGCCGTGCGGCGTACCACGAGCCCTACGTACTGCATGAAATGCAGGCGGCGCTGTTCGCTGGCGGGATCGCGCCGCGCGCGGACCTGCTGCGCGCGTGGCGGCCCTATGTCGAGGCGCAGCTGGCGAAGGGCGTGGCGCTGAAGCACCTGACCCGGCACGTGCTGGGGCTGTTCCATGCGCAGCCGGGCGGACGCGCGTTCCGGCAGATCCTCAGCGAAGGCGCGCACAAGCCCGGTGCGGACTGGTCGCTGGTGGAGCAGGCGCTGGCAGCGACCACGCGCGAACTGCGGCCGGCGGCCTGAGTCGTGATCACCCGCGACATCGCGGCCTTCACCACCCATGCCAGCATGCTGGCGCCGGACTTCGGCGCGGCGACGGCACGCGCGGCCTTCCTGGTTTCGCCGGAGGGCTTCATGCGGGCGGAGCAATCCGCGCAGGACAACCGCTACATGGCCGGCGCCGGCGCGTTCGATGCGGAGGCGGCGTTGCGCGAGCACCGGGCGTTGCACCGCGCGCTGTCGCAGGACGTGCCCGTCGTCTGTTTCCCCGGCGATCCCGCGACGCCGGACGCGGTATTCCCGAACAACGTGTTCGCCACCGCACGCGTCGGCGGCGAGCCACGGTTGATCGTGGGCCGCATGCGCCACCCCGTACGTCAGCGGGAAGCGGCACGGCCGGATATCCGCGGGTACTTCCGTAACGTGCTGGGCTATGCGGAGACCGACCTGTCCGGCCAGCCGCACCCCTGCGAACTGACCGGCGCGCTGGTCATCGACCGCGCGCGCGGCATCGGCTTCTGCGGCCTGTCCGAGCGCTGCGACGAAGCCGGCGCGGCACTGATGCACGCGGCGTTCGGGCTGCGTGCCACGCTGATGTTCGACCTGGCGCCCGGCGAGTACCACACCAATGTGCTGCTCGCCGTGCTGGCCGGCCGGGCGGCCCTGGTCTGTCCGCACGCGCTGCAGGGCGATGTCTCCGGGGTCCTGCATGCGCTGTATGGGCCGCATGTCGTGGTGCTGTCGCCGGCCGAGCAGGCCGCCTTTGCCGGCAATGCGATCGCCCTGACCGAGCAGTCGGTATGGATGAGCCGGCGGGCCCGCGAGGCGCTCCATGCCGCCACCCTGGCGCAGCTGGAAGCGGGGGCGGCCTTCGCGGTCCGCAGCGTGCCGCTGGAGGCCATCGAGGCAGGGGGCGGATCGCTAAGGTGTTGTGTGGCCGAGATTTTCTGAGCATTCAGCTGCCTGAATGCGCGTCGTCGCGCTGTGGATAAATTCAGAACGGATTCACTGCTGCGGACCAAGACTGCGCTTCCATTCTCCAGAGGCGGTTTCGGGTTTCGTTCAGTTTCGCGACCCCAGTTCCGTTACGATTCCGTTATGCGCTTCCGTACTCCGATCCTCGCCGCCGCCGCCCTGGCGGCCCTCGCCACTGTCGCCGGAACCCCGGGGGCGCTGGCGCAGGATGAGCAGGGCCGTGGCGATGGGCCGCCCCCGCGCGAGCGGGCGTTCCCGCGTGCCGAAGAGCGTGCCCACCGTTCGTCGATGTCGGACTCGGTGCGGCGCGTGCGCAACGAAACCGGCGGCCAGGTGCTGAGCGTCGAACGGCTGCAGTACGACGGCCGCGAAATCAACCGGGTGAAGTACGTGGACGACCGTGGCCGGGTGCGGACCATGGACGATGCCGGCCCCGCCCGGCGCGGTGCCGATGCGCCCGCGCGTCCGCGCCGGGACATGACCCAGCCTCCACGCGGCGATAACCCCCCGCGCCCGTAGTCTTACGTAGAATCACGGCTCACACGAGCACGTCCCGCGCGGCCTGGCGCCGCGCCGCATTCCCAAGGAGAGTCCATGCGTATCCTGCTGGTCGAAGACGAAGCCCCCCTGCGTGAAACCCTTGCCGCGCGCCTGAAGCGCGAAGGCTTCGCGGTGGACGCGGCCCAGGATGGCGAGGAAGGCCTGTACATGGGTCGCGAAGTGCCGTTCGACGTGGGCATCATCGACCTGGGCCTGCCGAAGATGTCGGGCATGGAACTGATCAAGGCCCTGCGGGACGAGGGCAAGAAGTTCCCGGTGCTCATCCTGACCGCGCGTTCGAGCTGGCAGGACAAGGTCGAGGGCCTGAAGCAGGGCGCCGACGACTACTTGGTCAAGCCGTTCCATGTCGAGGAACTGCTGGCGCGCGTCAACGCGCTGCTGCGGCGCGCCGCCGGCTGGAGCAAGCCCACGCTGGAATGCGGCCCGGTCGCGCTCGACCTGGCGGCGCAGACCGTCAGCGTCAACGGCAGCAACGTGGACCTGACCAGCTACGAGTACAAGGTGCTCGAATACCTGATGATGCATGCCGGCGAACTGGTCTCGAAGGCGGACCTGACCGAGCACATCTACCAGCAGGACTTCGACCGCGATTCCAACGTGCTGGAAGTCTTCATCGGCCGCCTGCGCAAGAAGCTGGACCCGGATGGCGAGCTGAAGCCCATCGAGACCGTGCGCGGCCGCGGCTACCGTTTCGCCATCCCGCGCAGCGGCGAAGGCTGATGCATCGCGCCGGCATCGCCTGCACTTGATGCCCGCGCCCCCCTCCGGCGCCGCACCTCCCGCCCCCGTCGGCCGTGACCGGTTCGACGGGTGGCGGCCGCGTTCGTTGCGTGCGCGCCAGCTGCTGGCCGCCAGCCTGGCGCTGCTCGCGTTCCTGGCCCTGGCCGGTTACGCGCTGGACCGTGCCTTCGTCGACACCGCCGAAGACAACCTGCGGCAACGCCTGAAGAGTTACGCGCTGTACTACACCGACAAGGTGGAGTTCGGCCGCAACGGCACGCTCATTCCGCCGTACAACACGCCCGATCCGCGCTTCGACATGCCCGACAGCGGCATGTACGCGCAGGTGGTGCTGCAGGGCGTGCCGCCGTGGGGGTCGAATTCCACGCTCGGCCCCGAGCTGCCGGTGCCTCAGCTGCTGGGTGCGCTGGAGGAGTCGTTCGAGGGGCCGCTGCCGATCCGCCGCGCCGACGGCAGCGAGAGCCAGGCCTACCGCTACGGCGTGGGATACGCATGGCCCGCCACCCACCAGCACGCCGAGATCCCCTACAGCATCTACATCCTGGAGGACGCCCAGGCGCTGAGCGCGCAGATCCGCGTGTTCCGCGGCTCGCTGTGGGTCTATCTGGGCGGCGCGGGCGTGATCCTGCTGCTGCTGCAGATGCTGGTGCTGCGGTGGAGCCTGCGCCCGCTGCGGCGCGTCATCTTCGAACTCAGCCGCGTGCAGCGCGGCGAGCTGTCCGGGATGACCGAAAGCCATCCGCGCGAACTGGAGCCGCTGACCGACAGCATCAACGCCTTCATCGAGAGCGAACGCGAGAACCTGGAGCGCCAGCGCAACACCCTGGCCGACCTGGCGCACAGCCTGAAGACGCCCATCGCGGTGCTGCGCACGCAGCTGGACAACAGTACCGATCCGGATGCGCTGCGCCAGGAACTGGACGTGCAGCTCAAGCGCATGAACAACCTGGTGTCCTACCAGCTGGCACGCGCGGCTTCCAGCGGCCACAAGCTGTTTTCGGCGGCGGTGGAGATCGAGCCCCACGCCGAAGAGATCGTGCGCGGGCTGGAGAAGGTCTATGCGTCCAAGGGCGTGATCTGCGAGTTCGAGATCGACCCGCGCGCGCGCTTCCACGGCGAGACCGGCGACTTGCAAGAACTGATCGGCAACCTGCTGGAGAACGCCTTCAAGTGGGCGCGCTCGCGGGTGCTGCTGACGGTGGAGGTGGGCGCGGTGGCGCCGCAGCGGCGCCCGGGACTGTTCCTGGCGGTGGACGATGACGGTCCCGGCATCGCCGAGGAGGATGTGGCCAAGGTGCTGCAGCGTGGCGTGCGCGGCGACGAACGCGTGCAGGGGCACGGCATCGGCCTGTCGATCGTGCAGGACCTGATCCGCGACTACCGCGGCGAGCTGCAGGTGAAGCGTTCGCAAGAGCTGGGTGGCGCCCGCTTCGAAGTGCGCCTGCCGCCGGGCCTGTAACCGGTCGCCCGAAGGATGCCGGCGGTCAGCCGGCGAACGGCGACGGCCCGTAGAACCTGCGCAGGTGCTCGGCCACCGTCGGCATCGATGCGGCGAGTATGCCCGGGGCCGAGAAGTGGTACTCGGTGACCACCGCGAAGAACTCCTCCGGCGCTTCGGCGGCGTACGGATCGATCGCGGTCTCGCGCCCCAGGTCCACCTGCATGCAGAAGTCGTCGTAGGCGCGCTGGAAGTCGCGCGCCCAACGGCCGTGCCACGCATCCGGCAGCGGCGGCGTGCCGTCCAGTTCGCCATCCAGCACGTCCAGCTTGTGCGCCATCTCGTGCACGGCCACGCAGAAGCCCGCATCGGGCTCGGCCAGGTCGGCCTGCACGTCGGCCCAGGACAGGATCAGCGGCCCCTGGTCCCAGGCTTCGCCGGCCAGGTCGTCTTCCCATTCGTGCAGGACGCCGGCCGCATCGGTGTGCGTGCGCTGCACGCGGAAGGCGTCCGGGTAGACGATCAGCTGCGACCAGCCGCGCAGCCCCGCCTCGCCGAACTCCAGCAGGGGCAGGCAGCACAGCGCCGCCAGCTGCAGGCGTTGACCGTCGTCCAGGTCCAGTCCGGCCAGCGGCGTGATCGTCTTCTGGTGCAGGAAGCGCGCCGCCAGTCCGCGCAGGCGATCCGCGCGGGCGTCGTCGAGTGCCGATACCCAGGGCGTACCGGCGCGCATGGCGCGCCAGAGGGTGTCGTCAATGGACGGGGCGGGGCGCCGCAGGCGGCGCAGCAGGCCGATCACCGGGTAGTGCCGTCCGCGTCAGCGGAACATGCCCGGCAGGAAACTGTGCCACTTCGAACCACGACTGCGCGGCAGCGGCGTGTCGTCGTCGTCGCCACCCCCGCGCGAGGCCGGGGGCAGCACGGCGGCGGCCGGGGCGGCGTACTTGTTGCGGACCGCCGTGGCACGCGCCCGGCGCGCATCCGGCGCGGCCGGCATGGCCTCGGCCGGGCGCTCGGCGACCGCGCGGTCGCCGACGTCCTGGCAACTGGTGGAGGTGTCGTTGGCGATGCTGCGGCCGTTCTGGGCGAGCACGGCCGCCGAGGCACCGAGAAGCAGCAGGGCAAGGCTGGCGCGAAGCATCGGAAGGACTCCTGTCGGTCGGGTACAGCGGCCAGGGAACACCGCCGACTATAGCCTGAATGGTCCCGGCCGGCACGAATCCGACCGTGCCATGCGACGAAACGCGGGCCTGCGGCGACGGATCGAGGAATAGCCCCCATCGGCTGCTGCGACGCAGCAGGTGGGCGGGGCCGCTTGCGGCAGACTGCGCCCATGCCCGCACCCCAGAGCCGCCCCCTGACCGCCCCCGCCCTGCGCCTGGCGCTGATCGCCGGGGCCCGGCGGGTCATCGCCGCGCGCGATGGACTGAACCGGATCAATGTGTTCCCCGTGGCCGACGGCGATACCGGCAACAATCTCGCGTCGACCTTGGGCAGCGTGCTGAACGGTGCGCTCAGCCAACCCAGCCAGCACGCCGGCGACCTGCTCAGCCGCGTCGGCAACGATGCCATCGATGGTGCGCGCGGGAACTCCGGGGCGATCCTGGCGCAGTTCCTCTACGGCGTCGCCGAGCGGGTGCGCCCGCTGCCGGAACTCGATGCCCGCTCGCTCGCCGCCGCCGTGCGCCAGGGCGCGCAGAGCGCCCGCCAGGCGCTGGCGCAGCCAGTGGAGGGCACCATTCTCAGTGTCATCACCGCGTTCGCCGATGAGCTGGATGCCGCGGCGGCCGACGACCATGCGCCCGCCGACGCGCGCAGCGGCTTCGCCCGCGCGCTGGCGCGCGCGCGCCGGGCGCTGGCCGACACGCCTCGCCAGATGGCACTGCTGCAGAAGGCGGGGGTGGTGGACGCGGGCGCGCAGGGCTTCGTCGATCTGCTGGAAGGCATCGCCGAGTTCGTGGAGGGCGGGCCGCGCGCGGTCCGCATGCGCGCCACCGCGCCGGTTGCGGCCAACGACGGCACCGATCCGCTCAGCCACGAGCATGACATCGATCCGGCCCGCCGCTGGTGCACCGAATGCCTGCTGCTGGGGGAAGGATTGGACCGGCATCGCCTCCGCCTGGCACTGGAGGCGACCGGTGCCGATTCCATCGTCATCGCAGGCGGCGCGTCGCGGTTGCGCGTGCATGCGCATACGGGCTCGCCGCAGGCATTGTTCGACGCCTGCGCGAGGCAGGGCCAGGTCGAAGGCATGAAGGCCGACGACATGGTCCGCCAGCAGACCGCCGCGGCCTTGCCCCAGCCGCTGGTGATCGTCACCGACAGTGCGGCCGACCTGCCGGAGGACATCGGCGAGCGTTACGCCATCGGCGTGGTGCCGGCGCGCGTGGACCTGGACGGACGCGACTATCTGGACAAGGTGGGCCTGTCCACGGCCGAGTTCTACCGGCGCATGGCGGCCTCGCGCCAGCTGCCCCGCACCAGCCAGCCGCCACCGGGGGATTTCCGGCGGCAGTTCGAGCTGTCGCTCGCACACCACGCGCGCGTGCTGTACGTGGGCCTGTCGCGTGCGCTGTCCGGCACGCTGCAGTCGGGCGAGCATGCGGCCGCCCGCGATCCGGCCGGCCGGGTACGCGTCTTCGATACGGTCAATGCCGCGTGCGGGCAGGCGCTGCTGGTATGGCGCGCGGCGGAGCTTGTGGCGCAGGGGCAGGACGAGACCGGGGTGGTGGCCGAACTGGAGCGCTTGCGGCCGCTGACGCGGATGTGGGCGATCGCGCCGGACATCTCGCACGCGGTGCGCGGCGGCCGCATCCCGCGCTGGGCCGCGCCGATCGCACGACTGACGGCGCTGACCCCGATGGCGAAGATGAGCGCGGACGGCCGGATGGTCGTGGCGGGGCTGCTGCTGACGCGCGCCAATGCCCCGGAGGCCTTCGCGCGGCGTGTCGCGCGGGCGTTGCCGGGCCACCGGCGCTGGCGGCTGATCGTCGGCCACTGCGATGCGCGCGCGGATGCGGAGCGTCTGCTGGCCGCGCTGCGCACGCGTCTGGATGTCCACGAGGATCGCCTGGTGGAGACCGGCGCGGCCATCGGTGCGCATGCCGGTCGGGGGGCCTTGATCGTGGCCGTCCAGCCCGCGCCCGCCGACGGAGCCTCGCGGCCCCGGTAGCCCATAATGGGGCCATGCTCGTCGTCGCCTTCCTGATCGTCTTGGCCTACCTGCTGGGTTCGGTGTCCGGCAGCCTCGCGCTGGGGCGGCTCCGCGGCGTCGACATCCGCACGCAGGGCAGCGGCAATGCCGGCGGCACCAACGCCTTCCGTACGCAAGGCGCGAAGTTCGCGCTGGGCGTGGTGCTGATCGACATCGGCAAGGGGGCGCTGGCGGCGTGGCTCGCGCTGCGCCTTGCCCCGTTGGGCGGTGTGTGGCCGGGGCGCACGGTCGCGTGGCTGGCCGTGTTCGCGGCCGCGCTGGGCCACGTGTGGCCGCTGTGGCACGGGTTCCGGGGCGGCAAGGGCGTGGGCACGCTGTTGGGTGGCGTGGCGGTCCTCTGGCCGGTCGCATTGTTGCCGTTGTTCCTGGTGTGGGTGTCCGTGCTGGTCGCCAGCGGTTACGTGGGGCTCGCCTCCATCGTCGCCACGGCCTGCCTGCTGCCGCTGGCCATGTGGCTGCGCGCCGACGGCGCCACGCAGATCTTCGCGGGCGCGGCGGCGCTGCTGGTGCTGTTCACCCATCGCGCCAACGTGCGGCGCCTGCGCGCGGGCACCGAATCGCGCTTCGAGCGCGTGCGTTTCTGGCGCCGTCGCGCATGAGCGGCGAGCGCGACCTGCTGGTGCGTCTTGCGCAAGGGCCGGTCTCCGGCGATGCGCTCGCACGCGCCGTCGGCCAGACGCGCGCGGCGGTGTGGAAGCGCATCGAAACGCTGCGCGAAGGGGGCGTACGCATCGATGCGCAACCGGGACGGGGCTATGCCCTCGCGGCGCCGGTCGAGTTGCTGGAGGCGCAACGGATCCTCGCGCGGATGCAGCGGGCCGGTTCGGTGTCGGCCCTCGAAGTGGCATGGTCGCTGGACTCGACCAACAGCGAACTCCTGCGCCGCAAGGCGCCCGCGCAGGGTGCCGAGGTGTTGCTGGCCGAGCAGCAGACCGGTGGACGTGGACGCCGCGGCCGGCACTGGGCGTCGCCGATCGCGGCGAACCTGTACCTGTCGGTGTCGCGCCAGTTCTCTGGCGGCCTCGCTCGATTGGGCGGCCTGAGCCTGGTGGTGGGCGTGGCCATCGCCGAAGCCCTCCGCCAGGCCGGTTTCGCCCGCGTGGGCGTCAAATGGCCCAACGACCTGCTGGCGGACGATCGCAAGCTCGGCGGCATCCTGGTGGAAGGGGGCGGCGAACACGGCGGGCCGGTACGTGCCGTCATCGGCATCGGCATCAACGTGCGCATGCCGGACGCCGCCGCCGGAAGCATCGATCAGGCATGGACCGATCTGGCCGCGCTGGCGGGCGCGGCGCCGTCGCGCAACGCGCTCGCCGCGGACCTGCTGGACGCGCTGCTGCCGGCGCTGGACCTGTTCGATGCCGAGGGTCTTCCGCCGTTCCTGGCGCGCTATGCCGCGCTGGACGTACTGGCCGGTCGCGCCATCACCGTGCATGGGCCGCAGGGCGACGCGCACGGCATCGCCGACGGTATCGGCGACGATGGCGCCCTGCAGGTGAGGATCGGTGCGCAGCGGCGGCAGGTGCACGCCGGGGATGTCAGCGTGAGGGCGACATGACGCAATGGGTTTTCGATGTGGGCAATAGCCGCCTGAAGGCGGCGCCGGTGCATGCCGATGGCAGTCTTGGCGAAGGTCTGGCGATTCCCCACGACGAAGTCGACGTGGCCGCCGCGCTCGATGCGGCGCTGCCGCAGACCATCACGCGCACGGCATCGGCTGCGCTGGCCAGCGTGGCCTCTGCCGCCCGCACGGCCGCCGTCGTGGATGCGTTGACGCGCCGGTTCGGCTGCATTTCGATCGCCCGCACGCAACCGGCGCTGGCCGGCGTGCGCATCGCCTATGCCGATCCTTCGCGCCTGGGCGTGGACCGTTTCCTAGCGTTGCTCGCAGCGCGCGCGCGCGCTGTCCAGGCCTGGCTGGTGGTGGGCGTGGGCACGGCGGTGACGGTGGACCTGCTGGATGCGGACGGCCTGCACCGCGGTGGCCGCATCGCCCCGTCCCCGACGCTGATGCGTGCCGCGCTCGAGCGGGCTGCCGCGCAACTGCCGGCGCAGGGCGGTCGCTATGCCGAATTCGCCACCGATACGCGCGATGCGCTCGCATCCGGCTGCGACGGTGCGGCGCTGGGCCTGATCGAACGCAGCCGCGCACAGGCGCGCGACCTGCTGGGTGCGATGCCCGCCTTGCTGTTGCATGGCGGCGGCTCCGACGCGCTGCGGCCGTGGCTGCCGGACGCGGTGCATGCACCCGCGCTGGTGCTGGAAGGCCTGGCGCGCTGGGCACGTGCCGGTATCGACGGCTGACCCGGGCTGGCTAGAATCGACGCATGCTGACCCGCGCCCTGATCGTCCTGCTGGTGGTGCTGAACCTGGGCGCCGCCGCCTGGTGGCTGACCCGGCCTTCACCCGCACCCGAACCCCCGCCGGTCCTGCCCGCCGGTGTCGCCCGCCTGCAGCTGGTCGACGAAGCGTCCGTGCCCGCGGCGGGCGTGGCCGCGGCCGGCGCCGTCGTGGCGGCGCGCGTGCCGGCGGTCTGTTTCAGCCTGGGGCCGTTCACCAGCGAGGCTGCGGCCCACCTGGCGCGCGAGACGCTCGGCGCCGAGCTGTTGCGTGTGCAACTGCGCGAAGCGCCGGGCACCAGCGCCAGCGGCTATCAGGTGGTGATGCTGCCTGCCGCCTCGCTGGAGGAGGCGCAGGCCACCGCCGCCCGCATCGGTGCGGCGGGCTTCGACGATTTCCTGGTCGTGCGCCAGGGCGAACAGGCCCACGGCATCGCGCTTGGCCGTTATCGCAGTCGCGAAGCGGCCGAGCGGCGCCTCGCCGACCTGCAGGCGGCCGGTTTCGCGGCGCTGCTCCAACCGGTGGGGCGCGCAGGTCCCAGCCTCTGGTGGCTGGATGCCGGTGCCGCCGAGGACGCGGACGCCGTCGCCCTGGCCCGGCGCGTATCCAGCGGCGCGCCGCAACCGCTCGACTGCGCCGCGCTGCGCTAGAATTGGCGCCCACGCCGCTTTAGCTCAGCTGGTAGAGCAACCGCCTTGTAAGCGGTAGGTCATCCGTTCGATTCGGATAAGCGGCACCACTACCCCCATTTCAAGGCGGGGTGACCGACGCAGGTAGGGGGGGGCATCGGACGTGGCTCTCCTGTGACTCAGGCGCCTCAGTCATGAGCTGCGCCCCTTCTTGATGATTTGGTAGTAGGTGGCGGCGCCTGCCTTCATCAGTCCGACTTCTTCAATGAAGGCTGCCACGATCTCTTTCCTCCTCGTGCCCTTCTTTCGACTCATTCGGCGGTAGACATCCACTGCCTGAGACATCTTCGTTGGCGAAGCTGCCAAGCCGGCTTCAGAGCCGGTAGGCGATGGCGCATCCGCATCTGGTTGGGGCGACATCGATCCACAAGCCGCTTAACAATCGCTCCGATTTCCGATCCTTAGCTCAGGCGCTGCCTAGAGAGCTGAAGCCTGGAGCAGCTCGCCACGCATTACGTGGGTGTTGCTCATTTGCGAACAATGGATTGCGCAAATCTGACCTGTGCGTACCTCTCCTGTCGACACACTGTCGCGTTGTATTTCGTGTGATCCGTTTTACACAAGCGCGCCAGCCTAAACGAAGCAAAAATGTGACTACTTTCACGTTGAAGTTTTGGAGGCGTGGCTTTGTACATTTGGCCATGAAGGCGTTTGGCTAAAAGGATTTGTGAAAGGGTATGACTAAGGACAGGTGTAAAGCCACTGCGCGCGTGCGCAATAGATGTTTGCCCATATACATGTGCGCTGCTCTGGCGCCACTGGTCGCGCAGGCACAGTCGGCGGAACAAGAATTGCGTCGCCAGCAGGAGCGCGAGCGTGCGCTGCGCGAGCAGCAGGAAACACGGCCCGATACGCGCCTCTCGCAACCGGTCGTCATTCCCGAACACATTCCGCGAGACGAGACGCCGTGCTTCCCGATTCGCGAGATCCGCCTTGATGGCGAAGATGCAAGGCGCTTCGATTGGGCGTTGAAGGCAGTCCACCCGGCCGATGATCCGGCAACGGGCCAGTGCCTGGGCGCGAACGGCATCAATGTCGTGCTCAAGCGCATCCAGAACGCGATCATCGGTCGGGGCTACGTCACCACCCGCGCGCTTGCTGCGCCGCAGGATCTCAAGTCGGGCGTGCTCACCGTTACGGTCGTGCCTGGCCGTCTGCACGCTGTACGCTTCGCCGAGGGCACCGATCCGCGCGCCACCTGGAGCAAGGCATTGCCGGCGCGTTCCGGCGATCTGCTCAATCTGCGCGACATCGAGCACGGGTTGGAGAACCTGCAGCGTGTGCCGACCGTGACGGCCGACATCCAGATCGCGCCCAGCGAAGGTGAGGGCACGCAGCCGGGCGAGAGCGATCTGGTCATTGCTTGGCAGCAGCATAAGCGTTGGCGAGCGAATTTGTCGCTGGACGACAGCGGCAGCCAGGCCACCGGCAAGCTGCAGGCCTCGGCAACACTGTCGCTGGATCACTTGTTGCACGCCAACGACTTGTTCTACGTGAACATCGGCCACGATGCCTTCAATCGCGAAGGCCAAGGCACGCGCAGTTGGACCGCGCACTACGACGTACCGGCCGGTTACTGGCTGGCGGGCGCCACGGCCAGTGGTTACGAGTACCACCAGACCGTCCCCGGCGCGAGCCAGTCCTACGTCTACAGCGGATCCAGCCGCAATGCCGAACTGCGCCTGGCCCGGCTCGTGTTCCGCAACGCCACGATGAAGACCGGGGTCTATGGCCGCGGCTGGTGGCGAAAATCGGACAACTTCATCGACGACGCCGAGATTCTCGTGCAGCGCCGCCGTACTGCGGGCTGGGAGATTGGCGCGACCCATCGCCAATTCTTCGGTCCGGTGACGCTGGATGCCAGCGTGGCCCTGCGCCATGGCACCGGCGCGTTCGATGCGCTGCCGGCGCCGGAAGAACTTTTCGGTGAGGGGACCTCGCGTTTCAAGTTGGTCGCCGCCGATGCGCAACTGACGGTCCCCTTTCGCCTTGGCAGGCAATCCTTCCGCTACACCGGAAGCTGGCGTGGGCAGTGGCACCGGACCCCGCTGGTGCCGCAGGACCGATTCGCCATCGGCGGACGCTACACCGTGCGCGGCTTTGATGGCGAAGCGTCGCTCAGCGGCGAGAGCGGTTGGCTATGGCGCAACGATCTCGGTCTGGCTTTGGGCGGCGGCCAGGAGCTGTACCTCGGCGCCGATGTTGGTCATGTACGCGGGCCTTCGACGCGATGGCAGTTGGGCGGCGGTTTGGCGGGCGCGGTGGTTGGCCTGCGCGGCGGTTGGCGCGGATTGACCTGGGACGCATTCGTCGGTGCGCCCATCGAGAAGCCGGAAGGGTTTCCGACGGCCTACACGACGACAGGCTTCAATCTCAGTTGGTCGTTTTGACCATGGGTGCTCAGGGCGCCCTTTTCTTTCCGTAAGGAAGCAACGACATGAATCGCATCTACCGTCTGGTTTTCAATCGCAGCCTTGGCCTGATCCAAGTCGTCGCCGAGATCGCGAAAGGTAGCGGCGGCAAGGGATCGAACGCGGGCGGCACATCGGTTGCCTCACTGCGTCCGCTCAGCTTTGCGCTGTGGACGATGCTGGGTTTCGTGTCGGTGATTCCGGTGGCATTGCCGCAAGTCGTGGGTGATCGTACGGCACCAGGCAACCAGCAGCCAACGGTAATCACGGCCCCGAATGGGGTTCCGTTGGTCAACATTCAGACGCCCAGCACCGCAGGCGTGTCCCGCAATACTTACTCGCAGTTCGATGTCGATCGCCAAGGTCTGATCCTCAACAACTCGCGCACCAATGCGCAAACTCAACTGAGCGGTTGGGTCCAGGGCAACCCGTGGCTGGCGACGGGTACTGCGAAGGTGATCCTCAATGAGGTGAATTCGTCGAGCCCGAGCTACCTCAACGGCTACATTGAAGTCGCGGGCACACGTGCCGCCGTCGTGATCGCCAACCCGGCCGGTATTCAGGCCAATGGCGGTGGCTTCATCAATGCCAGTCGGGTGACACTGACGACTGGCGCCCCCATGCTCTCGGGCGGTACGCTCGAGGACTACCGAGTGCAGGGCGGCGCGATCGTGATTGACGGCGCGGGTCTGGATACGACCGGCGCCGATTACACCGATCTGATCGCGCGTTCGCTGCAGCTTAACGGTGGCCTCTGGGCCAACCAGTTGCAGGCCACGCTCGGCACGAGTGTCGTCAGTGCCGATCACAGCCAAGTGACGGCGACCACGTCTACCGGCACCGTGCCCACGTTCGCGCTCGATGCCAGTGCCTTAGGCGGAATGTACGCCAACAAGATCACGCTTGTCGGCACCGAGCACGGTGTCGGCGCGCGCAATGCCGGCACGCTCGGCGCGCAAGCGGGCGACCTGGTCGTCACCGTGAATGGCCGCATCGAGAACACCGGTGCACTGCAGTCCAGCGCGAACACGCACGTGTCCGCTGCGGGCGGCGTTGTCAACGCTGGCACCATCAGCGCGACCCGCGAACTGACGATCGACACGCCCCTGGATGTCGACAACGCCGGCGGTACCCTCAACGCCCAGCGCATCGAGGTCAATGCGGCCTCGCTTCGCAATCGCGGGGGTGCCATCCAGCAGACGGGTACGCAAGCCCTCGCACTCAATGCCGGCGCGCTGTCCAATCGCGATGGCGGCCGTATCGGTGTGGCCGAACCGACCTCGGGCGGAAGCGCCGGCGGGAGCGGCAGTGGAGGCTCCACCGGCGGTTCCACGGGCGGAACGACCGATGGCAGCGGAACAAGCGGCAGTACGGGCGGTACGCCAGTCGTCCCACTGGCCGATGGCGCGTTGAACATCACCGGCCTGCTCGACAACGATGGTGGCCGCATCATCGCGGGCGGCGGTATCGCCCTGGACACCACCCGTGGCTTGAACAACGACAGCGGCCAGATGGGTCTGGCTCACCTGACGCTCAATGGCAACGACCTGAGCAACGTCGGCGGCACGCTCGATGTGATCGGCGATGCGCAGATCGACGTGAACCAGGTCCGCAATGACGCGGGCCACTTTACGGTAGGCGGTGCGCTGGGTTTGAGCGCACAAGCCTTTTCCAACCGTGGAGGTGAGGTACTGCATAGCGGTACCACCCCGACCGCGGTGCAAGTCGCCGGTACCTTTGATAACACCGACGGTCGTTTCTCCACCAATGCCGACACGCTTGCGATCATGGCTGGAACGATCCTCAATGCCAACGGCCGCCTGGAGCAGGCCGGTACGGGCGGTATGGCGGTGCGGACTGATGCGCTGTCGGGAGCGGGCGGCACGATTGCGACGGCGGGAGCGCTGACGCTCCGTGCAGGCCAGGTCGATCACCAGGGCGCAACGCTGAACGCGACGCAAGTGGCGATCACGGCCAACGGCTTCGACAGCCGTGGCGGTTCGATCACCGTGACGGGCACGGGCGCAAATACGGTGACGGTCGCTGGGACGCTCGACAATGGCAGCGGCGGCACGATCGCCAGCAATGGCGATCTCGCGCTGAACGCCAGTACGTTCAAGAATGAAGCAGGTAGCGTGCAGCATGCGGGTGTTGGCACGCTGGCGGTCACCGCGACGACCCTCGAGGGGACGGGCGGCACGCTGGACAGCAACGGTACGCTCACGGTCACCGGCGAGACGGTAAACCTGCGTGACGGCACGACGCAGGCACAGGCCATCACGATAGGCGCAGGGAGCCTCACCACCGCCGGTGGATCGCTGACGGCAACCGGTACCGATGCCTTGCAGCTACAGGTGCGCGGTACCTTCGACAACACGGCAGGCGCCATCGGTACCAACGGAGCACTCGCGCTCACAGCGGATTCCCTCATCAATCGCGATGGCACCATGACCGCAGCGGGCACGGCGCCCTCGAATATCGCAATTGCCACCACGCTCGACAACACCGGCGGTACGCTGGCGACGAGCGGTGCGCTGGCCGTGACGACGCAGGATCTGATCAACCAAGGCGGCACGCTGCAAAGCGCCGGCACATTGACGCTCACCGCGGATGGGCACCTGGACAACAGTGCGAGCGGTACGATTGCGTCCGGTGACGACCTCACGCTCACCACGCCCGTGCTGGACAACACCGACGGCACGATTCAGCAGGCTGGCGATGGTGTCCTCGCCATCAACGCCGCAACCGTCAACGGAACGGGCGGCACCATCGCGAGCAACGGGGCGCTCGCGCTGATCGGCGAGACCATCGATCTGCGCAATGCAACCACCCTCGCGCAGCGCATCGTCATAGACACCGGGTCGCTGACCACGGCCGGGGGGACGTTGAATGCAACCGGCACCGACGCGTTGACACTGACGGTGCGCCAGGTTCTGGACAATACCGCCGGTGAGATTGGCACCAACGGTGCCTTGGCGCTGACGGCAGACCAACTGATCAACCGCGACGGCACGGTGCAAGCCGCTGGCATTGCGCCATCGCAGGTCTCCGTGACGGGCGCCTTCGACAATACCCGCGGCGTATTGCTGACCAACGGCATCACAAACGTCCAGGCCGCTGCGCTGACGAACGCCAGTGGCACGATCCAAACCGCCGACGCGCTGCAACTGACAGTGGCAGGCGACATGGATAACCAGGCGGGCCTGGTCGCCTCTGGCGGCAATGGCCGCCTCCAGGCCGATACGCTCGACAATCGCGGCGGTACCGTGAATGCCGGCGGCAGGCTGGATGTCAGCGTGGCCCAAGGCCTCGACAATGCGGCCGGCGTGCTGGCCAGCACGGGCAATCTCGTCGCGCAGGCCGATACGTTGACCAATACCAATGGTGGCGTCATCGCCTCGATTGAGGGGAACGCGTCCATCACCACGGTAGGCCGCGCCGGCAATGCCGGCGGTATCGTGCAATCGGCCGGTATAACCACCGTCACCAGCAGTGGCCTCGGTAATGCTGCGGGTACCATCGTCGGCGCCACGACGCGCGTCGATACGCGCCAGCAAGCGCTCGACAATGCAGGTGGCACGATTGCCTCGACAGCCGGCGTGCTGGAGGTGCGCAGCGGTGCATTGAACAACGATGCCGGCCTGCTGCAGTCGGCAGGGGTCATGACGGTGGACACCGCCGGACAAACGCTCACGAACACCAACGCCGGTACTGCCGGGGGCATCATCAGCGCAAGCACTCTGGATCTGGCCACGGGTGACCTCGACAATCGCGCGGGCGTTGTCTATGGACAGGGCACGGTCACTGCACGCACGGCCGCACTCGACAACACTAATGGCGGTCTGTTCGCCGGGGCCGCCGACCTTCAACTCGACAGCGCCGTTGCGCGAAACACCGGCGGTACGCTGCAGGCCGGGCGCAATCTCACGGCTGCGGTCGCGACGACGCTGGATAACACGGCCGGCCTGGTGCTGGCCAGCGGCGAACTGACGGTCACGGCACAGACCCTCGTCAATCGGGACACGAACTCGACCGATCCGGCCATGCCGATGGGTCTGCAGGCCGATACCGCCACTCTCAACGCGAATCGTATCGACAACACGGCGGGTCTGATCGCCACCGACAGCGCGATTGCGATCGCCGGCACCGGCACGGGCAGCGCACTCGACAATACCCAGGGCACGGTTTCCTCGGCCGGCACGGTCGATGTCACCGTAAATGCCCTCACCCATACCGGCGGCACCTTGTTGGCCGGCACAGCCGAGACGATCACCGCCGACACCATGACCGGCGATGGCCGCGTGCTGTCGCAGGGCGATCTGACCATCGCTTTGCAGCAAGACTTCACTAATACCGGCGAGATCATCGCCAACGGGACGGCCCAGCTGGGCACGGCGGGAGACCTGATCAACCAGGGGACGATCCGGGCCAACGACCTCACCGTCACGGCGACCCACATCGACAACACCGCGAGTGGCGAAATCAGCGGGGATCGCACGCGCGTGGTTGCCGTCGACTCGGTCACCAACCGCGGCCTGATCGACGGCGCGGTGACCCGTATCTACGCATACACGGTCGACAATGTCGGCACCGGTCGCATCTATGGCGATCATCTGTCGATCGGTGCGGGGACCGTCACCAATCGCGAGGAGAGCGTCAACGGCACGACTTCGGCGGGCACGATTGCGGCGCGAGGCCGCTTGGACATCGGGGCGGGTACCGTCATCAACCGCGAGGATGCGCTGATCTTCAGTGCCGGCAGCACCGACGACGCCTTGAACATTGGAGGTTCGCTCGATGCCGACGGTTTGGCGGCTGGCCGTGCGGACCTCGTGCACAACGCCAGTGCCATCATCGAATCGTTGGGGAGCCTGGCCATCAGCACGACGGCGCTACGCAATACCAACGAGCATTTCGTGGTCACGGTAGGGCAGACGGGCAAGCCCACCGACTTGTTCTACATCCAGCCCAAAGGCGATCCGAACATGTACCTGGGCGAGAACTTCGTCTGGGAAGACCCGGTGCCGTTGACCCATTCCGGTCGCTACGTGTGGAACCTGGACCCGGTGCCCAACGAGTCGACCGAACTCGGCGTGACCACTCTGCCCCGTGTCGGGACGCTGACGTGCAGCGGTAGCACCTGCACGCGGCCCGTCGGTCGGGATTATCCGGCGGGTGATCCGACCTGGTCGTACTTCGGTGTCACCGAACCCGATCCGGAGCCCGCCGCCGGCGACTACCCTGATCAAGCCAGCTTCGACGTGGCGCATGCCGCCTGGCAAACGCAAACCGATCAGCGCTACGCGGATCTGGATGCGAAAATCGCGTCCTACAACAATGACTTCGCCAGTCGCAGCATCGTGAACTGGACGCAATATGAAGTGACGCAGACGGAGACGGGAACGCAGGTCACACAAAGCGAACCGGCGCTGATCCGCTCCGGCGGCAACATGTGGTTATTCGGCGATACGCTGATCAACGACAAGAGCCAGATCATCGCCGGCGGGGCGTTGCTGGGCGATCTGAACAACCTGCAGAACATCGATGCCACCGGCCAGAACCGGGTGCATCAGGACGGCACGAGTCAATACAGCCACCAAGACACCATTCCGCCCTGGCGCGGTCTGTACGAGCGCAATTGGGATGCCAAGGTGGCCTACACCCCGGCCGACCAGATCACCACGACCTCGCTAAATATCGTGGGCGTGCAACAGAGCACCAATGCGGCCGGCAGCGGGTACCAGGTGGCTTCCCTGACCGGAGGTACCGTTGGAGGTACGGTGGCGGGCGGCACCGCCGATCTGGATGGCAGCGCCACACCCCGCGCGGTGGCAACGGCATCGACGACCATCGACCCGGCCGCCGCTTCGGGTGGGATCGATGCCGGATCGGGAGCCGATGTGCCGACCGGGCCTGCCGCGTCGGGCGGTACGTCGGCCACCGCGGCGACATCGACCGCCCCGGGTTCGGTCACCGTGGCCGGCAACCTGTGGGACCTGCCCACCAGCAGCCTGTTCCGCACGAACACCGGTCCCGGCGGCTATCTGATCGAGACCGATCCGCGCTTTGCCAACTATCGCAACTGGCTCAGTTCGGACTATATGTTGGGCCTGCTGGGGCTGGACCCGGCGAATATGCACAAGCGGTTGGGCGACGGCTTTTACGAGCAGCGCCTGATTCGCGACCAGGTCGCCCAGCTCACGGGTTTGCGCTTCCTCGACGGCTATGCCTCGGATGAAGAGCAGTACCGGGCGCTGCTGCAGAACGGCGCGACTTTCGCCCAGCAATGGAACCTGCGGCCGGGAATTGGCCTGACCGCGGCGCAGATCGCGCAATTGACCAGCGATATCGTCTGGCTGGTGGAAGAAACCGTGCACCTGCCCGATGGCACGTTGACCACCGCATTGGTGCCGCGTGTATATCTGCGTCCGCGTGCCGGTGATCTGAACGGCAACGGCGTGCTGATCGCGGCCGATGCCATCGGCCTGGATTTGGATGGCGACCTGGTCAACGGCGGTACCATCGCCGGCCGTACCGCCGTGCAGATCACCGCGGACAACATCCGCAACCTGGGCGGGCGCGTCACGGCGGGGTGCTCGGGGTGGCGATCCTGGTGGTACGGTGCTCGATACCTTCCATCACCAGCAGCAACTCGGAGGGATGATGCTCTTCCACGCCGTAGAACCCCCGGCCATGTCGGTGAGCACGACTTTTGCTGGAAGGCCGATGGCCTTGTAGAACGCGGCACGCGCCCGTAGAGCTTTTCGGCGGCGGTGACGGGCATCTTGCTGGTGTGGATCTGGCGAAGGCCAGCGAGCAGAATGTATCGACAACGACCTGCACGTAGATATTGCCGCCGCCTCTGAGTATGCCCAAGTAGAACGTGTCCTGGCAGATTATTCGCCTGGTGCGGGAGACTCGACGTGCTGTTGCGGAATGACTTCGCTTTCGGCTTTTTTTCGAGCAGGCGCAATTGCGCTTAGGAAAAAACGAAGGTGATGTCGCGAGCGTGGGCCTCAAGACGCAGCGGGCGCTGGCGGTGGGTGATGAGGTCGTGGCGTCGCCACACGCCACGCACGCCGGAGGGCTGAATTCCGTGCCTTGCAGGCGCAACTGGTTGGCGACGAACCTCGAGCCCTCGGTGGGGAAGCTTGGGCAGAGGTCGGGGATGACTTGCTCGACGTCGGACGGGACGCGATTGGGTGCGGACCCCGCGGGCCGCGCCGCTGTTCTACGAGGGCGGCAACGCCGCCGGTCTGGAAGGCGCGCTTGATCTCGTAGAACGAATCGCGGTAGTCGCCCATCAACTGGCAAGCATGGACACGTCGCCGAATTCTTCGTCTAGGGGCATACTTTCGTGCGCAAACCCGCAAGGCCAGTTCAGCTTATATTTGGGATCGGCTTTCGAGGGGGGCCTCCAGCCCTGCCACGCCGTGCGCGTGCTGCGATGCCACAGGGCCGTCATCGCCCACGGCTTAGACTATGCCCCTGTTTTCCGCAGGACGTGTCCATGAGTCGAACCTTTCCGCCCGTGTCCCTGATCGGCGTCCCTACCGACGTCGGTGCCGGCCATCGCGGTGCGCGCATGGGGCCGGATGCACTGCGCATCGCCGGCCTGGGCGAGGCGCTGGCGGCGCGCGGCGTGGACGTGATCGATACGGGCAACGTGCAGGGGCCGGCCAACCCGTGGACCGGGCCGGTCGACGGCTACCGCCACCTGGAGGAAGTGGTGGCCTGGAACCGCGCCGTCATGGACGCGACCGCGGCCGAACTGGCGCGCGGACGCCTGCCGATCATGATGGGCGGCGACCACTGCCTGGCGATGGGCTCGATCACCGCCGTGGCCCGGCACTGCCGCCAGGCCGGCAAAAAGCTGCGCGTGCTGTGGCTGGACGCGCACTCGGATTTCAACACCAGCGAAGTGACCCCGTCGGGCAACATCCACGGGATGCCCGTGGCCTGCCTGTGCGGCATCGGCCCGGATGCGCTGACGAAACTCGGCGGCGAGTCTCCCGCGATCACCCCGTCCATGGTCCGGCAGATCGGCATCCGTTCGGTCGATCCGGAAGAGAAGAAGCTGATCAAGGACCACAGGGTCGACGTGTACGACATGCGCTACATCGATGAGGTCGGCATGAAGCGCACCGTGGAAGCCGCATTGGAGGGCATTGCGGCCGATACCCACCTGCACGTCAGCTTCGACGTGGATTTCCTCGACCCCAGCATCGCCCCGGGCGTGGGCACCACCGTGCCGGGCGGCCCCAACTACCGCGAGGCGCAGCTGGTGATGGAGATGATCGCCGACACCGGCCTGATGGGCTCGCTGGACATCGTCGAACTCAACCCCGTGCTGGACCGGCGCAACCGCACCGCCAAGCTCACCGTGGACCTGGTGGAAAGCCTGTTCGGCAAGTCCACCCTGATGCGCGACTGAGGCGGGCGGGGCGGGAAAACTGCGACTGAACGGGTCGCTTCGGGCTTCACGCGCCCTATACGGCGCGGCGTCGAAGGTGGACGCACACGCCGCCGCGGAGTGGGACGCACCCGCGACGGCACCGCTATCCACCAAGGAGAAGACCCATGAAGCGTGCGATGACCCTGCTGATGCTGGCCCTGTTCTCGACGGCCGTCCTGTCCGGTTGCAACACCATGGCCGGCGCCGGCAAGGACGTGCAGAAGGTCGGCGAGAAGGTCGAGGACAAGGCGCAGGACTGCAAGGACGGCAAGTGCTGAACCGGTCGGCCTGACGCGTCATCCGCGCCAGCCTGAGGAAGGGCCGGGGGCTGTCCCCGGCCCTTCCTCGTTCCTGCATGGTCAGCCGCCAGCCAGTATGGTTGAATCAGACTGCGCGGCCGGTCCGGTGCGGACCGCCGGCCGCAGGCCGTGAATACCGTCCACAGGAGTCGCCCATGAAGCGTGTCGTCGCGTTGATGCTGTTGTCCCTGTTCTCCATCGCCGTGCTGTCCGGCTGCAACACCGTCAAGGGGTTCGGCAAGGACGTGCAGAAGGTCGGCGAGAAGGTCGAGGAATCCTCGGGCAAGTGACCTGTGGGTTCCGCAAACGGACGGGCCGCCTTGCGGCCCGTTTTTTTTCCGTGCACGGCCACGCGCCGATCGTCACGCCGCTGAATCCCACGCGTTTGCTAATGGCGTGTTGACGCGCGGTTGATCGGACGGGAACGCACCGTCTGCGAAGCTGTGCGTGCGGCAACCCCCTGCCGCGGAACACAATGAGGAAACGCCATGAACCAGGACATCATCGCCGGCAACTGGAAGCAGCTGAAGGGCAAGATCCAGGCCAAGTGGGGCGATCTGACCGACGACGATTTCAAGGTGGCCGAGGGCAACGCCGAATATCTGGAAGGCAGGTTGCAGGAACGCTACGGCTACGATCGTGATCGCGCGCATACCGAGGTGGAGGATTTCCAGCGTTCCCTCCGCTCCGACACCACCTTCAGGCATTGAACCTTCCGCTACACGGCGGCCGCGCGGGCGCGCAGCCGACCGGGCAGACGGGCCGCCTTCGGGCGGCCTGTCTGCGTGCGGCATCAGCGTCGGCGCGGCGGATCGGCGACGAACCCGCCGGGAAACGCGCGTGGTGCGCCGTCACGCCAGGCCGGGCCGATGCGATGCGGCAGGATGCCCATCGCGACCAGGCGACGGTGTTCGTCGTAACGCAATTCGCTGACCTGCTCCGGTTGGCGGGTGGCGCGCTCGAATCCGGTGCGTGAGGTTTGCGACCACTCACGGCTTCCGTGACCGGTACCGATGCTCTGCTCGCGGACGGATCCGTCCGCAGCGATGTTCCCTGCAGACGCGGCGGGCGCGGCGGATGTGGCGCGCTGCTCCCTGCTGCCACGGGCGATGGGCGGCGCTGGATGGGTCGGATACCGGTATGGGAGGGCCTCGCGGAACGCGGCCACGCCGATGACGCCCACATTGCGCGGCCGTCCCGTGCGCGCGGCGTAGCTGTCGCCGAGGTCGGTGAACACGAACTGCGCCACCTCGTCCAGCGACTTGCGCCAGCCGCTGATCTCGGTGGTCTGCCAGGGCTCCAGCACGTAGCCGGTCTGCGACGGGTGCGCGGTCTGGCCGGTGACGGCATTGATGCCGTCCACCGACAGCACCACGAGCACGCGCTCGCCGGTGGTATTGGCCAGGCGGACGCTGTAGCGATGGCCGGGCGTACCGGCCACCCACACCTCGCCCCGATGGGGATGCTGCGGCAGCCATTGGCCACTGTCGCGGTCGACCACGCTGACATCGACCAGGGGCCGGGCTTGGGCGGGAACGCACGCGGCCAGCAGCGCCAGCGTGGCCAGGGAAGCGAAGAAGCGATGCGGCATGTCCGTTCTCCAGGTGGGGACGAGGCTGGAAACGTGCGGCCGCCGGCAGTGGGGTTGTCCCGCAGGGCGAGGCGGGCGCCGGTTTAGCCGCCAGCAGGGTGCGCCTGTGACGTACTGTCGCGGCGCCGCGCGCCGCATCGCCAGGCCCCAGCCGGTAAACTGGCCGCTTTCCCGCATTCCCCCGCTTCGCTCATGACCACGCGCGTCCTTACCGGCATCACCACCTCGGGCACCCCGCACCTGGGCAACTACGTCGGCGCCGTGCGCCCGGCCGTGGCGGCCAGTCGCGCCGAAGGCACGGAGAGCTTCTACTTCCTGGCCGACCTGCACAGCCTGATCAAGGCGCAGGATCCCGCGCGCACCCAGCGTTCCACGCTGGAGATCGCCGCCACCTGGCTGGCCTGCGGGCTGGACCCGGAGAAGGTGTGGTTCTATCGCCAGAGCGACGTGCCGGAAATCACCGAGCTGACCTGGTTCCTGACCTGCGTGGCCGGCAAGGGCATCCTCAACCGCGCGCACGCCTACAAGGCCGCCGTGGACAAGAACGTCGCCGAGGGCGAAGACCCCGATGCCGGCGTCAGCGCGGGCCTGTTCATGTACCCGGTGCTGATGGCGGCCGACATCCTGATCTTCAACGCACACCAGGTGCCGGTGGGCCGCGACCAGATCCAGCACATCGAGATGGCGCGCGACTTCGGCCAGCGCTTCAACCATGTCTACGGCAAGGCGTATTTCACCCTGCCGGAAGCGCTGATCGACGACAACGTGGCCACGCTGCCCGGCCTGGACGGGCGCAAGATGAGCAAGAGCTACAACAACACCATCCCGCTGTTCGTGCCGCGCGAAGAGCTGAAGAAGCTGGTGTTCTCCATCCTCACCGACTCGCGCGGCCCGGGCGAGCCGAAGGACACCGAGGGCTCGGCCCTGTTCCAGCTGTACCAGGCCTTCGCCAGCGCCGAGGAAACGCGCGCGTTCGCGCAGAAGTTCGCCGATGGCATCGGCTGGGGCGATGCGAAGCAGCAGCTGTTCGAGCGGATCGACGCCGAGATCGCCCCGCTGCGCGAGAAGTACCAGGCGCTGATGGCCCGACCCGCCGACATCGAGGCCATCCTGCGCGATGGCGCCCGCCGCCTGCGCGAGCGCTACGCCACCCCGCTGCTGGCCGAACTGCGCCATGCCGTGGGCCTGCGCGACCTGTCGCAACAGGCGGTCGCCGAAGCGAAGGCCGGGGCCTCGAAGGCGGCACTGCCGGTGTTCAAGCAGTATCGCGACAGCGACGGCCGCTTCTACTTCAAGCTGGTCGACGCGGAAGGCAACGTGCTGGTGCAGAGCAACGGCTTCGATTCGCCCAAGGACGCCGGCAGGTTGATCGGCGTGCTGAAGCAGGCCGAGCAGGCCGATGCCATGGAAACGCCGGAGATCGTGCTGCAGGTGCCTGCAGGCGAGGTGCTGGCGGCGCTGGCCGCGCTGCGCGCGGCGGAGGCCTGAGGCCATGCCGTACCTGGCGGTGATCCTGTTCCTGCCCTGGTTCCTGCTGCTGGGCTCGCTGTACTGGCTGTTCCCGCGCCAGCCGCGCAATGCGCGCCGCAAGGGTTTCGATCTCGCGGTGCTGGCGGTGGCGTTCGTGACCAGCTTCATCGGCATGCAGTGGGGCTATGCGCTGGGCGCGGCCGACGTCGGCACCGGCGCCATCTGGAAGCAGGTGCTGGCCACACTGGTGGCGTACGGCGCCTTCCTGTTCGTGCTGACGCTGGCGGTGCCGGTGCGCGGCTGGTGGCTGTCGCGCGGTTGAGCCGCGCGCGGAAGGTGTGTTCCACCAAAGGCGGGTCGTGCGGTTGCGGAGGGCGGACTAGAATCGGGCCATCCGTCCCCACACAGGTCCGCGGATGAGCCTCCACGGCATCCACACCATCGACACCGCGTTCCAGCGCGACCACTTCGACGCCGCCTACCTGATCGTCGAGCAAGGTCGCGGCGCCTTCATCGACTGCGGCACCCACCATTCGGTGCCGTTGTTGCTGGCGGCGGCGCAGCGCGCCGGCCTGTCGCCGGCGGACATCGATCTGCTGATCGTCACCCACGTGCACCTGGACCATGCCGGCGGCGCCGGCCTGCTGATGCAGCAGCTGCCGAACGCCACGCTGGTCGCGCATCCGCGCGCGGCGCCGCACCTCATAGATCCGGCGAAACTGATCGCCGGCGCCACCGCCGTCTATGGCGAAGAGGAAATGCAGCGCAGCTACGGCACCCTCCTACCCGTGCCGGAGGCGCGCGTGCGCGTGGTGGAGGACGGCGAGACGGTCATGCTGGCGGGTCGCGCGCTGGAGTGCATCGATACGCCGGGCCATGCGCGCCACCATCACTGCATCTGGGACGCGCGCAGCCGCAGCTGGTTCACCGGGGACACGTTCGGGCTTTCGTATCGCGAGCTGGACGGGCCGCAGGGTGCCTTCATCCTGCCCACGACCACGCCGGTGCAGTTCGAACCCGAGGCGCTGAAGGCCAGCATCGCGCGCATGGTGGAGCGTGCGCCCGAGGCGATGTACCTCACCCATTACGGGCCCGTATCCGACGTGCCGCGCCTGGCGCAGTCGCTGTACGAACAGATCGATGCGATGGTGGCCATCGCCGACGCCTGCGACGGGCGTGCGGATCGCCATCGCTGCATCGCCGCCGCATTGTCGGCGCTGTACCTCGAGCGCGCCCATGCCCAGCGGGTGCCGCTGGCGGACGAGGACGTACTGCGCCTGCTGGCGATGGACATCGAACTCAATGCGCAAGGCCTGGGCGTGTGGCTGGACCGGCGGCGGCCGTGAGGTGCGGCACCGGGATGACCCCATCGATTCATTAGACTCGCGACATCTGCCGGATGAACCAGAAATGCCCACGAAGCACTCCCTCCCGTTGCTGCTCCTCTCGCTTGGCGCGGTGCCCGCCTTCGCCGCCGAGGTCCCCGGTGGAGGCGTCAATCCCGACAATCTGTCACGGCATGTGCGCGTGCTGGCCTCGGACGCGTTCGAAGGCCGGGCACCGGCCACGCCCGGTGAAGAGAAGACGATCGCCTACGTGGTGGACGAACTGAAGAAGGCCGGCGTGCAGCCCGGCGGCGAGCGGGGCACGTGGACCCAGGATGTGCCGCTGGTGCGCGCGCAGGTGGCGGGCGAGGTCTCGGCGTCGCTGAAAGTTGATGGCCAGACCCAGACGCTCGCCAACGGCGATGACGTGGTGCTGCAGAGCCTGAGCCCGGTCGATCGTGTCGCGCTGGTGGACGCGCCCCTGGTGTTCGTCGGCTATGGCGTCACGGCACCCGAGCGCGGCTGGGACGATTACAAGGGGGCCGACCTCACCGGCAAGGTCGCCGTGGTGCTGGTCAACGATCCCGATTTCGAGACCGCAGCACCGGGCGCCTTCGACGGGCGCGCAGTGACCTACTACGGCCGCTGGACCTACAAGTACGAAGAACTCGCGCGCCAGGGCGCGGCGGGCGTGCTGATCGTGCACGAGACCGCGCCGGCCGCGTACGGCTGGGCCACGGTGCGCGCATCGGGGCTGTCGCCGGTGTTCGACATCCCGCGTCCGGACGCGGCGAAGTACCACACGCTGCTGCGCGGCTGGATGCAGCGCGATCTGGCCGTGTCGCTGTTCAAGCGCGCGGGTCTGGACTTCGAGGCGGAGAAGCGTCGCGCGCAGACGGCGGCCTTCACCCCCGTGCCGTTGGGCGAGGCCACCCTGTCCGCCGCCTTCGCCGTCGAGCGCGACCAGGTGGTCACCCGCAACGTCATCGGCCGCCTCGAGGGCGCAGGGCAGCCGGACGAAACCGTCGTCTATTCCGCGCACTGGGATGCGTTCGGCGTGGGCGAGCCCGATGACTCGGGCGATGCGGTCCGCCACGGCGCGGTGGACAACGCCACCGGCGTGGCGGCGGTGCTCGAACTGGCCCGCGTCTTCGCCGCCGGGACGCGGCCGCGGCGCACGCTGCTGTTCATGGCGCTGACGGCGGAGGAGAAGGGACTGCAGGGCGCGAGCTACTACGCCGCAAACCCGGTCGCGCCGCTGGAGAAGACGGCGGCGGTACTCAACATCGAAATGCTCAGTCCGGATGGCCCCACCCGCGACATCGCCTCCTGGGGCCATGGGCGCGTGTCGCTGGAGAACGACCTGAAGCGCGTGGCGCAAGCGCATGGGCGTACGTACTCGCCGGATCCCAACCTGGAAGCCGGCTTCTTCTACCGCGCCGATCACTTCGCCTTCGCGCGCGCCGGGGTGCCTGCGATCACCGTAGGCGCGGGACTGGACCGTGCCGATGGCGGCATCGAGAGAGGCAAGGCGCTGCGCGAGGCCTACTTCGCCCGCTGCTATCACCAGCCTTGCGATGCATGGACGTCATCGTGGGATGCCAGCGGCCAGGCGCAGGATGTGGTGTTGCTGTACGCGCTGGGCCGCGAGATCGCGGACAGCCCTGCATGGCCCCACTGGCTGAACGGTTCAGAATTCAAGGCCGTGCGCGAACGCAGCGAGGCTGAACGGAAATAGGCGTACTGGCGCACGCCGTTCATTCGATGCATTGCAGTAAGCTGCGCGTCCTTTCGCGCAGCGGGAACGCCTGTGGCTCTTCTTCATGCCCTGGTCTATCAGAGCCGGGCCACGCGGCCGCTGGATGCGGGCGATCTCGACGCACTGCTGCTGGATGCCCGCGTGGCGAACGAACTGGCCGAAGTGACCGGGGCGCTGCTGTACGACGGGCAACGCTTCATGCAGTACCTGGAAGGCGCGCGTGCGGACGTCGAGCAGATCTATGCGCGCATCGTGCGCGCGCGCCAGCATCATCAGCTGGAGGTGCTGGAACAGGGCGCTGCGGAAAGGCGGCTGTTCCAGCGCTGGCACATGGGCTTCGCCAGCGCACCGCAATCCCTGGTCCAGCAGCTGAGCCAGGCGCAGTGGCGGCGCGAAACCCCCTGGCTGGAGGACGAGTCGGCTTCCTCGCCGGGCCTGGCGCGCCTGCTGGCATTCTGGCGGGAAGAGGCCGTCCTCGCGCGTTGAGCCTTCAGGGCCAGCGGTTGGGCGCGCCGCGCGCGCTGCCCGCGTCCATCGGCACCACGCAGAAGCGGTGCCCCGTGGGCGCTTCCATCACCCACCAGCGGTTGCGCACGTGCTGCACGCGCTTCGCACCGAGGGCTTCCAGCCGTGCGACCTCGGCATCGATATCGTCGGTCTCGATGTCCAGATGCACGCGCGCCGGGTGCTTCACCTTCTGCACTTCGATGTGCAGGCCGCCCGGGCCGGGTTCGAACTTGTCGTAGAGGCCAAGATCGCCGTCATCCGGGTGCGTGACCTTCAGGCCGAGGGCGGCGCTCCAGAACGCGGAGGCGGCGGGCAGGTCGTCGACCTGGCTGTCGATGATGAATCCGGCCAGACGGCTGTGGTGGGTCATGCGAAGTCTCCGTCGTAGGGGTACGTCCGTGGGAGCGCCCCATGGGCGCGATGCTTTCTTGGACCTGCATCAGGATAAAAAGCATCGCGCCCATGGGGCGCTCCTACAAGGGGGAGAGGGACCCGGCATTCCTCGCAGCGGTCAGCCCGGCAGGGCCAGGTCGTCGATCAGCGCCTTCAGGAAGCGCGCGGCTTCGCCGCCCGTGCATGCCCGGTGGTCGAAGGTCACCGACAGCGGGATGACCTTGTGCGATTCGAAACCGCCCATCACCGGGGTGACCTGGTGGCGGGCGCGGCCGGCGGCGACGATGGCCACGCACGGCGGTACCACCACCGGCGTGGCGTAGCGGCCCGCGAACATGCCGAAGTTGCTCAGCGAGATCGTGTAGCCGGTCAGTTCCGAGGACGGGATGCTGCGGTCTTCCACCTGCGCGCGCAGGCGGTTGATGCTCTCGCGCACGCCGCTGGCCTCCAGCAGGTCCGCATTGCGCAGCGCCGGGACGAACAGGCCGTCGTCGGTGTCCACGGCGATGCCGATGTCCACGTGCGGGTGCAGGGTGCGGGTGAGCTTTTCGCCATCGAACCAGGCGTTCATCGCCGGCACCGTCCTGCAGGCGCGGACGATGGCGCGGACGAGGCGGCCGGTCATGTCGTTGCCGGGTGTCCAGGCGTGGATGTCGGCGTCGTCGCTAAGCGTGGTCGGCACGACCTTGGCGTGGGCGTCGGCCATCACGCGCGCCATGTTCCGGCGCACGCCCTTGAGCTGTTCCGGCTGGCCGCTGACCGATACGCCCGGCGGCTGCGTGCGCATGGGCTTGCCGCTGGCGGACAGGGCGGTGCGCTGCGGGGTGGCCAGGGGTGCCGGCGCGGCAGCGGGAGCGATGTTGCGGGCGGGGGCAGGGGCGGGCGCCGTGGCGCCGCGCGCCGAGCCGTCGGCCGCGGCCTGCTTCACGTCCTGCATCGTCACCGCGCCATCGGCGCCGCTGGCGTGCACGCGGGCCAGGTCCACGCCCAGCTTCTTGGCCATCGCGCGCACGGCCGGCATGGCCTTGACGCCGCCCACGGCGATCGCCTGTTCGGTATGCACGGCGTTCGAGGACTGCATGGCGCCGACGACGGTGCCGGCGTCGGCCTCCGTGGGAGCGGCGTCAGTGGCGATGGAGGCAGCATCCGATGCCGGATTCGCGACTGACGTCGCTCCCACCACAGCGGACTTCGGCGGGCCATGGTGGTGGCCGGTGTCCTGGCCTTCCGCGCGCTGCGGCAGACTGGCGTCGGGCTCGAACACGGCCAGCATGCTGCCGGTGACGACCACATCGCCGGCGGCGCCGGCCAGTTTCACCACCTTGCCGGAGACGGGCGAGGGCACCTCGACCACGGCCTTGGCGGTCTCCATCGACACCAGCGGTTCGTCCAGCCGGATCACGTCGCCTTCCTTGACGAACCATTCGACGATGGTGGCGTCCGGGAGGCCTTCGCCCAGGTCGGGAAGGTGGAAGGTCTTGCTCTCGCTCATTCGGATGTCTCTTCGGAAGTCGTTTCGTTGATCGGTTGCAGGTCGCGCGCCGGCAGCCAGCCGCTGCGGCCGTCCGCGTGCGTGCACCACCACCAGTCGCCCAGTTCGTGCCCGAGCGCCACAGTGTCGCCTGCCCGCGCGTCCAGTTCCTGCGCGGAATAGTCGCGCAGGGCGACGGCGTGGCCGTCGTCCCGCGGCTGCAGCCAGTCCACCGGCGCCCAGCCGGCATTGCCGTCGCCGGTGGTGGCCCAGGCGAAGGCCGGCCATTCGGTGTCGCGCGCGCCGAGCGCGACCACGTCGCCGCGCGCGAACCGGATGGGGTTCGCGTATTGCGTGCGGTAATCGCGGACGACGCGGGCGCGCATCAGCCGTTCGCCATCGCCCGCCTGGCCGCGGCGACGATCTTGTCGACGCTGGGCAGGTACTTCATTTCCAGGCGGAACAGCGGGATGTGGGTGTCGTAGCCGGTGACGCGCTCCACCGGCGCCAGCAGGTCGTACATCGACTGCTCGGCCAGGCGCGCGGCGATCTCGGCGCCGAAGCCGGCGGTGCGCGGCGCTTCGTGCACGATCACGCAGCGGCCGGTCTTGGCCACCGACTCGGCGATGGTGTCGAAGTCCAGCGGGCGCAGCGTCGCCACGTCGATGACTTCGGCGCTGATGCCTTCGCCGGCCAGCCTGTCGGCGGCCTCCAGCGTTTCCTTCACCTGCGCGCCCCAGGTCACCAGGGTCACGTCGGTGCCGTCGCGCAGCACGAAGCACACGTCCAGCGGCAGCGCTTCGCCGTCGTCGGCGACCACTTCCTTGTACTGGCGGTAGATGCGCTTGGGTTCCATGTAGATGACCGGGTCCGGGTCGCGGATCGCGGCCAGCAGCAGGCCGTAGGCGCGCTGCGGCGAGGACGGCATCACCACGCGCAGGCCGGGCACGTTGGTGAAGATGGCTTCGTTGGCCTCGCTGTGGTGCTCGGGCGCGCGGATGCCGCCGCCCCACGGCACGCGCAGCACCATCGGGCAGTGCAGGCGGCCGCGCGTACGGGTGCGCAGGCGCGCGGCGTGGCAGATGATGTGGTCGACCATCGGATAGACGAAACCGTCGAACTGGGCTTCGGCGACCGGCTTCATGCCCTGCGCGGCCAGGCCGACGGTGAGGCCGGCGATGGTGGTTTCGTCCAGCGGCGTGTCCAGCACGCGCTCGGGGCCGAACTTCTGCTGCAGGCCCGCGGTGGCGCGGAACACGCCGCCGTTCACGCCCACGTCCTCGCCCAGCACCAGCACGGACTCGTCGTGCGCGATCTCCCAGGCCAGCGCCTGGGTGATGGCTTCGATCAGGGTGATGGCGGTCGGCGTCGCCACGGCGTCGGCTTTCGCGACCGACGTCGCTCCCACGGTCTTGTCTTCGGGTTTCATCACGGTGCTCACGGGCGGGCCTCCGCGGCGATGGCGGCGGCGCGTTGCTGCAGCAGTTCCGGCGGCGGATCGGCGTACAGGTAGTCGAACATCGCCTCGACCGGCTGCACCGGCGTGTTGAGGTAGGCGTTGACCTCCTCGTCCACGCGTGCGCCGCATTCCTCCTTCCACGCGGCCTCGTCGGCCCCGCTCCAAGCGCCCTGCGCGGTCAGCCAGGCGCGCAGGCGGGTCATCGGTTCGCGCTCCCAGCCGGCCTTCACTTCGGCGTCGTCGCGGTAGCGGCGGGCATCGTCGGCGGTGGTGTGGTCGGACAGGCGGTAGGTGACGAATTCGATCACCGTGCCGCCCTGGCCCTTGCGGGCGCGCTCGCTGGCGCGGCGCATGCCTTCCAGCACGGCGATCAGGTCGTTGCCGTCGACCTGCAGGCAGTGCAGGCCACCGGCCAGGCCCTTCTGCGCCAGCGTCTGCGCACCGGTCTGCGCGCTGCGCGGCACCGAGATCGCCCAGCCGTTGTTGATCACGCCCAGTACCAGCGGCAGCTCGTAGGCGCCGGCGGAATTCAGCGCGGCGTAGAAATCGGTCTTCGACGAACCACCGTCGCCGCAGGTCGCCACCGCGATGTTCGGCTGCCTGCGCAGCTTGAACGACAGCGCCGCACCAGCGGCATGCAGGCATTGCGTGGAGATCGGCACGCAGAACGGGAAGTCGCTGCGTGCGTCGCTGTCGCGGTCGAAGTCGCTGCCGCGCTCGTCGCCGCCCCAGTACATCAGCACGTCGCGCGGCTTCACCCCGCGCATGAACATGGCGCCGTACTCGCGGTAGCTGGGCGCGTAGACGTCGCCCGGGCGCATCGAGGCGCCGATGCCGACGTGGGTGGCCTCGTGGCCCAGGCAGGCGGCGTAGGTACCCAGCTTGCCGGTGCGCTGCAGCGCGATGGCCTTGGTGTCGAAGGTGCGCACGAACAGCATCTGCTTGAACAGTTCGCGCAGGCGGACGATGTCGCGCCCGGCCTCGGGCAGGTCGTCGCGCACCAGGGTGCCGTCGGGGCCCAGGTACTGGAGGTATTCGATCTCGAAAGTTGCGGCGATGCTCATCGGGACGGTGTTCTCGTCGATAGCGGAATTGGTTTCAGATGTAATTTTAGGAGCTGGGCGCCCTGCAGCTGTCGTGCAATGCAACAAGACGGGGGTGGATGGCGCGGGCCCAGCGGCGAAACCGGTGCGCAAACAGGAGCTTGGCGGCTGTCGTTCGGTGTCAGTCCGCCGCTGCTCCGACGTGATGCGCGTCGCGGGCTGCGCAAACGACAAGGGGCGCGGTCACCCGCGCCCCTGTCGACCCCACGATGGCGGGAAAGTTCAGCGGATGCGCTGGACCAGCCGGTCGTGGTTGTTGGTGGGGTCCGGATCCGTCGTGGCGCTGTTGACGGTCGCTCCGAACTCCAGCTGGGTGCCCCGCTTGGGCTTGCCCGGCACCACCAGCGCGAAGGCCAGCGTCTGCACGCCGCGCGGCATGGCACCGTGGCGGCTGCAGTCGGCGGCGGCGCCTTCCGCGGTGTCCTGCACGCGGGTGCAGGACCAGCCGCGGGGCGCGGCCACGGCGGCGTAGCGGGCATCGACATTGCTGGTCAGCCGCACCGTCACCTGCTCGGCCTGGTCCGGCCCGGCGTTGCGCACCGGCACCAGCAGCGTGGCGATGGTGCCGCGACGCAGCGGCAGGGCGGCGCCCAGCAGCTTCACCGACAGGTCGGCGCGGGTCTGCGGCAGCGCGGCCACGGCCACCGAGACGGCCGCGGTGTTGTCGCCGTTGGCCGGGTCGAGCACGCTGGAGTTGGCCGACACGCCCAGGCCGAGCGTGGCGCCCGCGGCGCTGGCCGGCACGATGGCATCGATCGCGAACGACGCTTCCGCGCCCACCGCCAGCGACGGCGTGGTGCAGGCCACGCGGGTGGTGCCGGCGGTCAGCTCTGCCGCGTCGCAGCTCCAGCCGGCCGGCAGCGCGCTGAGCGACGGCGCGAGTTCGGCCGAGAACACGAAGGCGAACGCCGCGGGCGCCGCGGCGCCGGGACCGGCGTTGCGGACGGTGGCGGTGTAGCGCACCGTCTCGCCGACGCTGGCGCTGCTGCGGTCGGCCGACACCGTGGCCGACAGGTCGGCGCGGGCGAAGGACGGCACGCGGATGCTCAGGCGCACCGGGTCGTGGTCGGACGAGCGCACGGCCAGCGTGGCATCGCCGAAGTTGTCCACGCCGAAGTCGGCGTTGATGCGCGCATGGTCCACGCGCAGCGCGGCGTCCATCACCAGCGATTCGTTGACCAGCACGTGGTCCAGCGTCTGCGCATTGCCCTCGAACGAATACGAGTAGCGCTGCGCGGGATCGGCGATCAGCTGCGACCCGTCGACCAGCGGCGTGGTGACCGGGCTGGGCATGTACGTCAGCACCTGGTCTTCCGCTGCGGCGTCGCCGCGGATGATGCCCATCACGTCCACGTAGCCGTCGTTGAACTCGAACGCGTTGAAGTCGCCGACCAGCACGATCTTCTCGTCCGGGTTCGCCTGCTGCATCTCCTGGACCAGCTGCGCCAGGTAGACGGCCTGGGCGCCGCGTTTCACCCGCACGCGCTCGCCGCCGGTGGCCCAGCCGCTGCTGCCGGGCAGGGTGTCGTTGATGTCGTTGAGCGAGCGCAGGTGGTTGACGATGACCGTCAGCGGATAGCTCGAGGTCGCGTCCTGGTGGACGCGGGCGCGCAGGCGCAGCGGCGGACGGTCGTTGAGCAGGCTGGTGGTGCCGTTCGGATTGGCCAGGGTGGTCTCCTTGCCGAACTGGGCCACGTCCAGCACCTCGACGCGCGGCAGGCCGTCGGCGGTCAGGCGCGAGCTGACCAGGAAGCCGACGTTGATGCCGCCCACGTCGTTGCCCGGCTGCAGGTACGGCACATAGCCCGGGCGCGCGGCGCAGGTGGCGTCGATGCGCTCGGACAGCAGTTGCAGCACGCGCAGGTTTTCCACTTCCACCGTGCCCAGGATATCCGGGGCCTTCAGGTAGTCGCAGATCGCCAGCGCGGCCTTGGCCAGGCGCTTGTCCAGCGCTTCCGGCGTCAGCGTCACCGCGCCGTTGCTGTCGTTGACCTCGTCGAACAGACGCAGCAGGTTGAAGCTGCCGACGGTGACTTCGTCGTAGCTGGCGTCGTTGACGGCTTCGGGCAGGCGTCCACCGGTGACGGTCGGCGGCGTGGCCACGTCGGGCAGCAGCGCCCAGGTGCCGGCGAAGTAGTCCAGCACGCCCAGCAGGCCGGCGACGTCCGCCCCGGTGTCGACCGACAGCGGCTGCGCGCCGACCTGGCCGCGGCTGCGCACCATCAGGCGTTCCTGGTTGGTGTCGAAGCGCGGCGGGTTCTTGCCGGCGGGCAGGCTGATGGCATCCATCACGGCGATGCCGGGCTCACGGAACGGACGCGCCACGCCCGGCAGGGCGACGTGGAACACGCCATCGCTGAACGCCAGCGCGTCGTTCTCGTCCAGGCTGCCGCCGGAGGCGGCGATCACCACCGACTGCGCCACGCTCACGCGCATGCCCTCCAGCCGCTCCAGCGTGCCGGGCAGGGCGTCGGGCGCCAGTTCGGCGGCGGTCAGCTCGATCGCCGCGGGCAGGGCGACGCCGGTCTCCAGCACTTCCACCGTCGGGGTGACGATTTCGGTGATCGCCAGCTGGTGCGGGTTGGACGAGGGGGTGTATTCCTCCACCGTGCCGGTCACCCGCACGCGGTTGCCCACCGCGGCGGTGGCCGGCGGTGCGCTGCTGGTGAAGACGAACACGCCGTCCGAGGTGGCCGGGTCGCCATCGTCGTTGGCGGCCTGCAGGAAGAAGCCGTTGTTGAACTTGAGCGCGGTGACGATGCCTTCGGTCACCACGCGCTTGCCGTCATGCGGCGACAGCAGGCCGCTGCCCTGGATCTGGGCGATGGTCAGCGCCAGCGGCGGATCCGGCGGTTCCGGCGGCTCGGCGCCGCTGTTGCGCGGGTTCGGCGCGCCCACGGCGAAATCCGCGCCGTTGTTGTTGGTGTCGATGCTGCCATCGCCACCGCGCAGCGCGGCGGTGGTGTTGCTCAGCGTGCCGGTGGGTGCGCTGCCTTCGAAGCAGTTGGCCGCGCTGCCGAAGCCGACGAAGTCGACCACGTTCGCGTCGGCGGTCGGGCAGGCGCCCGTCAGCGCCGTCGTACTGCGGCTCAGCGCCACTTTGCCGGCGGTACCGCTCATCGCGATGGTGCCGGTGGCATCCGGGGTGGGCAGGTCCACCGTGCCGCCGGCGCCCTGCGCCTGCTGGATCAGGTAGAAGCCACCGGCCGGGATGCTGCCGCTGAGGTTGGTGCGGCTGCCCCAGGAGGTGCCCGCGGAGGAGGTGTACTGCACGCTCCAGCCGGTCAGGTCGACCGCGGTGGGGCCGTTGTTGCGCAACTCGATGAAGTCGTTCTTCAGCGTGGCGCCGCTGTTGCCGCCGCCGCCGTAGACCTGGCTGATGACCACCTGTGCCTGCACCGACGACGCGGCGAAGAGCAAGGCGAAAGACGCGAACACGGCCGCAAGGCGGCCCCGTGGCATTTCCATGTAACGGGTTCTCCCTCAGTGGATTGGATGCCGCCCCCTGTCGGGGGCGGATCCGCCCCCGGCCGGCGCAATGTAGCCCAAGCCTGTGGTACACGCATTGCATGGGCATGACATAAGTGCCGGTTTTCCATCGCCTTGCCGGGGTGGGCCACCGCCATCGGTTACGCTGGCGCCCCCGCTGCGTCCCGCGGCGCCCCCGGTTGATCGACGGATGGCCGTAGAAAAGAACGAGCGCCCGCTGGAGGCGGGCATCCATACCGACCTGTCAGGCCGCATGAGCTACGGCGGCTACCTGCAGCTAGAGCGGCTGCTGTCGGCGCAGCACCCGGTGTCGGATCCGCCGCACCACGACGAGATGCTGTTCATCGTGCAGCACCAGGTGTCGGAGCTGTGGATGAAGCTGATGATCCACGAGCTGCGGGCCGCCACCGGCTTCCTGCAGCGCGACCAGGTGTGGCAGTGCCGCAAGGTGCTGGCGCGCGCCAAGCAGGTGATGCGCCAGCTGACCGAGCAGTGGTCGGTGCTGGAAACCCTGACGCCATCGGAATACATGGGCTTCCGCGACCTGCTGGGCCCGTCCTCGGGTTTCCAGTCGCTGCAGTACCGCACCATCGAGTTCCTGCTGGGCAACAAGAACGCGGCGATGCTGAAGGTGTTCGCCCACGACCCCGAAGGCCATGCCGGGCTGGAAGCCGTGCTGGACGCGCCCAGCCTGTACGACGAATTCCTGATGTACCTGGCGCGCTGGGACCACGCCATCCCCGCGCAGCACCTGCAGCGCGACTGGCGGCAGTCGCACGCCGCCGACGCCGCGCTGCTGCCGGTGTTCGAGGCCATCTACGAGGACACCGACCGCTACTGGCGCGAGTATTCGCTGTGCGAGGACCTGGTGGACCTGGAAAGCCAGTTCCAGCTGTGGCGCTTCCGCCACATGCGCACGGTGATGCGCATCATCGGCTTCAAGCGCGGCACCGGCGGGTCGAGCGGCGTGGGCTTCCTGCGCCAGGCGCTGGAACTGACGTTCTTTCCGGAGCTGTTCGACGTGCGTACCTCGATCGGGCCCGGCCGCTGACCGATGGATGCGATGGCGGCGCTGCAGTGGCTGGCGGGCGCGGTGGCGCTGGCGGTCCTGGCGCTGGCCGTGCCCCGGCTGCCCTGGCACAAGCTGCGGGGCGATCCCGAGGCCCAGCGCGTGCTGGGCATGGCGACGATGGCGCTGGTACTGCTGCGCGTGTTCAACACCCATGGCCTGGCCGGCGTGCAGCTGAACTTCACCGGCGCGATGGTGGCGGTGCTGATGTTCGGCCCGGTGTTCGCCCTGTGGGCGCTGGCGGTCGCCTCGCTGGTGGCCTGGCCGTTCGGTTACGCGTGGCTGGGACCCGGTCCGGATTTCCTGGCCACGGCGGCCGTGCCGGTGGCACTGGGCTGGGCCTGGTCGCGGCTCTGCGAACGCCGCTTGCCGCCCAACCTGTTCGTGTACGTGCTGGTGCAGGGCTTCCTGGGCGGCGCGCTGGCCATCGCGGCCAGCAACCTGGGCAAGTATCTGGCCGCGGCCTGGCTGGGGCTGCCGGGCGCCGGGTTCTACCTGCTGGCCACGCCCTTGATGATGTTCGGCGAGGCGTTCCTGACGGGTGGGGCGATGGCGCTGATCGTGGTCTACCGACCGCAGTGGTGCAGCACGTTCGACGATGCGCGCTACCTGCGGCCGCGTTGAGGGCGCGCAAAGCGGGCGCGTCCCAGCGCCCGCGTCACGCAGCAAAATGCTTTGCAATCAGCTATTTGCATGGCTGAACAGGCAGAATCGACGCCTTCGGGCCCCTGTTTCATCGATTTGACGGGGGCTGGCCGTCTCGGTGATCCTCGCCCGTTCCGTGCCGGTTGCACGGGAAACCGAAATCCTGAACCACACTCTAGGGGGAGCCCGCATGAGCGGAGCCGTCGACACGTCAACGCCGGAACGGATACCGGAATTCAAGCAAGTCCTGGGACATCCGCGTCCGCTGTGGATGCTGTTCATGTCCGAATTCTGGGAGCGCTTCGCGTTCTACGGCATCCGCTGGGCGATGGTGCTGTACATCGTGGCGCAGTTCCACGGGGGCGATGCCAGCGGCGAGAAACCCGCGAGCGAGCTGTACGGCGCCTACCTGGCGCTGGTCTATGCCGGCGCCATCTTCGGCGGCTACGTGGCCGACAAGCTGATCGGCTTCCAGCGTTCCATCCTGCTGGGCGCGGTGTTCATGTCCACCGGCCTGTTCCTGCTGGCGCTGCCGAGCGAGGCGATGTTCAAGCTGGGGCTGGCCACGATCATCGTCGGCAACGGCCTGTTCAAGCCGATCATCTCCACCATGGTGGGCAAGCTGTACGCGCAGGGCGATGCGCGGCGCGATTCGGGCTTCACCATCTTCTACATGGGCATCAACATCGGCGCGTTGCTGGCCCCGATCGTCACCCAGTACCTGGCCAAGAAGGTGTTCGGCATCGAGGACATGCCGGCCTACAAGGTGGTCTTCATCGCCGCCGGCGTGGGCATGCTGCTGAGCCTGGTGTGGTTCTGGTTCGGCCGCAGGCAGCTGCAGGGCATCGGCCTGCCGGCCGAGCACCAGACCGGGATGCGCAACGTCAGCCTGGTCGTGCTGTTCGGCGCGGCGATCGGCATCCCCATGTTCTACGCCCTGCTGACCATCGACGCCAACCTGCTGCAGGCCATCCTGATGGCGCTGTTCGTGATCCCGGCGGTCATGCTGGTGGTGGAGGGCCTGCGCGAGGGCAAGGTGGCGCGCGACAAGGTCGTGGCGATGCTGGTGATCTTCGTGTTCAACGTGCTGTTCTGGATGTTCTTCGAGCAGGCGGGCAGTTCGTTCAACTTCCTGGCCGACCGCATCGTCGACCGCAACATCGGCATGGAAGGCTTCTTCCAGGCGTTCGCCGGCACCAGCGACTTCCCGGTGTCGTGGTTCCAGTCGGTCAACTCGGTGGCGATCATCGCGCTGGCACCGGTGCTGGCCTGGCTGTGGGTGAAGATGGGGAAGAACAACCCGATCATCCCGCGCAAGTTCGGCCTGGGCCTGATCTTCAACGGCCTGGCCTTCCTGCTGCTGATGTACGCGCTGTCCAGCCTGGTCGACGGCGACGGCAAGATCCCGTTCTGGACGCTGTTCATGGTGTACGTCATCCAGTCCGTCGGTGAGCTGTGCCTGTCGCCGATCGGCCTGTCGATGACGACCAAGCTGGCGCCGTCGCGCCTGGCGGGCATGGCGATGGGCTGCTGGTTCCTGTCGATCGCCATCGGCAACAACCTGGCGGGCATCTTCGCCGGCCGCGTCAGCGGCGAGGGCGGCATGACCGTGCAGTCCGCGCATGCCGGCTATACGTTCGGCTTCTGGGCGCTGGTGGGATCGGGCGTGCTGCTGTTCCTGGTGGCTCCGCTGGTCCAACGACTCATGCATGGCGTCAAGTGACGCATCGGCGCGCGCCCGGCGGGCGCGCCTTTGCCGATGCGTCATCCCCGCAGGCGGGAATCCAGTGAGAACGGCGGCCATCGGCCGCCGTTCTTCGTATCCGGGCCTGCGCCGCTCAGCTTTCGATGCGCCTGACGCCTTCCCCGGCCAGCTTGTCGATCAGCCGGTCCAGCATCGCCCGCTCTTCCTCGGTCAACGGTTCCAGCATGCGCTGGTGGTACTCGATGACCATCGGCGCCACCTCGTCGTAGACCCGGAAGCCTTCGTCGGTCAACGCCAGCACCGAGCGGCGGCGGTCGTCGCCGTGGATCTCGCGCTGGATCAGCGCCCGTTCCAGCAGGCGGGCCACCGCCCGGCTGACCGCCACCTTGTCCATCGCGGTCCGGGCGGCCACCTCGCCGGCCGACAGGCCCGGGAAGCGCCCCAGCACCGCCATGACCCGCCATTCGGTGATCGCCAGGCCGAAACGGCGGTGATACTCGCGGGAGATCGCCCCGCTGATGCGGTTGGACAGCACGCTCAGCCGGTAGGAAAACAGGCGGTCGAGGTCGAAGTCGGCGTGGACGGCGGGGGTGGCGGGTTCGCTCATGCTGCGCTGCTACTTGTGGGTGGTTTCAGCTGAAACTATATTGGGACTTATTCCGGCAAGCCTAGCGAGGTGCCCCATGAACGCACAACCCAACCTGGGCATGCAGCCCACGACGTTCGACAACCCGATGGGCATCGACGGCTTCGAATTCGTCGAGTTCGCCGCGCCCGCGGGGCAGGCCCACCATCTGCACGACTACTTCCGCAAGCTGGGCTTCGTCCAGGTCGCGCGCCACAGGACGCGGCCGATCAGCACCTACCGCCAGGGCGACTGCACGTTCCTGATCAACGAGGATCCGGACTCCTTCGCCGCCCGCTTCGCGGCCCAGCACGGGCCCAGCGCCTGCGGTTTCGCGATCCGGGTGAAGAAGCTGGCCGAATGGGCGCGCGTGCAGGCGCTGAAGAACGGCGCCGAGTCCTTCGACGCCGCCGACGAACTGACCAAGGCCGTGGCCGCGCCGGTCATCAAGGGCATCGGCGACTGCATGCTGTACATCGTCGACCGTTACGACGACAAGGGCACCATCCACGATCCGGACTACGAATACCTGCCCGGCGTGGACCTGATGCCGAAGGGCTTCGGGCTGACCTTCATCGATCATCTGACCCACAACCTCTACCACGGCAACATGGCCAAGTGGGCGGACTACTACGAGCGGCTGTTCAACTTCCGCGAGATCCGCTACTTCGACATCAAGGGCGCCAAGACCGGCCTGCTGTCCAAGGCGATGACCGCGCCGGACGGCATGGTGCGCATCCCGCTCAACGAGTCCAGCGACCCGAAGAGCCAGATCAACGAGTACCTGGACGCCTACAAGGGCGAGGGCATCCAGCACATCGCCTGCTTCACCGAGGACATCTACACCACGGTGGAACAGATGCGCGCGGCCGGGGTGGAATTCCTGGATACCCCGGACACCTATTTCGAGGTGATCGACCAGCGTATTCCCAACCACGGCGAGGACGTGGCGCGGCTGGCGCGCAACAGGATCCTGATCGACGCCGACGTGGAGACCAAGCAGCGCAAGCTGTTGCAGATCTTCACCCAGAACGCGCTGGGCCCGATCTTCTTCGAGATCATCCAGCGCAAGGGCAACGAAGGCTTCGGCGAAGGCAACTTCCAGGCGCTGTTCGAGAGCATCGAGCGCGACCAGATGAAGCGCGGGGTCTTGTAGTAGCTTCCGTAGGAGCGGGCCATGCCCGCGGGCCCTTGGATCACAGCAGGCGTGAAAGCATCGCGGGCATGGCCCGCTCCTACAGGAACACGACCATGGCGACCGGCAACTCCGCCTACCAGACCGGCTTCGGCAACCACTTCGCCACCGAGGCGATACCGGGCACCCTGCCAGAAGGCCGCAACTCGCCGCAGCGGGTGGCGCACGGGCTGTATGCCGAACAGCTCAGCGGCACGGCCTTCACCGCACCGCGGGCGGAGAACCGGCGCAGCTGGCTGTACCGCATCCGCCCGGCGGCGATGCACGGGCCGTTCCAGCCCTACGCGCAGCACCGCCTGCACAGCGATTTCAGCGCCGGACCGGTGTCGCCGGACCAGATGCGCTGGTCGCCGCTGCCCATGCCGGAGTCGCCGACGGACTTCGTCGACGGCCTGTACACCATGGCGGGCAATGGCGGTCCGGAGGGTCAGCATGGCGTCGGCATCCACCTGTATGCGGCCAACCGGTCGATGCAGGGGCGCTACTTCTACGACGCCGATGGCGAGTTGCTGATCGTGCCGCAGCAGGGGCGCCTGCGCATCGCCACCGAGTTCGGCGTGCTCGACATCGAACCGCAGCAGATCGCGGTGATTCCGCGGGGCGTGCGTTTCCTGGTCGAGTTGCCCGATGGTGAGGCGCGCGGCTATCTCTGCGAGAACTTCGGTGCGGCGCTGCGATTGCCGGACCTGGGGCCCATCGGCTCCAACGGCCTGGCCAATCCCCGCGATTTCGAAACGCCGGTCGCCGCCTACGAGGACATGGAAGGCGGGTTCGAACTGATCGCCAAGTTCCAGGGCCATCTGTGGCGCGCGGACATCGGCCATTCGCCGCTGGACGTGGTGGGCTGGCACGGCAACTATGCGCCGTACCGCTACGACCTGCGCCGCTTCAACACCTTGGGCTCGATCAGCTACGACCACCCCGACCCCTCGATCTTCCTGGTGCTGACCTCGCCCAGCGACACGCCGGGCGTGGGCAACATGGATTTCGTGATCTTCCCGCCGCGCTGGCTGGTGGCGCAGGACACGTTCCGTCCGCCGTGGTTCCACCGCAACATCGCCAGCGAGTTCATGGGGCTGATCCACGGCGTGTACGACGCCAAGGCCGAGGGCTTCGCGCCGGGCGGCGCGTCGCTGCACAACGGCATGACGGGTCATGGCCCCGATGCGGCGACGTTCGAGAAGGCGTCGAACGCGGACCTGTCCAAGCCGGACGTCATCACCGACACGATGGCGTTCATGTTCGAGACGCGCGCGGTGATCCGTCCTACCCGCCAGGCGATCGAGGCGCCGCACCGGCAACGCGACTACCAGGCCTGCTGGGCCGGTCTGCGCAAGCACTTCGCGCCGCCGCAGGCCTGAGGTCCGTCAGGACAGGGACGCATCGGCGCGGGCGTCCAGCAGGGCCTGCATGCGCTGCAGCGGCTCGGGCGGCAGCGCTTCGAACAGACGCTCGCGGATGCGGCCGGCCAGCGTGGACGCCACGCGGCCCTCGAGGAACCGGTACGCGTCGGCCAGCGCATCGAGCAGGGTCTCATCGTCCAGGCGTGCCTGCAGGCGGTCGCGATGGTGCGCGGCCGTGGGGTCGCGCTGCAGTTCCAGCATGCCCGACAGATAGACCTTGGCCGCCACGAGCGAGCGGCGCGTACCGGTGGAGGGGGCGCCCGGATGCGGCGATGCGTGCGGCGCCCGCTGCGCGGGAGGCGCCACCAGATAGCCTGCCGAAACCAGGCGTTGCACCAGCAGCGGCGCGTCCTGTCCCAGCAGCCGCACCAGTTCGGCGAGGTCGCGCTGCCCGTCGCACAGGATCAGTGCGCGCCGCTCGCGCATGCCCAGCGCACCCGTATGGGTCTGCAGCGTCTGCCGGGCGAGGTCGGTCTTGGTGGGGCGCATGGCGGGCGGAGGGCGAGTGCGCGCGCAGGCTAGGCGGCGGTGATGAAGTGCCGATGACAGCGGCATTCGCGGCGACTTAACGCCGCGACGCTACGATTCAGGTTTGTGCACTGGAGAGAGCCGATGAAGTCGTTGTTGCCCCTCGTGATGGCGGTCACGCTGTTGTCCGCGTGCCAGCGCGAACAGGCCGCCGCGCCCGCGCCCGAACCGCAGACCACCGCGACCGCCACGCCGATGGCCGAAGCCCCCGCGCCCACGCCTGCGGCCGACGACACGGCGGCGCCGGCCGGACCGGTCAGCCAAGCGAGCTTCCTGGGCTACGGCGACATGAAGCTGGGCAGCACCGTCGAGGAGGCGCGCGCTGCCTGGGGCGGCGAACTGAACGGCGCACCGATGGAAGGCACGACCTGCCACTATCTGTGGCCGAAGTGGATCAGCCGCCCCGCCGATTTCGCCTTCATGATGGAAGAAGGCAAGTTCGTCCGCTATGACGTGGGCACCGACAAGGAAACCGCACCCGGCGGTGGCAAGGTGGGCATGAGCGTGGAGGACTTGCAGAAGCTGTACGGTGGCGCGTTGAAGGCGTCGCCGCACAAGTACACGCAGGGTGGCCAGTACCTGTCCATGGACGCCGGCGATGTGGCGCCGACCAAACTGGTGTTCGAAGCCGACGCGGCCGGCAAGGTCACTTCGTGGCGCGTGGGCCTGTCGCCGCAGGTGGAGTACGTGGAAGGCTGTTCCTGAGCAAGCGGGGCGGCATAGAATCCCTGCCATCCACGAGGGGAGGGCGGGGCGATGATGGAAGCCTGGGGATACTTCGCGCTGGGGCTGCTGTTGCTGGCGCTGGGCGGCGACTCCATCGTCAAGGGCGCATCGGGCCTGGCGCAGCGCATCGGGGCCTCGCCGTTCGTGGCGGGCCTGTTGCTGATCGCCTTCGGCACCTCGCTGCCTGAGCTGGCGGTCAACGCGCGCGCGGTGTGGGTGGGTTCCCAGGAACTCGCCCTCGGCAATGCGGTGGGTAGCAACATCGTCAACCTCGCGCTGACGCTGGGGCTGGCCGCTGTGGCCGCGCCGATCCTGGTGCGGATGCGGGTGCTTTCACCCCTGCTGGTGCTGCTGGCGCTGGCGTCGCTGGCCCTCATCGTGTTCGGCCTGGACGGCGTGGTGGGGCGGGGCGAAGGCATGGCGCTGCTGCTGGGATTCGTGGCGGCCCTGGCGTTCCTGCTGGCGCGCGCATCGCGCGAAGACGCGGACGTGCGCGCGGAACTGGAGGCGTTCGCCGCCACGCGCACCGTGCTGTGGATGAACCTGCTGCGCTTCGCGGTGGCCGCTGCGCTGCTTTACTACGGCGCGCGCTTCGTCGTGCAGGGCGCGCCGGTGATCGGTGCCCACTGGGGCCTTTCGCCGCTGCTGACGGGCCTGCTGCCGGTGGCCATCGGCACCGCGCTGCCGGAGATCGCCGCCGCCGCGATGGCGGCGCGGCGCGGGCAGGGCGACATGGTGGCCGGGCACGTCATCGGTTCCAGCCTGTTCAATCTGCTGGTGGTGGTGGGCGGCATGGCGGCCTTCCGTCCCATGGCGCTGCCGGAATCCTTCGTCCGGCTGGAACTGCCCGCCGCCATCGCCTTCGTGCTGGTGCTGTACCCGATGCTGCGCGGCGACCCGCGCATCAGCCGCGTGGAAGGTGGCCTGTTGCTGGCCGCCTTCGCGGGATGGGTGGTGCTGGAGATCGCGCTGCTCGCCTGACTGAACGGAGGCTCAGGCAGGTGTGAACGGGTTTGTTAAACTCGGGGCGATTGCTCGCGAATGACGCATTCCCTGCAACGCAAGGCGGTTGATGATCCCTTTCCTTGAAATCCTGCTGGCGCTGCCGTTCGTCCTGGCGCTGGCGGTGGCGCTGGCGCGCGGCCTTCCGCGCGGCGCCACCGCATGGCTGGCCGGCCTGGCGCCGCTGCTGGGCCTGCTGCTGCTGGCATGGATGACGCCGAGCGTGCTGCAAGGGTGGGACCTGCGTGCGGACCACGCCTGGATTCCCCAGATCGGCCTGGCGTTCACCCTGCGGCTGGATGGCCTGGCGTGGATGTTCGCCGGGCTGGTGCTGGCGATCGGCGGATTGGTGGTGGTGTATGCGCACTATTACCTCAGCCGGAAGGACAGCGCGCCGCGGTTCTTCGCCTCCCTGTTGCTGTTCATGGGCTCGATGCTGGGCGTGGTGCTGGCCGGCAACCTGCTGCTGCTGGTGGTGTTCTGGGAACTGACGAGCATCAGTTCGTTCCTGCTGATCGGATTCTGGTCGCATCGCCAGGACGCGCGGGAAGGGGCACGGATGGCGCTGGCCATCACCGGCGCCGGCGGGCTGGCCCTGCTGGGCGGCGTGCTGCTGCTCGGGCGCATCGTCGGCAGCTACGACCTGGACGTGGTGCTGGCCTCGGGCGAACTGATCCGCGGCAACGCGCTGTATCCCTGGGCGCTGGCGCTGGTGCTGGCGGGCGTGTTCACCAAGAGCGCGCAGTTCCCGCTGCACTTCTGGCTGCCGCACGCGATGGCCGCGCCCACGCCGGTGTCGGCCTACCTGCACTCGGCCACCATGGTGAAGGCGGGCGTGTTCCTGCTGGCGCGCCTGCACCCGGCGCTGGCGGGCACGGACCTGTTCTTCTACGTGGTCAGCACCGTCGGCGCGCTGACCCTGCTGGTCGGCGCCTGGCATGCGATCTTCCAGCACGATCTGAAGGGGATGCTGGCGTATTCGACCATCTCGCACCTGGGGCTGATCACCCTGCTGTTCGGCATCTCCACGCCGATGGCGGTGGTCGCGGGCGTGTTCCACATCCTCAACCACGCCACGTTCAAGGCCTCGCTGTTCATGGCGGCCGGCATCATCGACCACGAGACCGGCACGCGCGACATCCGCCGCTTGGGCAACCTGCGCCGCTACATGCCCTGGACCAGTGCGCTGGCGATCATCGCGTCGCTGGCGATGGCGGGCATCCCGCTGCTCAACGGCTTCCTGTCCAAGGAGATGTTCTTCGCCGAAGCGCTGGACATCCCCGGGCATCGTGCGATGCGCGACGGCATCGCGGTGGCGGCGCTGCTGTACGGCATGTTCGGTGTGGCCTACAGCCTGCGGTTCGTCTACGAGACGTTCTTCGGCAGCGGGCCGCGCGCATTGGACGTGACGCCGCATGAGCCGCCGCGCTGGATGAAGATCCCGGTGGAAGTGCTGGTGGTGCTGTGCGTGGCGGTGGGCATGTTCCCGGCGTGGACGGTGGCGCCGGTGCTGCATGCGGGCGCCGCCGCGATCCTCGGCGAGGCCATGCCCGACTACAGCCTGGCGGTGTGGCACGGGATCAACACGCCGCTGCTGATGAGCCTGGCCGGCATCGCGGGCGGCATCGCGCTGTATTTCGGACTGCGGCGCCTGTTCGACCTGCACGCCATCGTGCGCCGCTCGCTGGGGCGCAAGGTGTTCCGCTGGAACATGGAGGCGCTGTACGCGCTGGCCGGCCGGTTCACCGACACACTGGCCAACGGCAGCCTGCAGCGCAGCCTGCTGTGCCTGGTGCTGGCGGCAGCCGCGGCCGGTGCCGCCCCGTTCGCCGGTACCGACGCGTCGGCGCTGCAATGGCGCGCGCCGCAGCCGATGCCGCTGCTGGGCTGGCTGTTGTGGGCGGTGCTGGTGGTCTGTGCGGTCTGGACGATCCGGCTGTACCGGCAGCGGCTGCTGGCGGTCGTCGTACTGGGCGGCGCCGGCCTGATGGTGAGCCTGGCCTTCGTGTTCCTGTCCGCGCCGGACCTGGCGCTGACCCAGCTGATGGTGGAAATGGTCAGCCTGGTCCTGCTGCTGCTCGGCCTGCACTACCTGCCGCCGCGCTCGCCGCCGGAGCGCACGCCGCGGCGGCGCCTGCGCGACATCGCGGTGGCGCTGGTCGCGGGCACCGGCGTGGGCCTGCTGGCCTACCAGGTGATGACGCGGCCGGGCGATACGATCAGCGGCGAATTGCTGGCCCGTTCGCTGCCGGAAGCCTATGGCGCCAACGTGGTGAACGTGATCCTGGTGGATTTCCGTGGCTTCGACACCTTCGGCGAGATCACCGTGTTCGGCATCGCAGCGCTGATCGTGCATGCGCTGCTGCGGCGTGCGCGGATGGCGCCGGAGAAGGTGATGTCCGGTCCGCCGGTGAAGCTGCCGGTCCCCGCGGACCTGGCGCAGATCATGTTCCCGTTGACGCTGACGGTGTCGGTGTTCCTGTTCCTGCGCGGCCACAATGCGCCGGGCGGCGGCTTCATCGCGGGGCTGGTGCTGGCGGTGCCGCTGCTGGTGCAGTACGTCATCCAGGGCGCGGCCTCGGTGGAATCGCGCTTCGGCTTCGACTACGTGCGGTGCGTCGGCGCGGGCCTGATCGTGGCCGGCGTGAGCGGGGTGGCCTCGATGGCCTTCGGCGTGCCGTTCCTGACCAGCGGGCACCTGGACCTGGAACTTCCGCTGATAGGCACGGTGCCGCTGGCCAGCGCCATCGGTTTCGATACCGGCGTGTACCTGGTGGTGTTCGGCGGCGCCATGCTGATCCTGTCGATGATGGGCACCATCCGCCCGTCGCGCACGCGCGTATCGCACCTGGGCGTGATGGAACCGGGTGAGCGCTCCACCCGCACCGGAGAGCTGCGCTGATGGAACTGGCGATGGCAAGCGCGATCGGCATCCTCACCGCCGCGGGCGTGTACCTGCTGCTGCGCGCGCGCAGCTTCGACGTGATCCTGGGGCTGACGCTGCTGTCGTACGCCACCAACCTGCTGATCTTCGCGGGCGGTCGCCTGGTGCCCGGCAAGCCGCCGGTGCTGCGCGAGGGCGTGGCGCCGACGCTGGCGAACTACACCGACCCGCTGCCGCAGGCGCTGGTGTTGACCGCCATCGTGATCGCCTTCGCGATGACCGCGGTGACCGTGGTGCTGGCCATCCGCAGCCGCGGCGACAACGACAGCGACCACGTGGACGGCTACAAGGCCGAGCGCGATTTCCTTGCCAGCGAACAGCGCCGGCACGAGCAGGCCCGCGACGTCGCCAGGGCCGACGAGGCGGAGCCGCGCGCATGAACCACCTGCCGGCCCTGCCGATCCTGATCCCGCTGTTCGCCGCGTCGATCGCGCTGTTCTTCGAGCATCGCCGGTTCGGCATGGTGCCGCAGCGCATCGTCGCGTGGACCTCGCTCGCGGCCATGTTGGCCGTGGCGTGCGTGCTGGTGGCGTCGGCGGCCTCCGGCGAGGTCTCGGTGTACCTGCTGGGCGACTGGCCGGCGCGCCTGGGCATCGTGCTGATGGTGGACCGCCTGTCGGCGCTGATGGTGCTGGTGGGGCTGCTGCTCGGCGCGGGGTGCCTGCTGCATGCATGCGCTGGCTGGGACCGTCGCGCGCCGCATTTCCATGCGTTCTTCCAGTTCCAGCTGATGGGCCTGAACGGGGCGTTCCTGACGGGCGACATCTTCAACCTGTTCGTGTTCTTCGAAGTGCTGCTCATCTCCTCCTACGGGCTGATGCTCAGCGGCGGTCGCGGCGAGCGCATGCGTGCCGGCCTGCATTACGTCGCCTTCAACATCGCGGCATCGACGCTGTTCCTGATCGCGCTGGGCCTGTTGTACGGCCTGCTGGGCTCGTTGAACATGGCCGAGCTGTCGGTGCGCGTGGCCGGTCTGTCGGCGGGCGACGTGGCGCTGGTGCAGGCGGCGGCCGGCCTGCTGTTCGTGGTGTTCTGCGCCAAGGCCGCGCTGCTGCCGATGTACTTCTGGCTGCCCGAGACCTATACGCACGCGCCGGCCGCGGTGGCGGGCCTGTTCGCCATCATGACCAAGGTGGGCCTGTATGCGGTAGTGCGGCTGGGCACGCTGACCTTCGGTGCGACGGGGCCGCTGGATGGCTTCGCCTGGCCGGCGCTGCTGGTCCTTGGGGCGGCCACGCTCGTGCTGGCGTCGCTGGGGGTGCTGGCGGCCACGCGGCTGCGCGCGCTGGCGGCCTATCTGGTGCTGGGGTCGGCGGCCACGCTGTTCATCGCGTTCTCGCTGGGAACAGAGGGCACGGTGGGCGCGGGGTTGTACTACCTGGTGCACAGCAGTTTCGCCGCTGCGGCTCTGTTCCTGCTGGCCGACCTGATCCGCCGTCGTCGCGGGAGTGCAGGCGACCGCAAGGACGTGATCGCGGCGTTGCCGGACAAGACCGTGCCGGGCCTGCTGTTCCTGGTGGCGGCGGTGTCGCTGGCGGGTTTGCCGCCGCTGTCCGGCTTCGTCGGCAAGCTGCTGCTGCTGGAGGCCGTGCCGGCCGGTCCGCGCACGTTGTGGGTGTGGCTGCTGGTGCTGGCCACCAGTTTCCTGATGCTGGTCGGGCTGGCGCGCGCGGGCACGCGGCTGTTCTGGCGCGTGGCGCCGTGGCCGGACGCCGGGCAGCATCGGCTGGAAGCCTATACGCCCGAGCACGAGATGGCGCCCGCGCCGTCGCGCCCGCTGGAAACGGCGGCCATCGTGCTGCTGCTCGCCTATGGCCTGGCGCTGGTGGTGGCGGCCGCCCCGGTGCTGGACTACGCGCGCGCCACCGCCGCGCAGCTGCTGTCGCCCGGCGACTATGTGGAACAGGTGCGTGCCGCGCTGCCGATCCTGAGGGAGCCCTGAGCATGGCCGGGACGTGGCGCAAGCGCTGGTTGCCGTCGTTGCCGCTGAGCGCGACGGTGTTCTGCTTCTGGCTGCTGATGAACGATGAAATCAGCGTCGGCCAGGTGGCGATGGCGCTGGTGCTGGCGCTGGCGATCCCGCCGTTCGCGGCGCGGCTGGACCGCGAGTTCGCCCGCATCGGCCGGCTGCGCAGCGTGCCGCGCATGCTGGGTGTGCTGCTGTGGGACATCGTGCAGGCCAACGTCACCGTCGCCCTGCAGGTGCTGGGGCCGGAGCGGAAGATCCGGCCGGGCTTCATCTGGGTGCCGCTGGACATCGGCAACATCCACGGCATCGCCGCGCTGACCAGCATCATCACGCTGACGCCGGGCACGGTGTCGTCGGCCCTGTCCGACGACCGGCGCCACCTGCTGGTGCACGTCCTGAACCTGGACGATGCCGATGCCGTGGTCCGGCAGATCAAGACGCGCTACGAGGTACCGCTGATGGAGATCTTCCCATGACCCCGCAGGCCCTGGTGATGTACGCGGTGATCGGCGCCATGCACGTGGTCGGCGTGGCCATGCTGCTGGCGCTGTACCGGCTGGTGCGCGGCCCCAGCGTGCCGGACCGCATCCTCGCCCTGGACACCCTGTATGTCTGCGCGATCGCGCAGCTGATGCTGTTCGGCATGTACCTGGGCACGGCGGTGTACTTCGAAGCGGCGCTGGTCATCGCCATGCTGGGCTTCGTGGGCACGGTGGTGCTGAGCAAGTACGTGCTGCGCCGGGACATCGTCGAATGAGCTGGGTCTTCGCCGTCCTGCTGGTGCTGCTGCTGGCGGTGGGCAGCTTCTTCATCCTGGTCGGCTCTTTCAGCCTGGTGAAGCTGTCGGAGTTCTTCAAGCGCCTGCACGGGCCGACCAAGGCCAGCACGCTGGGCGTGGGTTGCGTGCTGATCGCCTCGGTGGGGTACCACGCGCTGGGCGGCACCGATCCGCAGCCGCGCGAACTGCTGATCACCGCGTTCCTTTTCATCACCGCGCCGATCAGTGCGCACCTGATGGCGAAGGCGGCGCTGTCGCTGCACATGGCCGAGCGGCCGCCGATGCCGGGCGGCGAACCGCCGCAGCCGATCGATGCGGTCGGCGAAGACGCCCGCCCGGATGCCTGACGCGCCGACGCGCACGGCGCTGGTGTTCGGTGCCAGCGGCCAGATCGGGCAAGCGTTGCTGGCGCGCCTGGCGGGCGAGGGATGGCAGGTGTTCGCGGTGTCGCGCACGCCGCATCCGCCGGCGGCCCGGGTGACCTGGCTGACGGGCGGGTTCGCCGGCATCGACGGTCTTCCCGAGGCGGTCGACGTGGTGTTCAGCACCGGGCCGCTGGACGGCTTCGCGCAGTGGTACGCGCACGGGCAGGTCGCCACGCGGCGCGTGGTGGCTTTCGGTTCCACCAGCCTGGATACGAAACAGGCCTCGGCCGATGCCTACGAACGCGACATCGTCGCGCGGTTGCAGGCAGCCGAGCGCATCGTCTTCGACACCGCCCTGGCCAACGGGGCGGCGGCGACATTGCTGCGTCCGACCCTGGTCTATGGCGCGGGGCGCGACCGCACGCTGGCACGCATCGCGGCCATGGGCAGGCGCTTGGGCTTCTTTGTGCTGCCGCGGGGTGCTTACGGGAAACGCCAGCCGGTGCATGTCGACGACCTCGCGTCCGCCGCGCTGGCAGTAGTGGATGCGTCCGCCGCGCATGGGCAGGCATATGCCTTGCCCGGGGGCGAAACACTGGCCTACCGCGAGATGGTGGCACGCACGCTGGCCGCGCTGGACCCTCCGGCGAAACTGCGGGAAGTGCCGATGCCCGTGTTCAAGGCGGCACTGTGGCTGGCCCGCAAAGCCGGGATGATGCGGGGCCTGACAGATGATGCCGTGGCGCGCATGCGCGAAGATCTGGTGTTCGATGCGGCGCCGGCATTCCACGACTTCGGTTATGTACCGCGTTCCTTCATCGTGGATGCGCGGGCGGTCGGCCCGTAGAGCGGAGCCTGCCGCGCGGTTCCTGTGGAGTCCATGCCATCCCGGCCCGGCGTCGGCCGGGCAAGCCCGGCTCCACCCTCAATACTTCCAGCCCATCTTCCGGTAGAACTTGCTCAGCACCCACGCCGGCCCGATCAGCAGGTAGGTGAGGTCGGTCAGGAAGCTGGGCTTCTTGCCTTCGATCTTGTGGCCGATGAACTGTGCGATCCAGGCCAGCACGAAGACGGCGATGGCGAGGAAGAACAGGTTCTGCAGGCCCAGCAGCGCTTCCAGCCAGCGGGTCAGCCAGGCCATCGCGATGAAGATGGCCAGCATGCCGAAGCCCAGCGGACGCGAGAGCCTGTAGTAGTACATCCAGGCGGCGAACATCGCCAGGGCCGCCCACGCGCCCGATTTCACCCAGGTGCCGAACACCGGGATGCACCACAGCAGCGCGACCACCGTCCACAGGATGGTCGGCACGGCGAAGACGTGGATCAGCTGGTTGGTGTCGTTCTGGTGGTCGCCGGAATAGCTGGCGAACCAGCGGTCCACCGGGCGTTGCGCGGTCGCGTTCATTCATCCCTCCCGAGGATGGCAATGCGGCAGGGTATGGAGCATACCCCAGCCCGGACGGGACGGGCGGGCCGGCCATCGCAACATCGTAGGAGCGGCCATGCCCGCGATGCCCTTGCGCGGCCTGGCCGTACAGAGCCCGTTCTGTAGGAGCGGGCCACGCCCGCGATGCTCTCGCGCGGTCTGGCCGTGGCAAGCCGGTCCGTAGGCCCCCACCTACAGGCCCGCGTACGCTCAGTCGACGGTGATGCCGGCCAGCTTCTGCAGCGCCTCGGCGTACTTGGCGCGCGTGCGCTCGATGACCTCGGCCGGCAACGACGGGCCGGGGGCCGTCTTGTTCCAGTCCAGCGTCTCCAGGTAGTCGCGCACGAACTGCTTGTCGTAGCTCGGCGGACTGGTGCCCACCTCGTACTGGTCCGCAGGCCAGTAGCGCGAGGAATCCGGCGTCAGCATCTCGTCCATGATGTAGAGGCGGCCGTCCTCGTCCGTGCCGAACTCGAACTTGGTGTCGGCCAGCAGGATGCCGCGCTCGGCGGCGAAGTCGGCGGCGAAACGGTAGATGCGCAGGGTGGCATCGCGCACGCGCTCGGCCAGTTCCGCGCCCACGGTCTTCACCATGGCGTCGAAGTCGATGTTCTCGTCGTGGTCGCCCACGGCGGCCTTGGTGGACGGGGTGAAGATGGGCTCGGCCAGCTTTTCGGCCTGGCGCAGGCCGTCGGGCAGCACGATCCCGCTGACCTTGCCGGTGCGCTGATAGTCCTTCCAGCCGCTGCCGATCAGATAGCCGCGGGCGATGGCTTCCACCGGCACGGGCTTGAGCTTCTTCGTCACCACCGCGCGCCTGGCGTACAGCGACGCATCCACGCCGGCCGGCAGCACCGACGCGACATCGATGCCGGTCAGGTGGTTGGGCATCAGGTGAGCGGTCTTGGCGAACCAGAAGTTGGAGATCTGGCAGAGCATCTCGCCCTTGCCGGGAATGGGGTCGGGCAGCACCACGTCGAACGCGGACAGGCGGTCGGTGGCCACCATCAGCAGGCAGTCGCCCTCGGGCGCATCGGCGGGCAGGCGATCGCGGGGCAGGTCGAACACGTCGCGGACTTTGCCGCGGTGGCGCAGGGTGAGGCCGGGCAGATCGGATTGGAGCAACGTCGTGGGCACAAACACTCCTTGGGGAGTTCCGGAAACCAGCGAGGCGTACAGCGTCGTGGGGCGTGCGGCAGGCCGTGCGCCCGTGCCCCGGGGTGGCCCTTCACCCGCTGCTGCGGGGCCAGGTACCGGACCGGGCCGCGTAGTGTACGGCGCTTGGGGCCCGTGTGTGCCGTAAAATGCCCCACTTGCTGAAGAAGGCGGGCCGGATGAAGCGCTGGTACGGGAAACTGCTGGGATTCGTGGCCGGTTGGCTGCTGATGCGCCACCCGCTGGGCGGACTGGTGGGACTGATCATCGGCCATGCCTTCGACGAGGACTGGTTCAGGCTCAGCCGCGACAATCCCTACCGGGTGTTCGACCTGACCAGCGATGCCAGCGACGCCGAGATCGACCAGGCCTATCGCCGCCTGATCTCACAGTACCACCCCGACAAGATGGCCGGCGCGGCGGAAGACCTGCGCCGCCAGGCCGAACGCAAGGCCGGCGAGATCAATGCCGCCTACGACCGCATCAAGACCCTGCGCAAACGCAAGTGAGCCCCTCCATGTCGAACTGCATCATCGCCCCGTCCATCCTGTCCGCCGACTTCGCCCGCCTGGGCGAGGAAGTCGACAACGTGCTGAAGGCCGGCGCCGACTGGGTGCACTTCGACGTGATGGACAACCACTACGTGCCCAACCTGACCATCGGGCCGATGGTGTGCAGCGCGCTGCGCAAGCATGGCGTCACCGCGCCGATCGACGTGCACCTGATGGTGGAGCCGGTGGACCGGATCGTGCCGGATTTCGCCGAGGCCGGGGCCAGCATCATCAGCTTCCATCCCGAAGCCTCCAGGCACGTGCACCGCACCATCCAGCTGATCAAGTCGCTGGGCTGCAAGGCCGGCCTGGTGCTCAACCCCGGTACACCGGTCGAGGTGCTGGACTGGGTGCTGCCGGAACTTGATCTGGTGCTGCTGATGTCGGTGAACCCGGGCTTCGGCGGGCAGGCCTTCATCCCCTCGGCGCTGGACAAGCTGCGCGCCGTGCGCGCGATGATCGACAAGACCGGCAGGGACATCCGCCTGGAAATCGACGGCGGCGTGAAGGCGGACAACATCGGCCAGATCGCGGCGGCGGGCGCCGATGCCTTCGTCGCCGGTTCGGCGATCTTCAATGCCCCGGACTATGCGGATGTCATCGCCCGCATGCGCGCCGCGGTCGCCGACGTGCGCGGGGCCTGACAAAGCAGAAGGGCGATGGCCTTCGCCACCGCCCCGGAAGAATTGGAGGCTGATCCTGCCTCCGCCCATCGTCCCTGCTATGGCCTTCCACACTACGGATGGTCTGTGACGGACAGATGACGATGGCTGGGCAGTTGTAGGAGCGACGTGAGTCGCGACCGTAGACCATCCGTTCCTGGATCCCAGGACGCCAGGTTCGCCGACCGTCTCAGTGCGCGGTCGCGACTCACGTCGCTCCTACAGGAGAGCGGCTATCCTCGTGCGTCCCCGAAGGAACCTCCTATGCCCCCACCGCACTGGCGCCTGATCCTCAACGGAAAATCCGCCGGCGACGACGACCTGCGCGGGGCCGTGCAGGCCATGCGCGAGACGGGCATCGCCCTGGACGTGCGCGTCACCTGGGAAGACGGCGATGCCGAGCGCTATGTCGCAGAGGCCATCGCCGATGGCGTGAACACGGTGATCGCGGCCGGCGGGGACGGCACCTTGAGTGAAGTCGCCACCACGCTGGCGCATCGCGACGAGACCGCCGATGCACTGCCCTCGCTGGGACTGGTGCCGCTGGGCACCGCCAACGATTTCGCCACGGCGGCCGGCATTCCCGAGGGACCGCTGGCGGCGTTGCAGCTGGTCCGCGCGGTGGTGGCCGTACCGCTGGACCTGCTGCGCATCGATGCCGACGACGGCGTCCACTGGTGCGCGAACCTGGCCAGTGGCGGCTTCGGCACCGAAGTGACGGTGGAAACGGACGAGGGGCTGAAGAAGATGCTCGGCGGCCTGGCATACCTGATCACCGGCATTGCCCGGCTCGGCCGCATCGATCCCCTGCAGGCCCGGCTGCGCGGGCCGGAGTTCGCGTGGGAGGGCGACCTGATCGCCCTCGGGATCGGCAACGGCCGGCAGGCCGGGGGAGGCCAGGCGCTGTGCCCCGATGCGCTGGTCGACGACGGCCAGTTGGACCTGACGATCGTTCCCGACCTCTCCGGCGATGTCGCGGCCACCGTGGGCACCCTGATCAAGGAGGGCAAGCATGCGGCACTGGACCGGGTGGCGACCCGCGTCCGCCTGCCCTGGGTGGAGTTGGCCTCCGATCGAGCGCTGACGCTCAACCTGGATGGCGAGCCGGTGGCCTCCCGGCGTTTCCGCGTCGCCTGCGTGGCGGGGCGCGTGCGCATGCACCTGCCCGTGGCGTGCCCGTTGCGCCTGAAACCATGCGCGTAGTGGCCGGCCGGCAGCCGCATCGGGTAGAGTAGGGGCGTGTCCCACCCCGCGCGCCCGCTTTCCCAACTTTCCGCACGCCGTAGCTGGCGATGGTGGCCCGTAGCCGTCACCCGCCCCGCCACCGCGTCCCGGAAGGAAAGCCCGCTTGATCCCGCACGACCAGTTCCAGCAGTTCGCTGCTGAAGGTTTCAACCGCATCCCCGTCGTCCGTGAAGTGCTGTCCGACCTGGACACGCCGCTTTCGGTCTACCTGAAACTCGCCGACGCGCCGCACACCTACCTGTTCGAGTCGGTGGAAGGCGGCGAGCGTTTCGGGCGCTATTCGATCATCGGCCTGCCGGTGCGGCGCGTGGCCACGTTCCGCGGCCACACGCTGCAGATCCACGATCACGGCCGACTGGTCGAAGCGCGCGAGGTCGCCGATCCGTTCGCCGAAGTCGAGGCGCTGCGCGCCGCGTATGCGGTGCCGCGCCTGCCGGACCTGCCGGGCTTCACGGGCGGCCTGGTCGGCTGGTTCGGCTTCGAGTGCATCGGCTACATCGAGCCGCGCCTGGCCACGGGCCACAAACCGGACGAACTCGGTACGCCCGACATCCTGCTGATGCTGTCGGAGGAAGTGGCGGTCTTCGACAACCTCAAGGGCCGTCTCTACCTGATCGTGCACGCCGATCCCCGCCAGGCGGGTGCGTGGGAACAGGCGCAGGCGCGGCTGGACGCCTTGACCGCCAAGCTGCGCCAGCCCGGCTCCTATCCCGCGCCGATCACCCGCGACGTGCTGGACGAAAGCCACTTCGTTTCCGGCTTCACCCATGACGGCTTCATCGCCGCGGTGGAGCAGTCGAAGGAATACATCCGTGCCGGCGACATTTTCCAGGTGGTGCTGAGCCAGCGCCTGAGCGTGCCGTTCAACGCGCGGCCGGTGGACGTGTACCGCGCGCTGCGCGCGCTGAATCCGTCGCCTTACATGTACTTCCTCGATGTCGGCGACGTGCAGGTGGTGGGTTCGTCGCCCGAGATCCTGGTACGCCTGGAGCAGGGCGAAGTCACCGTGCGACCGATCGCCGGCACCCGGCCGCGCGGCAGGACCCACGACGAGGACGTCGCGCTGGAGGCCGAGCTGCTGGCCGACCCGAAGGAGCGCGCCGAGCACCTGATGCTGATCGACCTGGGCCGCAACGACACCGGCCGGGTCTCCGAGGCCGGCACCGTGCAGGTGGGCGAGCAGTTCGTCATCGAGCGCTACAGCCACGTCATGCACATCGTCAGCGAGGTCACCGGCAAGCTGCTGCCCGGCCTGAGCTATGCCGACGTGCTGCGTGCGACGTTCCCGGCCGGTACGGTCAGCGGCGCACCGAAGATCCGCGCGCTGGAAGTGATCCGCGAGCTGGAACCGATCAAGCGCAACGTCTATGCCGGCAGCATCGGCTACATCGGCTGGCACGGCGATGCCGACACCGCCATCGCCATCCGCACCGCCGTCATCAAGGACGGCCGCCTGCATGTGCAGGCCGGCGCGGGCATCGTCTACGACTCCGATCCGGAGAAGGAATGGGACGAGACCATGAACAAGGGCCGCGCGCTGTTCCGCGCGGTGGCGGAAGCGGCCAAGGGCCTGTGATGGAGATCGCCACGGACAATGCCCGGATCAGCCTGCGCAACGACTACAGCGAGGGCGCGCACCCGCGCCTGCTGCAGGCGTTGGCCGTGGCCAGCGCCGAGGTCAACCGGGGCTATGGTCTGGATGTCCACAGCGCACGCGCCGCCGCGCTGATCCGCGACCGCCTGGGGCGCGATGCCGACGTCCATTTCCTTGCCGGTGGCACGCAGACCAACCTGGTCGCACTGGCGGCTTTCCTGCGCCCGCACGAAGCGGTGATCGCGCCGGCCAGCGGCCACATCGCCACCCACGAGACCGGCGCCATCGAGGCCAGCGGCCACAAGGTGCTGACGGTCGCCACGCCGGACGGCAAGCTGAGTCCGGCGCTGATCCGGCCATGCGTCGACGGCCACCACGGCGAGCACATGGTGAAGCCGCGGTTGGTCTACATCTCCAACAGCACGGAATGGGGAACCGTCTACAGCGCCGATGAGCTGCAGGCGCTGGGCGGCTTCTGTCGCGACCGCGGCCTGCTGCTCTACCTCGACGGCGCGCGCCTTGCCTCGGCGTTGACGACCGAAGGCAATGACCTCGACCTGGCCCTGCTGGCCGGGCAGGCCGATGCGTTCTATATCGGCGGCACCAAGAACGGCGCATTGCTGGGCGAGGCGCTGGTCATCGTCAATCCGGTCCTGCGCACTGAGTTCCGCCACATCATCAAGCAGCGCGGGGCGATGCTGGCCAAGGGCATGGTGATCGGGGCGCAATTCGAGGCGCTGTTCGAGGACGGCCTGTACTTCGTGCTGGCCACGCATGCGAACGCCATGGCGGCGCGGCTGCGCGGGATCCTGCAGCGGGCCGGCGTGCCGCTGGCCGTCGACTCGCCCAGCAACCAGGTGTTTCCGGTGCTGCCGGACGCAGTGGTCGAGCGCCTGCAGGCGTTCGTCGAGTTCGAAACCTGGGAGCGGCGTGGCGACGGGACCATGGTGATCCGGCTGATGACCTCATGGGCGACGCCCGAATCCGACATCGAAGCGTTCACGGCGGTCCTGACGCACGTGCTGGCGGAAGGCCAGGACCGATGAGCACGCCGCCAACCCCGCAGCCACCGGTCGCGCGTTCAACAGGCGGACCCCCGGACCGGAGACCTCCCATGCGTTTGCGTCATCTGTTGATCGCCCTTGCCCTTACCGCATCATCGGACCTGGCGGCCCAGGTCAACGCACTCCCACCGGCACGCCACATCCTGGTCTATGGCGATGCGCAGGCGCGCGCCATCCCGGACCGCTTCAGGATCGCGATCGAGTTCGAAGCCACCGACCTGAACCCCGACGTGGCGCGGCAGGCTGTGGAGGCGCATGTCGCCGACACGCTGGCCAAGCTCGAGAAGACCAATGTGTCGCCCACCGACATCGTCGCCACCTCGCTCCGGATCGGTCCGCGGCAGCGCTACGACCCGCAGCGGCAGGAGCAGGTGTTCGTCGGCACCCAGGTCGCCCGTTCGCTGACGGCGCGTTTCTCCGCGCAGGCGGATCTGGAGCGCTTCCTCTCGACGATGACGACGTCGCAGAACGTGCGGATCTCCGAAGTGACCACCGAACTCAGCACCGAGTTGGAGCTTCGCAAGGCGCTGCGGGAGAAGGCCATCGCCTCGTCCCGCGAGAAGGCGGAGGTGATCGCGCGCGCCTACGGTGCCCGTCTCGGGCCGGTCTACAGTGTGTCGGACGTGGCGCCGCAGTTCGAGTACGGCGTCCAGGAGGGCGGCTGGCCGGCGCGTTACCAATGGTCCAGGGGCAGATCGCTGGACCGGATCACGGTGACCGGCAGTCGTCTGGATCGCGGGAGCGTGGACGTGTCCCTGCGCGCGGGCTACGTGAACTACGACGACAAGATCTACACCGTATTCCTGCTGGCGGACTGACCCATGCTGTTGATGATCGACAACTACGACAGCTTCACCTACAACCTCGTGCAGTACCTGCAGTCGCTGGGCGCCGAGGTGAAGGTGGTGCGCAACGATGCGATGACGGTGGACGAGATCGCCAGGCTGGCACCCGAGCGCATCGTCATTTCGCCCGGCCCATGCACGCCCAACGAAGCCGGGGTCTCGCTGGAGATCATCGAGCGGCTTGGCGCGAATACGCCGATCCTGGGCGTGTGCCTGGGCCACCAGAGCATCGGCCAGGCTTACGGCGGCCACGTCATCCGCGCCGGTCGCATCATGCACGGCAAGACCTCGCGCATCCGGCACCAGGGCAAGGGCGTGTTCGCCGGCCTGCCGGATGCCTACGAGGCCACGCGCTACCACTCGCTGGTGGTGGAGCGCAGCAGCCTGCCGGGCGTACTGGAGGTGACCGCCTGGACCGAGAACGAGGACGGCAGCTTCGAGGAGATCATGGGCCTGCGCCATCGCGAGTATCCCGTGGAAGGCGTGCAGTTCCACCCCGAATCGATCCTGACCGAACACGGCCACGCCCTGCTGAAGAACTTCCTGGAGAGATGATCTCCGACGCCGGCCTTTGCAGGAGCGGGTCACGCCCGCGATGCTTTTCCTGCCAGGCACCCAGCGCATCGCGGGCATGGCCCGCTCCCATAGGCCACCGAAGATGCCACTGACCCCCCAAGAAGCCCTCCAGCGCACCATCGAGCATCGCGAGATCTTCCACGACGAAATGGTCGACCTGATGCGCCAGATCATGCGCGGCGACGTGTCGCCGACGATGACCGCGGCCATCCTGACCGGCCTGCGCGTGAAGAAGGAGACCGTCGGCGAGATCGCCGGCGCCGCCACGGTGATGCGCGAGTTCTCCCGCACCGTGGATGTCGCCGATCGCACGCATCTGGTCGATATCGTCGGTACCGGTGGCGACGGTTCGCACACCTTCAACATCTCCACCTGCTCGATGTTCGTGGCGGCCGCGGCCGGTGCGCGCATCGCCAAGCACGGCAACCGCAGCGTGTCGTCGAAGTCGGGCAGCGCCGACGTGCTGGAAGCGCTGGGAGTGGACATCGAACTGCAGCCGGAACACGTGGCGCAGTCCATCGCGCAGGCCGGGATCGGCTTCATGTTCGCGCCGATCCACCATCCCGCGATGAAGGTGGTCGCGCCCGTGCGTCGCGAAATGGGCGTGCGCACCATCTTCAACATCCTCGGTCCGCTGACCAATCCGGCGGGCGCGCCGAGCATCCTGATGGGCGTATTCCACCCCGACCTGGTCGGCATCCAGGCGCGCGTACTGCAGGAACTGGGTGCCCAGCGCGCGCTGGTGGTCTGGGGCCGCGATGGCATGGACGAACTCTCGCTGGGTGCCGGCACGCTGGTCGGCGAACTGCGCGACGGCGAAGTACGCGAGTACGAGTTGCATCCGGAAGATTTCGGCATCGCGATGGCCGCCAGCCGCAACCTGCGCGTGGGCGATGCCGCCGAGTCGAAGGCCATGCTGCTGGGCGTGCTGGACAACCGGCCCGGCCCGGCGCGCGAGATCGTCGTGTTGAACGCCGGCGCGGCGTTGTATGTGGCGGGCGTCGCGGACAGCATCGAGGCGGGCATCGCCGCCGCGCGCGACGCCATCGCCAGCGGCAAGGCGCTGGAACGGCTCCAGCACTTCGTCGCCACGACCCGGGCGCTCGGCAAACAGGGAGCGCACTGACATGGCCGCCAGCGGATTCGCCAGCCTGCCCAAGCCGCCTTACTACGCGGTGATTTTCTCCTCGCTGCGCAATGGCCGGGACGAGCCCGGCTACGGCGCCATGGCCGAGCGCATGGTCGAACTGGCGCAGCAGCAGCCCGGCTTCCTCGGCATGGAATCCACGCGCGGTGCGGATGGCTTCGGCATCACCGTGGCGTACTGGGAAAGCGAGGCCGCGATCCTCGCCTGGCGCCAGCATGCCGAGCACACGGCCGCGCGCGAGCAGGGCCGACGGGACTGGTACGACCACTTCGAGCTGCGGGTGGCCAGGGTGGAGCGGGCCTATGGCTGGGACCGCGGGGCCGCCGAGCGCCGCGGATAGTGCGAAAATACCGGGCCCGCACGGGCGGTATCCGCCTGAGGACTGCATGAGCGACATCCTGACCACCATCCTCGCCCGCAAGGCGGACGAGATTGCCGAGCGCAGCGCCCGCGTTCCGTTGGCCGACCTGCGCGCGCGCGTCGCCGATGCGCCGCCGACGCGCGGCTTTGCCGATGCGCTCCACGCGGTGATCGCCCAGGGCGATCCGGCGGTGATCGCCGAGGTGAAGAAGGCAAGCCCCTCCAAGGGCGTGATCCGCCCGGACTTCCGCCCTGCCGATATCGCCGTCAGCTACGAGTTCGGCGGCGCGGCGTGCCTGTCGGTGCTGACCGACATCGACTTCTTCCAGGGCGCGGACGATTACCTGCGCGAGGCCCGCGACGCATGCACGCTGCCCGTGCTGCGCAAGGACTTCACCGTCGATCCGTACCAGGTGTACGAAGCGCGTGCGTTGGGCGCGGACTGCATCCTGCTGATCGTGGCGGCGCTGGACGACGGCCAGCTGGTCGAGCTGTCCGGCCTGGCCATGCAGCTGGACATGGACGTGCTGGTGGAAGTGCACGACATCGACGAGCTGGAGCGTGCCCTGCAGGTGCCGGTGCCGCTGGTCGGGATCAACAACCGGAACCTGCGCACCTTCGAGGTCAGCCTGGATACCACGCTGGCGATGAAGGAGGCGGTGCCGAAAGACCGGCTGCTGGTCACCGAAAGCGGCATCGTGGTGCCCGACGATGTCGCCAGGATGCGTGCCGCAGGCGTCAACGCCTTCCTCGTCGGTGAGACGTTCATGCGCGCCGAGGAACCGGGCGAGGCACTGCGTCAGCTATTCTTCGCCGCATGACGGACACGCCTTATCCCGCCCCCCGACCCGACGCCCCGGTCGTGGTCTTCGATTTCGACCACACGCTGTACGACGGCGATTCGGGGGGTCATCTGGTGGCCTGGCTGATCCGCCGCAATCCGCTGCGCGCGGCGGTGGCGCTCATGGCCTCGGTCGTGCTGGGTCCCATGGTGGCCTTCCTGCCTACCCGGCGGCGCGGGATTTCCGGCTACATCTGGATCGGCACGTTCGGCCTGCACGGGCGGCGCAGCTTCGACGCGCTGATCGACCAGTACGTGGCCATCCACCGCGAGGACGTGCAGCAACGCCTGCTGCCGCACGCGCTGGAGGTGTTCCGCGAGCATCGGGCCACGGGCGATCGCGTCGTCGTCGCCACGGGCGCACCGCCCGAGCTGGCGCGCGCCATCCTCAGCTTTGTCGCGCACGAGGATGTGCCGGTGATCGGCACGGCGGTGGGCCCGCGCCTGGGCGCGGTGGTGGCCACGCGCCACTGCCACAACGAAGAGAAGATGCGCATGCTGCGCGAGCGCGGTTATGGCGAGATCGCGGTGGCGTACTCGGACAGCAGCGCGGACCTGCCGCTGCTGAAGGCGGCGCGCGCGCCGGTCGTGGTCAACCCAAAACCCGGCCGCGTGGACATGTTCAGGCGCGTGCTGCCGCCGGGAACGCCCATCCTCAACTGGGGCTGCAGGGAACGCGGTGGCGCGGCGGCGTCCTAGGCGCCGGCCGCATCACAGGCGCTCGGGTGCGTTCCAGTCCCTGATCAGGTCGGCAAACTCGATCTCGGCGAAGTCGCGGTACTCGCCCGCGTCGTAGAACCGGCCGTAGCATCCCTTGCAGCTCTCGAACCAGATGTGCGGCTGCAACGGGTCCACCATGCGGATCAGATCGCGGTTGCCGAAGCAGGCCGGGCACTTGATGCGGTCGATCCGGTTGTACTGCTCGCCCTGCGCGGCATCGCCGATGTCGAGTTCCCCGGCCCGGTCCTTCAATATCTCGTGATCGACCATCTCGAACCACAGCCCTTTGCACTGTCCGCAGCGATGTACGTGCGCTTGCGCCATTGCGATCGGTTCCATCGCGCCGTGGCATTTCGGACATTGCATGAAAGACCTCGGAACGCGGGTGGGGAGACCGGCGGATTCTAACCGGGTGCCTGTCCGCCGTGCGAGCGGGCGCGATGGCTAGAGCCGCAAGGGTTCCACCGTCGCCTTGGGCAGCAGCCGCCGGGTGAAGTGGCTGTCCTTGTAGTAGCGCACCTTCCGGCACAGGACAGGATGGGCCAGGCCCTCGTACAGCACGATCTCCTTCTCGGGCCCCATGGCCTTCAGCTCCTGCGGCAGCATCAGGGCGCGCTTCTCCAGCACTTCGTTATCCGAGACGTTCCTCCCCTGTCCGTGCGAGCGCGTCCGCGCGCGGCGGCGGATCGTCGTATAGCCCAGCATCTCGGAATAGTCGTTGGCGTCCTGCTGTTCGCGGGGCGCATAGATGATCTGCAGCGCATGGTTGGTGATGAGGGTGCGCGAGAGTTCCTTGCCGTACACCGCATCCAGCTGGGCCATCGACTGGATGATGGGCAGCAGCCTGAGGTTATAGCCCGCCATGTACGCGACGGCCTTGGAGATGATGTCCACGCGCCCGATCGCGGTGAACTCGTCCATCAGCAGCAGGCACTGATGCTTGAGTGAGGCGTCGTTCTGCGGCAGCGTCTTGGTGTTGACGTTGATCAGCTGGCTGAAGAACAGGTTCACGATCAGGCGGCTCTCGGCCAGCTTGTTGGGCTGGATGCCGACATAGACCGTCATGCGGCGTCGACGCACGTCGTCGAGGCGGAAATCGTCGCCGCTGGTGGCCGCGTCGAGCACCGGATTGAGCCAGGGATTCAGCGGCTCGCGGAAAGAACCGATGATGGAGGCGAAGGTCACGTCAGCCTGGGAAAGCAGGCCGGAAAACGCCGTGCGCGCCTGCGGGCCGAGGAAGGGCGCTTCGGCGAGCTTCTGCAGGTAGGGCTTCAGTTCGCCGCCGTCGCCGGAAGCGAGCCGCAGCACCGCGCCCAAGGTGGGCTTCTCCGCGGTGCGGTCGTGCTCGTGCCGCTCGAACAGGTACAGCGCGAACGCCAGGAAGGCGTTGCGCGCCTGGCTGACCCAGAACTTGTCCTTGTCGTCGCCGTCGGGGTAGAGCATCGCGGCGATGCTCTGCAGATCCGACACACGGAAGGCGGGATCCGGCGAAACGTAGGTCATCGGGTTCCACCGGTGCGTGCGGTGATCCTCCGCGAACGGATTGAACAGGTACACGTCGTGGCCGATCGATTGCCGCCAACCCGACGTCAGGTCGAAATTCTCCTGCTTGATGTCCAGCACCACCGCGGATTCGCGATAGTCCAGCAGGTTGGGTATCACGATGCCCACGCCCTTGCCCGAGCGGGTGGGCGCGGCCAGGATCACGAACTGCTGGCCCCTCAGGCGCAGCAGCCTGCCGTTCATCCGGCCTACGACGATGCCGTCGTCGCCGTCGCCGAGGAATCCCTTCCTGCCCAGATCGATCATGCTGGCGAACCGGGCCCGGCCGTGCAGGTTACGGTGGCTGCGCAACTTGTAGATCATCACCACCAGCGCGGCCCACGCCAGCAGCATGAGTCCACCGCCCACGACGCCCGCGGTCTTGATTCGCCAGGCGTAGGGCTGGACGCGCGGATGGTCCAGATGCTTCAGATAGTCGAGATAGGTGCTACCCGCGACCTGGCTGCCATCGAGGCCCAGGAAAAGCAGGGATAGATAGCCCGACAGGTAGAGAGCGGCCACCAGGGCCGCGATGCCCAGCGCCACGCTTGCCAGAATGCGCATGTTTCCCAAGATTCCCCCTGTTGCGGCGTCCATGAGCGCGGTCGCGCCGTGAACCGCCTGCTCCGTCTAGCGCCGGCCCGCGGGGTCCCCCGCCGGGTCCCCACCGTCGACGAGCACATAGTCCTTGTTCTTTCCCCAACGGCGCAGCCCGTCCTCGAGCTTGATGCACGGCGCGCCATCGCACGCGGTGATGGTGACGTGGCGGAGCGCCTCCAGCACTTCCGCGTCCGCGTGTGCGCGCTGCGCGCGCTTCACGTTGTGCCATGACGCATAGCCGGTGCCCGCCACCAACAGCAGGCATGCCACCGCGATTGCCCCCAGCGTACTCGCACCGAGGAAGCGCAACCGCCGGTCGATCGCGGCGTGCTCGTGCTGGAAGCGGTCCGTCAACTGCTTCAGGCGGGCCGCACTGTCGAGAATCTCCCGCGTCGCCGCGGGCACCTTCTCCGCCAGCGCCGAGGAAACGGCGGAACCTGCGTGCTCGACCAGCTCGCGCTTGCCTTCCTCGATCGTCTTGCGCACCACGATCGCCGCGCCCTGGAGCTCCTGTGCGGAAGCCTGCTGCGAGGCCGCGGCCCGTTCGCACTGCTCCTTCAGGTGGGCGGCCAGCAATGCGGCATTGGCGACGAATTCGTCCATCTTCGATGAGTCCATATCCTTCCTTGTCCAGCGGGAGCGACTTCTTTCAGGATGCTGCACAACATGGTGCGACTTCAATATCCCGCTGGATTATCGCCATACGATTACTCCGTTCATGCGAGTGAAGATTGCTTTCACGTCATGGTGTGACGTGCTCCCTGTTTTCACAATCGCCTTCACATCCATGAGTGAAGTTGCACGCCGTGCTTCACGAATCTGCAATATCCGCCTTGTTTTATGGGATTTCTCAGGAGTGCGGCGCGACAAGGAAATGCTCGTACACATGTTTACTCGGGAAAGTGGGTTGACGACACAAATTCGCGTGGATATGTTCGGCGCGAATGTAGTGATGCGGTAAGCGGATCGAATGTGATTCGCGAGTGTCATGAGTTTCACTGGAGCGTTGATCACATGGATGCGTACAGGGGGTATGGCATGGGCCTTCGTCCCATGCACGGCGAAGATCGCGGCCAGGCCGCGAATCCCGATGCGCGTTCGCGCACTGCCGCCCGCACACAATCTTCAGTACCGCGACGCGACCCGCATGGGGCGCAGCGGGTTCGTGTTGCCGACGATTGCAGGGTGGTGGATTCGTGAGTCGAAAGCTCGTTGTGCGTGCGTCTCTGGTGGCTGGCCTGGCATGCGTGGTGGCGGGACTGGCTGGATGCGCGACGCCCGCGCCGACCGATGTCGGAGGACGCTGGCGTCCGGTGAACCGCTTCCCCGAAGCTCCGCAGGCGATTCCCTTGCAGCAGGCCTACGTTTACCAGGCCTCTCCCGCCGATGGCACGCTGAAGACGATGCTCGGCCGCTGGGCCAAGGATGCGCGACTGACGCTGGCCTACCTGCACCCGAACGACTACACGCTGCACGCGCCCGTCGCCCAGATCCGCACGAGCAGTCTTGAAGAGGCGGCCAGCGCGCTGTCGGCCGCGTATGCGGAGCAGGGCGTGCGCGTGATGGTGGAGCGTCCGCGGATAGTGGTGAGCCAGTCGTTGCCGCCGTCGGCGGGTGTGGCGCCGACCGCAGCGCTCAGCGACTGAAGGCGTAGCCGCGCATGTTCAAGAGAGCGACTTCTTCCCACGACATCGATCGCGCCGTCGCGCACGGGGTCAGCTTCGAGCTGACCCTGGCCGAACGCGCAAGGAAGAGCGAGCGCAGGGCATGGCTGGTGGCGTGGTCGGCCATCGTGATGGCGCTGATCCTGGCTGGCGGCTACTTCCTCTTCCTGCCCTTGAAGGAAAAGGTCCCCTATCTGGTGATGGCCGATCCCTATACGGGCACGTCCAGCGTGGCGCGGTTGTCCGGCAACTTCCAGGACCGCGACATCACCACCGAAGAAGCCATCAACAAGAGCAACGTGGCGCAGTTCGTGCTGGCGCGCGAATCGTACGACTCCGGCCTGATCGGCCAGCGCAACTGGCGGACCACGCTGTCCATGGCCGGTCCGGGCGTGGCGCCGGCCTACGTCGCGCTGCACTCGGAAAGCAATCCCGAGCGGCCCTTCCGGCTGTATGGCGGAGGCCGCGCGGTGCGCGTCCGCATTCTCAGCATCGTGTTGATCGGCGGCACGGGTGGCAAGCGGCCGACGGGCGCGACAGTGCGCTTCCAGCGCAGTGTCTACGACAAGGGCCGGGGCACTTCGCAGGCCCTGGACAGCAAGATCGCCACCCTGGAGTTCACCTACAACCCCGACCTGCGCCTCAACGAAGAGGACAGGCTGCTGAATCCGCTGGGGTTCCGGGTGACCAACTACCGCGTGGACGACGACTTCGCCTCTGCGGCGCTGCCGGAACGGGAGTTCCCCGCGCCGCCGCCCTCCGCCGGCATGGCGCCGGCCGCTGCGGGCGTGGAGCCGCCAGCGGCGGCGGTGCCGGACCCGGCCCAGACGCCCGGCGAAAACGATGTGTCGACCGCGCCGCTGCCTGCGGAGCAGTCGGACCCCGAGACCGGAACCGGAGTGCCCCAACGATGAGGTGGAAGGACACCATGTTGCGTCTGGCCGCGCTAGGCATGCTGCTGATGGCGGCGCCCGCGTCCGCGCAGGTGATCGAGCAGTACACGTACGCGCCCGACAAGGTCTATCCAGTGCGCACCGGTCTGGGCATCACCACCCAGATCGAACTGTCGCCGCACGAGGAGATCCTGGACTTCAGCACCGGCTTCAGCGGGGGATGGGACATCAGCCGTCGCGGCAATGTGTTCTACCTGAAGCCCAAGAACGTGGACGTGGACACCAATCTTCTGGTCCGCACGGCCGCGCACTCCTACATCTTCGAACTGAAGGTGGTGGCCACGGACTGGCGCGTGCTCGACCAGGCCAGGGCGGCCGGCGTGCAGTACCGCATCACCTTCGCCTACCCCGGCGACACCAGTTTCGCAGGCGCGACAGGCAAGCCGCAGGAGGTGGCGTCCGAGCTGAGCACGGACGTCGAGCCCGGCCGCGCATACCACTTCAACTACGAGTACGCGCAGCGCAAGCGGGGGCCGGCATGGCTGGTCCCGACGACGGTCTACGACGACCGCCGCTTCACCTACATCCGCATGGGCGACCGCACGCGCTTTCCGAGCGGCAATTTCCCGGTGGTGTTCGCGCGGGAGAGCGAGGACGGCGACGAGTTCGTCGTGAACTCGACCGTGCAGGAAGACACCATCGTCGTGCATGGCACCTACCCCTACTTGGTCATCCGCCATGGCGACAACGTGGTGGGCCTGCGCAGGAGTTCCGAGCAATGAACCAGACGCCCAGCGACCATCCGGACCGCGCCGGCCCGCAGAATCCCTACGAAGCCGCGCGCAATGCGCCGGATCCGGATCTGGATGCCAATGCGCCGTACCTGCGTTCGGCCGACGTGCAGCGGCTCAACCGCAAGGCGCTGCTGTTCCTGGCCGGCATCATCGTTCTGATGCTGCTTGTCGTGCTCTGGATCTTCAACGGCGGCCTGTCGTCGAAGCAGGACCGCGAGCCCGCGCAGGCCAAGGGCGAGCAGGTGGTGATTCCCGCCGCGCCGCGCGACCTCCCAGAGCTTCCTCCCGAGGCGCCCCCGGTGCCTGTCGAACCCGACCTGCCTCCGCTTCCGGTCGTCGACGACACCGGGGCCTCGGCCGCCTCCATGATGGCGATGCCCACCGGCATGCCCGAGCGGCAGGAGCCCTCCCTGCGCGAACGCCGGATGCTCGACATGGCGACGACGTTCGGCGAGGCCACCAATCCGGATGCCGCGGCCGGCGCGGGCATGGACGATGCCGGCATGGCGCAGTACGCCGCGCTCATGGGGCAGGGCCAGGCCCCCGCCGCGCCGCGTGAACCGCCGGATGGCATCACCAGCGCGAAGCCGCTGTACAACCCGAACACCCTGCTGTTGCGCGGTACCTATATCCGTTGCGTACTGGAATCGCGCGTCATCACCGACGTGCCGGGCTATACGTCCTGCGTCGTGACCGAGCCGGTCTATTCGGTCAACGGCAAGCGCCTGCTGCTGCCGCGTGGCTCCAAGGTGATGGGCAGCTACAACTCCGACGCCATCATCGGTGAGCGCGCCGCCATCGTGTGGGACCGCATCACCACGCCCACCGGCATGGACGTCAACATGCGCAGCCCGGGCACCGACATGCTGGGTGCGGCCGGCAATCCGGGGCATTACACCGCGCATTGGGCGCAGCGCATCTCGTCCGCGCTGCTGATCAGCATGCTGAGCGACGCCTTCAAGTACGCCGGCGCCAAGCACGGCCCGCAGGAAACGTCGATCGTCAATGGCGCCATCGTCCAGAACCCCTACGAAAGCAACACCGCCCGCACCATGGAGCGCCTGGCGAACATGGCGCTGGACCGCAACATGGCGCGCCCCCCGACGGTGACCATCAACCAGGGCACCATCGTCAACATCTATGTGGCGCGCGACGTCGATTTCTCCGCGGTGATGCGCTGACGCCCGGCCATGGACACGCAGAACGAGCCCCTCGCCCGCGTCTCGAACGAGTTCCTGGACTACCAGTACCAGGTGCTCGGCATCGGCGAGCACATGCATTCCTCGGACGTGACCGAGATCTGCATCAATCGCCCGGGCGAGATCTATCTCGAGACCGCGCGCGCGGGCTGGCTGAAGGCCGACGTGCCGACCCTGACCTTCGAGCGCGCCCGGCAGTTCTGCACCTCCGTCGTCAACGAAAGCAATACCGGCCAGCGCATCACCGATATCGACCCGATGGTCTCGCTGACGTTCCCGACGGGCCAGCGCGCCCAGTTCGTGATTCCTCCCGCGTGCGATGCGGGCAAGGTATCGATCACCATCCGGCTGCCGGCCAAGTTCAGCAAGACGCTGGAACAGTACGACCAGGACGGCTTCTTCGACGAGATCCTGGAGCAGCAACACGCCCTGAGCGACCACGATCAGGAGCTGCTCGATCTGCGCCGCAGCCGCAACTATGCCGAGTTCTTCCGCAAGGCGGTCATCTACCACAAGAACATCGTGGTGGCCGGGGCCACCGGCAGTGGCAAGACCACCTTCATGAAATCCCTGGTCAATCACATTCCCGACCAGGAGCGCCTGGTGACCATCGAGGATGCACGCGAACTGTTCATCCGCCAGCCGAACGTGGTCCACCTGCTCTATTCGAAGGGTGGGCAAAGCGCGAGCAACGTGACCGCCAAGAACTGCATGGAGGCCTGCCTGCGGATGAAGCCCGACCGCATCATCCTGGCCGAGTTGCGGGGCGACGAATCGTTCTACTTCATCCGCAATTGCGCCTCTGGACACCCGGGGTCGATCACCAGTTGCCATGCGGGCAGCACCGCCCAGACCTGGGACCAGCTCGCGCTGATGGTCAAAGCCTCCGCCGAGGGGGCAGGCCTGGAATTCGAGGTGATCAAGCGGCTGCTGAAGATGACCATCGACATCGTGGTGCATATCAAGGCCCATGCCGGCCGCCGCTACATCACCGGCATCGATTTCGATCCCGCCCGCGCCTTGGCCTGACAGGAGATCCCGGTATGCCCGCCCTGCCGAACCTGCCCATGTCCGCGTCCAACCCGTTTGCGCGAGGTTTCCTGCAGGACACGAAGATCGCGCCGCGCCGCGATGCGTCGGCCGGTGTCGCCGGCGGTGTCGCCGAGGAAGGGAGGTAGTCCGATGTTGCCTGGCATGGAGCTGATGGGGTGCACCGGTCTGGCGGTACCGCCGACGGTGATGGAGCACGTGGTGAAGGTGGAATCGTCATTCAATCCCTACGCGATAGGCGTGGTCGGGGGGCGGCTGGCGCGCCAACCTCGGAACCTGCCCGAGGCGCTTTCGACCGTGCAGATGCTGGAGGATCGCGGCTATAACTTCTCGTTGGGGCTGGCGCAGGTGAACCGCCACAACCTCGCGCGCCAGGGCCTGGACAGTTACGAGAAGGCCTTCGACGTATGCCCCAACCTGCGTGCGGGCTCGCGCATCCTGGCGGAATGCTATGGCCGCTCCGGAAGCGACTGGGGCAAGGCCTTCAGCTGCTACTACTCGGGCAACTTCACCACCGGCTACCGGCACGGGTATGTGCAGAAGGTATTCGCCTCGTGGCAGGCGCGTACGGCGGCCGGCGCCGCAGCGCCCATTCCGGTGATCGATAAGCGGGCGCACGCCAGCCCGAAGCGCGCCGCACAGCACACACGCCGCGAGGCCGCGATGCCGTCGCGCGTTGCGCGCCGCATCGAGGAAGCGGCGGCTGGCCACACCCCGGGCGCCACCCCGCCTCCCCAGGCAGTGGACCCGGCGGCACCTTCGGTCGCCGCTCTGCGCCCGGCGCCGGTCCGGGCGGCGCCGCCGGTCGCCGCGCCCGCACTCACAGACGCGCCTGTCACGGTCCAGCCCTATCACCAGAACACCGCCGCGACGCCCCAGGCGCCGCAGGCTGTGCAGACATCCGGGAGGGATGAGGCTTTCGTCTTCTAGCAGCATCCGCCATGGATGGCATACCGGCACGCGAGCGTGCCGCCCATCAACACCATCATCCTTTGGGGTACACCATGAACAACCTGCATGCCGCTCAAACCAAGCCGTTCCTCTCCTTGGCCGTTACCGCAGCCCTCGTGTTCGCCATGCTGGCCATGCCGGAACTCGCATTCGCCCAGGACGGCTCCGGTGCGGAAGACCGCGTCACCAGCTTCTTCACCAACATCAACAGCCTGCTCAATGTGGCGTCCATCGCCATCGTCACGATCGCGGTGATCTTTTCCGGCTATCAGATCGCCTTCAACCACAAGCGCGTGGGCGACGTGGCGCCGGTCCTCATCGGCGGCTTCCTGATCGGCGCGGCGGCCCAGATCGCCAAGATGCTGCTGCCGGATGACGTGACCTCCACGGCCATGGTCGTGGGCCAGATGCTGATGCAGCATGCATAAGAACGTGCTCTTCAGGGGCTGCACCCGCCCGCCCATGTTCATGGGGGTGCCTTACGTGCCCTTCGCGATCGGGGCGGGTGGCTGCCTCCTGCTCACGTTCTACGTCAACATGTTCTGCCTGGCCCTGCTGCCGGTGGTCATCTTCGTCATGCGGCAGATGGCGCGCCGCGACGAGATGATCTTCCGGCTGCTGGGCCTGCGGTGGCGGTTCCGGACCAGGGTCCGGAACCTCCGCCACCACGAAGGCATGTGGGTCATGACGCCCAACAGCTATCGCAAGCGTTTCGACCCATCCATTCCGGACTGACCCATGCTCGCGCCCGATCTCTCCATCGCCGAGTTCATTCCGTTTTCGGCCCACGTGTCGCCGCACGTGGTCAAGACGACGGGAGGCGACTTCCTGCTGACGTGGCGCCTGGACGGGCTGCCGTTCGTCGGGCGCGAGGAGTGGGAGCTCGAGCACCGGCACAACAGCTTCAACCGCATGCTGCAGACGCTGCGCGCGCCGGACTTCGTCAACGTCGCTTTCTGGGTGCACGACGTGCGGCGCCGGGGCCGGATCCGCTCGGGCGCGCGGTATGCGCAGGCGTTCAACCAGGAACTGTCCGACAGCTACTTCGGCACACTGTCGGCGCAGAAGATCATGCAGAACGAGCTGTACCTCACCATGATCTATCGCCCCATCGTGATGGGGAAGAAGTTCGTCGAGAAGTCCGCGAACATTCCCCGCCTGCAGGCCGAGCAGGAGCAGGCCGTCGCAAAGCTCATGGAACTGGCCGGCAATGTCGAAGCGGTGCTCAAGGATTACGCGCCGGTCAGGCTGGGCATGTACGAGTCGGAGAAGGGCGGCGTGTTCTCGGAGACGCTGGAGTTCTTCGGCTTCGTGCTGAACCGCATCTCCGAACCCGTGCCGGTACTGCGCGCGCCGCTCTACGACTACCTGGCCGTGAGCCGGCACATGTTTTCGTCCAAGACCGGCGACTTCGTCGTGAGTACCCCGGACGGCCAGAACCACTTCGGCGCCATCCTCAACATCAAGGAGTACACCGATGGCACCTGGCCGGGCATCCTCAACGGGCTGAAGTACCTCGATTTCGAGTACGTCATCACCCATTCGTTCAGTCCGATGGGCCGCCAGGACGCGCTGAAGGTGCTGGACCGCACCAAGGGCATGATGATCTCCTCGGGCGACAAGGCGGTCAGCCAGATCGCCGAGCTCGACCATGCGATGGACCAGGTGGCGTCGGGCAACTTCGTGCTCGGCGAATACCACTTCATCCTGACACTGTACGCCGAGGACCAGCAGCGGCTCTCGCAGAATGTCGCGGTCGCGCGCGCGGAGCTGTCCAACGCCGGCTTCGTCTCGGCCAAGGAAGACCTGGCCGTCTGCTCGTCCTTCTACTCGCAACTGCCGGGCAACTGGCGGTACCGCACACGGCTGGCCAACGTCAGCTCGCTGAACTTCCTGGGACTTTCGCCCCTGCACAACTTCGCCACCGGCAAGCGCGACAACAACCCGTGGGGCGAGTGCGTCACCGTGCTCCAGACCACCAACGGGCAGCCGTACTACTTCAATTTCCATGCCACGCACCCGGCGGAGAACTCACTGGGCGAGAAGGCGATTGCCAACACCATGGTGATCGGCAAGTCCGGCACCGGCAAGACCGCGCTGATCAACTTCCTGCTCAGCCAGGTGCAGAAGTTCGACCCCGTGCCGACCATCTTCTTCTTCGACAAGGACCGTGGCGCCGAGATCTTCGTCAGGGCCTGTGGCGGCAACTACCTGGCGCTCGAGAACGGCGATCCGACCGGCTTCAACCCCTTCCAGTGCGAGCGCACGGACGGGAACGTGCAGTTCCTGGCCGGCCTGGTGAAGGTGCTCGCGGGCAAGGTCCACTATACGGCGCGGGAAGACGAGGATGTGTTCCGCGCGGTGGAGGCCATGCTGGACATGCCCCTGCACCTGCGCTCGATGACCAACTTCCAGAAGAGCCTGCCCAACATGGGCGACGACGGGCTGTATGCGCGCCTGCGCAAGTGGACGGCCGGCAACGCATTGGGCTGGGTGTTCGACAACCCGGTGGACACGATCGACCTGGGCCGGGCCAGCATCATCGGCTTCGACTACACCGACGTGATTGAGAACGCGGAGATCCGCGTGCCGGTGGTCAACTACCTGCTGCACCGCCTGGAGGAGCTGATCGACGGGCGGCCGCTCATCTACGTGATGGACGAGTTCTGGAAGATCCTCGACGGCGGCGGTGCGCTGAAGGACTTCGCCAAGAACAAGCAGAAGACCATCCGCAAGCAGAACGGCCTGGGCATCTTCGCCACGCAGAGCCCCGAGGATGCGCTGGCCAGCGACATCTCGGCCGCGCTCATCGAACAGACCGCCACGCTGATCCTGCTGCCCAATCCGAACGCGGCGCGCGAGGACTACATCGAGGGCCTCAAGCTTACCGATGCCGAGTTCGAGGTGATCAAGGGCCTGGACGAGCGTTCGCGCTGCTTCCTCGTCAAGCAGGGGCATGCATCCACCGTATGCCAACTCAACCTGCGCGGGCTGGACGATGCGCTGGCGGTGATCTCGGCCAGCACGGACAACATCGAGATCATGCATCGGATCGTCGACGAGGAAGCACAGCGCCTCGGGATCGACAAGGCCGACCTGCTGCCCGAGCAGTGGCTGCCGCGCTTCCAGGAGGAGCGCAAGGGATCGCGCAGCCGCCGCGCCCCCTCCGCTTCATCGCCTCATCGTGAAGAACGTTCTGCCGGCCCGCGGTCACCGCGGCCCACCCACTCCAGCCTCCAGCGCTGACGGACAGCCGAGGATACGAACATGAGCCAGCCCGCATCGAAGACCCCCCGCCACGTCGCCACCCTCCTGCTGGTCGCAGGACTGGGCATCGCCTCCAGTGCGCAGGCGCAGTGGAGGGTCGTGGACAACGCAGCCAACACCAAGCTCCAGGACATGAACAGCCGCATCGGCACCACCAGCGCCAGCGGCAACGGCAATGGGACCGTCACCGGCAACCTGCGCGAGATCTACCAGCAGCAGGTGTTCGAGTCCTTCAACGGCAACAACGAGAACAGCAAGGCCGCGCCCGAGCCGGAGGAGAAGCTGCAGCATGCGCAGCCCACCCAGAGCGGGGTGAACATGAATGCCGAAAATCGCTGCAAGCAGGCCACGAGTGGAGTCGCCCAGCAGCAGTACCAGCTGTGCCGCGAGATCGTGAACACGGAGCTGGCGAAGTACAACTACTCGCTGAAGATGTACGAGGTCACCACCCAGCGCCAGCGGTATCTGGACGAACTCAAGCGCCAGCGCGCCAACATCCGCAGCCACGAGGTCGGCAAGCTGCAGGACAACACCAACCGCATCCTGCTGCTGATGTCGCAGATGGAGATCGACCGCCAACAGCAGCAGACCTACATGGACGCCTACGTGGCCCGCATCGGTTACCTGCAGGAGGCCAGCAAGGCCCTGGCCCAGCAGGCGCTGGAAGGCAAGGGCGACGCGGGAGGGCTGGGCGGCGCGATCGGTGGGGCAGTGGGTATCGCTGCGCTGAAGGTCGCCCTCGAATCGGCTCAATCCCCGCGCCGTCGCAACTGAACCCGGATAGCAGCATCCGCAGCGGCGCAGGACGTAACGCGGCGGCACGAAGGAATGAACATGGCGCACTTGCCTTCACTGGATAACGGATACGCCCTGCTGCTGCGCGGCATGGAGGCGGCGATCGGCGCTGTCGAGCGCTGGGCGTTCTTCCGCCTGGTGTTCGACTGGATCGACGAGGAGATCAACATCTTCCGCGACAATCTGCTCGGTGCGATGGCCGAGTGGATAGGCGGCATCGCCTTCGTCCTGCTGACGCTCTGGGTGCTGCTGCAGGGCTACCGCATCGTCACGGGCCAATCGCGCCAGTTCATGATGGAGCTGGTGGTCCATTCGCTGAAGTGGGTGCTCATCATCACCGTGGCCACCACGTTCACGCTGGGCAGCAGCAATATCCACCAGTTGTTGACCGACGACATGCCGACCACCATCAACCAGCTGGTGACCGGTGAGGACGAAGGGCCCGAGGACTCCATCGACGACAACCTGCAGACCATGGAGGTCGCCATGGTCGCCATCGATGCGCTGTACACCAGCTTCGACGAGACGCTGCAGGCGGCGAAGACGCGGACCATGTGGTTCACGGGGGTAGGCGTTGCGGGGCCTTCGCTGATGGGGGGCGCTATCCTGCTGATGTACAAGATGGCGATGGCGCTGTTCATCGGGCTGGGGCCCTTCTTCATCCTGTGCCTGGGGTTCGAGCAGACCAAGGGCATGTTCCAGAAATGGGTGTGGTACGGCATCGGCACCATGTTCTCGCTGGCCGTGTTGAGCTTCACGGTGTCGATGATCTCGAAGCTGCTCGGTGCGGTCGCGGTCTCCTATGTCACCCAGTACCTGACCACGCTCGCGGCCAATGGATCGCCACAGGGCGTCAGCAGCATGGCGATGCAACAGGGCGGCCTGGGATTGCTGATGACCCTGTTCCTGATCACCGTACCGCCGATGGCGGCCGCGTTCTTCCAGGGCACCATCGGGCAGTTCATGGCGTACAACGCGTTTGGGCAGGGGCAGGTGATGCAGCCGACGCGACCGGGTGGTGGGTATGCGCCGGCTCCGGTCGCATCGGAGTCCGTTGGCGGAGCCTCCCCACCGGCTCAGGTTCGCCGAACAGCGATCGAATAGGTCTTGGAGGCTTCCATGAAGATGAATCATGCGGTCCGACTTGTACTGAGCACTGCGTTACTCGTGCCTGTCGGGGTCGTTAGCGCTCAAACCGCTTGCCCCCAAGGAGTGACGCCGGGTAGTTCCGTTTGTCTTCCGACGGGGACGGCAGCCACGCAGAACCCTGCGCCACCGGCACCCAGATGGAGGAGCACGTGGGGGGCTTTTGCGAATGACTCACAGGTTGCGGTTACGGGTAGCTCCTCCGGACAGTTGACCCGGTGGGGCGCAAATAGGGCCGCTACTGCCAAGTGCAAGTCAATGGGCGGGCGGGAATGCAAGGTGGTGCTCGCCTTCAAGAACCAGTGCGCAGTGGTTGCGGAGCCAATCGAAGATCGTCCGATTTACAACGTGACGTACAAGCCAGGCCTAACTGTTGAAGAGGCGAGCAGGACCGCACTCACAGAGTGCGCGAACACCAATCAAGGACATGCCTGCAAGGTCATATTCTCAATTTGCTCGAATCCAGTATTGGTGAACTGATTGCCTATTGCCGGATGTCCAGAGTGCGCATCAACGTTTTGCCGACGCGCGGGATGGTGGTTTGCGGATGCCTGCCGGACGGCGGAGGTGGAGGCGCATCATGCGATTAGATCAATGTTTTGTACCTGGTGTCCGTAAACGTCGGCATCCCGGGAGTCGGCCGCGCTTCGCCCCGTGGCAGCTTGCGTCTTTAGGGATGCGAGCATCGATGTCCATGCACTACGAAGGAGTGCAGTCATGAAACGAAACATCAAGTTCGCCATCCCGCTCGGCCTGCTGGCGCTGTTCGATCTCAGCGCGCAATCCACCAGCGGTTATTACCAGCGCCTGTTCTACCGGATGGACGATCCGTTCGTGTTCTGCACGCAGGGGCAGGATATCAGACGGAATCCCGCGCCGTGCTGGAAGCCGATACCGCCCTTCACCGGCGCGTACACGCTGATGCCGTATTGCGACCCGCCCAATCCATACGGAAAGCCATGGACGAAGGACGACACCCTATCCTTGGCGCAGTACAAGACGGTCTGTCCGAAAGCCATTTCCTCCGGGCGCTGGGAAGGCTCCGGGCGCCCGGAAAACACGCCGATCCGTCATTGATGCATCACCTCCGCCCTGCGCTGGCGGAATCCGTACCCGAGGAATCGTCCCCATGAGGTTGCCGTACATGAAACAGCTTTCCTCCCTGCTCCTGGTCGCCATGGCGATAGCCGCCGGCGGCTGCGATGCGCAGGCACCACAAAGCGCGGACGCAGCGACCGAGACACCGCTCCCCCCAACGAAGGAAGAAGACATGTCGCAGCTGAAGCCGCCTTCCGCGGACAGCGTGTTGTATTTCATCTACCAGCGCGACGGCGATGGCGCGGTCAGCTACACGATCGACGGCGGCGCGACCGTCAGCTACTGGTACGGCCATGCGTTCGACCTGGGCGGCAAGCATTACTTCACCGGTTTCGCGGCCAAGAGCCAGGGCGAAGGCCCCGAAGGCGACGACGGCATGATGGATCCGGAACATGTCGCCATATCGCAGGCGACCTTCACGCGTGTCGAGAAGGACGGCAAGGTGGAGTGGTCCAAGCCGGACACCGACGGTTATGTCGGTGAGTTCGGCCGGATGGGTCGCCCGGAGCAGATCGACGATTCGAGGAAGGCCCAGTCGTTCACGACGGGCGACGGCCGGTATCTGCTGGCGGTGCCGACGCTCGATTTCGTCAATGGCAATGATGTGCGGATGGCCAGCCTGTTCCTGTTCGACCCCGACGACAAGGACGCATTGCCGTTCAGGAAGTGGGGCTATGTGGGCAGCGTGCCGGTCGGTGGCGACAACAGCGCGGCCTGCGACGAAGGCCGCGTGATGCCATGCAGCGCGAGCAGCGGGGCCCTTGCGTTCGAGCCGGCAGCGGACGGTGGACTGCCGGCCGTGAAGGTGACGCCGTCCGGGACTGCGAATTCGGGTCCCGGCGAAGTGCGTGCGCTCGGGCCCGCAGATGCGGTAACCTACCGCTTCGACGCGAATACAGGGCAGTACCAGCCCTGACCCATTCGAGTTGACCGCCCTGTACAAGGCTCACGGATGGAGCCCGGTTGACGTCCTGCGACCCACGGTCGCGAACTTCAGCAAGAGGAGCCAGTGATGGCCAGTGACTACACGCGTGAACAGATCCTCGACATCGTCGAACGCCAGGCGCAGGCCAGCGGCATTCCGCGCGAGGATTTCCTGCGTTTCGCCTACATCGAGACGGGCGGCCGCTTCAATCCCGATGCGAGCAATCCCAGCGGTGCGAAGGGGTTGTTCCAGTTCATGCCGGGCACGGCGGCGCAGTACGGTATTGCGGGCCGGGAATTCGATCCCGCGGCCAGCACGCAGGCGGCGGCCGAGCTGTATCGCGACAACCTGGCGGATATCGCGCGCAGGCAGGCGCGCAGCGGACACGATTTCCTTTCCGGGCAGGAGACGCCCAGCGGACTGGATCTTTACCTGGCCCACCAGCAGGGCGCGGCGGGCTATGCGTCCATCCAGAGCGCGATCGCGACCGGTGAGTTCACCCGCGACGACACCCGTCGCAACATCCTCAACAACATCAGCGGACGCGACGCCGAGCGACTGACCGGACATACCGCGGCCGAACTGCGCGGGCTGGACGATCGCGGACTGGCCACCGCCTTCTCGCAGTACTGGAACAGCAAGTACGCCGCCATCAGCATTCCCGACCGCGGCATCCAGGCCACGCAGCCGGGCGCGGACGCGCGCGAGCGCACGTCGCCGCTGGCCGATGGCGTGCTGCAGAGCGGTGAGCGCGGCGACGAGGTGCGTGCCCTGCAGGCCTCGCTGAACCAGCTCGGTTTCCGCGATGCGCAGGGGGCCGAACTGGAAACCCGCTCCGGCATCTACGGCGGCAGGACGCAGGAAGCCGTACGCGCCTTCCAGGCCGCCAACCAGTTGGAAGCGACCGGCACCGCCGATGCGCGCACGCGCGAAGCGCTCGCGCAACAGCTGGCATTGCCCGATCAGCAGCGCAACCCACCCTTGCCCACGGCGACGCGCCAGCACGAGGGCGGGCTGGTCTGGCCGACGCCCGGAAACCGCGAGATCAACCAGGCGGACAAGCCGCGCGAGGGGCGGGGCGAATTCGGCACGCCGCGCAGCGGCGGCCGGCGCCACGGTGGTATCGACATCGAGGGCGACGTCGGCGATCCGGTGGTGGCCGTCGCCGGCGGCACGGTCGTGGTGCGCCCGAACAACGGCGCGGCGGGCAACACCGTGCACCTGCGGCACGACGACGGCACGCTGACCAAGTACTTCCACCTGGACGAGTTCAGCGTACGCAACGGGCAGCGCGTGGAAGCCGGGCAGCAGATCGGCACCATGGGGCGCAGCGGCAATACGCCGGCCCAGGGCGATACCCATCTGCACTTCGAGATGTGGCGCGATGGCCGCCAGGTCGATCCGTTGCCGCTGTTGCGCGGCGCCGAGCGCGATGCCCCCCTACCCTCACGCCCGCCCGCAGCCGAAGTGCTGTGCGACGGCGCATCGGGTGCCGCGGTGCGCGAATTGCAGCAGCAGCTCAACCAGTTGGGCTACCGCGGCGCGGATGGCAGGCCGCTGGAGACGACCTCGGGCAAGTTCGGGCCGCAGACCGAACATGCCCTGCGCGCGTTCCAGGCCGATCGCGGGCTGAAGGTGGATGGCGAGTACGGCGATCGTTCCCGCGAGGCATTGGCGGCGGCCACGCGCGAGACCGCACGCGATCCCGCAGCGGCCAGTGCCCTGCCGCAGGCACGCAGCGAGGACGCACAGCGCTCGTTCGTGGACCGCATGTTCGCGGCGATGCATGGCGGTGACGACCGCGCCATGCGCCAGGCGTTGGACGACTACCTCAAGACGCCTGCAGGCGAATCGTGGCGGACGGAACGGCCGACGATCGAACCGTCCGTCACCGGTCGCGACCCGACGGGCCCGGCCCGCTGAGTCGTGTGGGGCGCCGGGCGGCATGGATGCTCCGCGCCCCTCGTCCAGCGCGGTCGCCGATCGTCAACGGGTGCGCGGATGGCGGGCCTTGAGCCGTGCCTCCGCGCAGCCGGAATCCCGAGGACGGCGTCAGCCGTCGATGCGAGTCGAGGAGAATGAAGATGGATCACCTACCGGATGGGCGAAGTAAGGCGCTGGCTACGGCCTTCCTTCTCCTTCTTGTTTCCCCCACAGCATGCAGCGGTGCCATGAGCAGTCAAACCACCCCCCCGACATTCACCGAGAATCCCGCCCCGCGCCAGGCCTATCGCCTGACCCTGCGCATCGAGGGGGCTCCCGGTCCCCTGGAGGTCGTTTCCAGCGCGGCGCAGTACGACGTCGTCAATCCCGAATGCCTGCCGCCGCCGAAGGACAATCCCGGAGGTCATACCTCGGCCGTGCCGACGCACGATATCCCGGTGCGCCTGCAGCGCGTCTCCGACAACGAATACGCCGGCGTCTTCCATGCCGACGGCATGGTCGATGCCGACTACCACGGGCGCGGCGTATGCCGCTGGCAGCTGATCCAGGCCCAGGTGCAGCTCCGGGCGCCGGGCGCCGAGGGGGGCACGCGTTTCGTGGCCAAGCTCAACGGCGACGAGGTGTCGCAGGGCGCCGCCAAGGCGATCCACTACTGGAAGGCGCGCTATCCGCAGGAGCCGGGCGCGGAAAGCTATCGCGATTACGGGCAACCGGATCTGCAGAAGGTGCGGGCCGACCAGCGCGATGAGTTCTTCGGCATCGTGCTGACCGCCAGGGAGGCCTGACGATGGGACTCACCCCGCAGCAGTACGCGCATCTGGCCGATCACAGCTACGACCGTGGCGGCCAGATGCAGGACTTGGTCAACAAGGACGTGGTGATCGGCGGAGAACGTTATCGCGTGGTCGACTACGTGGACAATCCGCGGACCGGTTACCAGGGCACCATCTACCAGCATGAAGCCAGCGGCGCGGTCGTGGCCGCCCATCGCGGCACGGAGTTCGGGCGCGAGGCGTTTCTCGATGGCGTGGTGGCCGACGGCGGCATGGTGTTCGCCCGTACCAACCGCCAGGCCGCGGACGCGGTGGAGCTGACCCGTCGCGCGCTCGAGTATGCGCAACGGCAGGGACGCGAGCCGGGCAGGAGCCTGCCGGAGGTCACCGTGACCGGACACTCCCTGGGCGGCACCCTGGCCCAGGTGTCGGCGCATCATTTCGACCTGCGCGGCGAGACCTTCAATGCCTACGGCGCGGCCAGCCTGGACCGGCGCATTCCGGAAGGCGGCGACCGCGTGACCAACCACGTGATGGCGGTCGACGCGGTCAGCTCGGCCAGTCCCCATTACGGGCAGGTGCGCGTCTACGCCACGGCGCAGGAGATCGAGACCCTCCACCGCACCGGTTATCACGACAACATGCTGCGGGACCTGCTGCAGCGGGACCTGCCGCTGACCGCGTCGGTGGTGTCCGCCGACTCGCACAGCATGCACAACTTCCTGCCGGTGGATGGCGAAGGGCGGGCCGACCGCTCCGCCCTGGCCGATCCGCAGGCGCGGCGGCTCGCGGAGGATCACCGCGGCATCATCGCGGACTATCGGGACGATGTGGGCGATCTGCGCCGCGGCGTCACGGTCGCGGCGCGCGGCCCCTTGGGCCTGGTGCTCGACGGCATCGATCGCGTTCGCGGGCCGCTGGCCCCGGGCGAGCCGGCGGTGCAGGAGGCGCGCGACCGTCCGACCGGCGCCCCGCAGGCGACGCCTGCCCCTTCGGTCACGTCAACCGCGCCGGGTGTGTGGCAGCCGAGCCCGGAAATCGAACGTCTGCTGGCGGCGGCACGCGATGGAAGCCCGGCGGCGCTGCAGACGGCGCAACAGGGCCTGCAGGCATCGGCTGTCGGTCAGGCATGGCATGCCCGCGTCGAAGCGCACCAACAGGCGCTGGAGGCGCAGCAGCGCGCCGCAGGTCCGGGCGTGGAGCCACGGTCGCAGGCGCCGCTGGATATCGCGCGCTGAAGAATTCCTGCGGCGGGCGAGCGGCAGGCCGGGCGCGCAGATCGCCGCCGCGCGCGCCGGTCCAGGCGCTTCATGCCGGATGGCTGCGGCATGCGCGGATGCGGACTGTCGGCACGGCCCACGCGCGCGCGCAGGGGCGGGCAGGATGCTGGTTCGGGCGGATGGCCGTGCGAGTGGCCTGCCGACACGTCACGGCGGCCAAGGGGCAGGCGACCGTTCGGTGGCCTGCCTGGAGAGTCGCGTCAGCGCGTGCCGTACAGGACGACGGTCTTGCCGCGCGCGTGAAGGGCGCCGTCGGCCTGCAATTTCTTCAGTACGCGTCCGGCCATCTCGCGTGAGCAGCCGACCAGCCGGGCCAGTTCCTGGCGGGACACGCGCAACTGGGTGCCCTGCGGGTGGCTCATGGCCTCCGGTTCGCGCGCCAGGTCGTGCAGGGTGCGCACGATGCGGTCGGTCACATCCAGGAACGCCAGGCGGCTGGCCTTGCGGCTGGTGTCCAGCAGGCGGCGCGACAGCTGGGCGCCGATCGCGTACAGAATCTTGGGAGCGTCGGCGGACAGGGTGCCCAGGAACAGCTGGTGCAGGCGCTCGTAGCTGATCTCGGCCAGTTCGCACTGGGTGCGGGTGCGCAGGATCACTTCGCGGCGGTCGGATTCGATGAACAAGCCCATTTCACCGACGAACTCGCCGGCACCGAAATAGCCCAGCACCAGTTCGCGGTCGTCGTCTTCCTCGGTGATGATGCTGACCGAGCCGCTGACCACGTAATACAAGGTGCCGGCCGGGTCGCCCGGGCGGAAGACATCGGCACGGGCAGGGTAGCGGCGACGATGGCTGTGGGCCAGGAAGCGCTCAAGCGTGGCGGTGTCCGGCGTCAGGGGACTGGCGGCGGGGCGAGCGGGGGCTGAAAGGGGGATGCCTAGGCTCATGGTGGTCGCAGCTCGTAATTCAGGAAGCTTAGTCCGAATACGTGGCTGACGGCAAACGCAGGCCATGCAAGGGCTGGGCCAGTCTCGTGCCGACCGGCCGACGGGCGGACGCGGACATTCCGCTGTCACCCCATATGGCGCATAATCCGCCCCCTCATCCGATACCCCCCAGAGAGGGACCACCGCCGTGGTAAAACCCCTGCCTCGCCTGCGGCTGCAAGGCTTCAACAACCTCACCAAGGCGCTGAGCTTCAATATCTACGACGTGTGCTACGCCTCTTCCGAGGACGAGCGTCGCCGGTACATCGAGTACATCGATGAGGAGTACAACGCCGACCGCCTGACCCAGATCCTCACGGATGTGGCGGAGATCATCGGCGCCAACATCCTGAACGTGGCTCGCCAGGACTACGACCCGCAGGGGGCCTCGGTGACCATCCTCATTTCCGAGGAACCGGTGATCGACAAGAAGGACGCGGGCAGGGAGATCATCTCCGACGCGGTGGTGGCCCACATGGACAAGTCGCACATCACGGTGCACACGTATCCGGAAACCCATCCGGACAACGGCATCGCGACCTTCCGCGCTGACATCGACGTGGCCACCTGCGGCGTGATCTCGCCCCTGAAGGCGCTGAACTACCTGATCGAGAGCCTCGAGTCCGACATCGTCATCATGGATTACCGGGTGCGCGGCTTCACCCGCGACGTGAAGGGCAAGAAGCACTACATCGACCACAAGATCAACTCGATCCAGGATTTCCTGGCCAAGAACATCAAGTCGCGCTACGAGATGCTGGACGTCAACGTCTACCAGGAAAACATCTTCCACACGAAGATGCACCTGAAGGACTTCGACCTGGACAACTACCTGTTCGAGGAAAAGGCCAAGAATCTCTCGTTCAAGGAGCGCATGAAGATCGAGGCGCGCCTGAAGCGGGAGATCGAGGAGCTGTACCACGGGCGCAACCTGTCCGAATGACGGATTGGCGGTGGCGCGGGTGGCGCCCGGTCCGGGTGGCCCGCGCCGGTCTGCCCCCTGCAAGAGGCGGGACGACCCGCCCGCGGCGCGAGCCGCGGATCAGGACCGACGGCGGTCCGGAACGCGAGTTCCGGGCCGTTTCGCGTTATGGCCCGGGCGATCGACCTGAGGAGGTGGCGTATGGCGTGGGTCTGGCTGGTGGTGGCGGGATTGCTGGAAGTGGTGTGGGCGGTGGGCCTGAAGTATTCCGAGGGGTTCAGCCGGCTGGTGCCCAGCTTGATCACCGCCGTGGCCGCGGCAGCCAGCTTCTGGCTGCTGGCGGTCGCGCTGAAGCACATCCCGCTGGGCACGGGCTACGTGATCTGGGTGGGTATCGGTGCCGTCGGTACGGCGTTTGTCGGGATGTGGCTGTTCCACGAGCCGGCCACGGCGGCGCGGCTGGTCTGCATTGGGCTGATCGTGGCCGGCATCATCGGACTGAAACTGGCCTCCTAGCGCGCTGCGCGCATGACGACCGCATGAGCCCGTCGCCGCCCACGTTGCAAGGAGCACGGCAGGTGGAGCCGGGCTTGCCCGGCCCTATGTGGGGCGGCGGCGCGCGACGCCTGGCCGGAAAGCCGGCGGGGCACGCTCCGCTCTACAGCCGGTAGGCGACGGCCTTCATCAAGCGGGAGGCGCCGGCCATGAGCGTGGGGATCGGCGCGGGCAGGGTACGCGCGCCCGCCTGCTCGGCGTGCTCGGCGTGGCGGGCCTCGTCGGCCTTCATCACGGTCAGGATCTCGCGGCTGCGCAGGTCGGCCGGGGGGAGCGATTCGAGATGCTCGTCCAGGTGCGCCTCCACCTGGCGCTCGGTTTCCACCACGAACCCCAGGCTCCAGCCATCCCCGCGCAGGCCGGCCAGGGCGCCCAGCGCGTAACTGCCGGCGTACCACAGCGGGTTGAACAGGCTGGGCCGGCTGTCCAGTTCGCGCAGGCGGTCGGCGCACCAGGCCAGGTGGTCGGTTTCTTCCTGTGCCGCGCCCAGCAGGTGGGCGCGGGTGGCGTCGTCGCGGGCGACGGCCGCTTGGCCGAAATACAGGCCCTGGGCGCAGACCTCGCCGACATGGTTGATGCGCATCAGGCCGGCGGCATGGCGCTGCTCGTCCGGGTCCAGGGCGACCTGGGGGGTATCCCCGGCGGGGTTGGCGCGGTGGGCGGGCGGGTTGCCGAAGACGGTGTCCAGTCCTCGCTGCGCCTCCACCAGCCAGTCGTCGAGAAGGGAGTAGGTCCGCGTGTTCATGGGGCCATTGTGCCGCCTCGGCAGACCGGCGTCTGCCCGGGCACCCGCTACGCGGGGGCAGGCGCGGTTGCGCATTGCGGCAACGCACCGTACAATCCCGCCTCTTCCGTTTCACCCTTCACAACGCGTGGCAAAGTTCCGCCCGGGAAACCGCGGAATCCGCCCGACCATCCACACGAGATCCACATGAGCACCTTCACCGCCAAGTCCGAGACCGTCCAGCGCGACTGGTACGTCGTCGACGCCACAGGCAAGACCCTGGGTCGCCTGTCCACCGAGCTGGCCCGCCGCCTGCGCGGCAAGCACAAGCCCGTCTATACCCCTCACGTTGACACCGGCGACTACCTGGTCGTGATCAACGCCGAGAAGATCCATGTCACCGGCAACAAGCTGGCCGACAAGAAGTACCACCGCTTCACCGGCTACATCGGCAACCTGAAGACCGAGACGCTGGCCCAGGCGCTGGAGCGCCATCCGGAGCGCGTCATCGAGACCGCCGTGAAGGGCATGCTGCCGAAGGGCCCGCTGGGCCGCGACATGTATCGCAAGCTCAAGGTCTACGCCGGCCCGAATCATCCGCACGCCGCTCAGCAGCCGCAGGTCCTGGACATCTAATCATGGCTATCACTCAGAACTACGGCACCGGCCGTCGCAAGTCCTCCACCGCCCGCGTGTTCCTGCGCAAGGGCACCGGCAACATCACGGTCAATGGTCGTCCGCTGGACGAGTTCTTCGGCCGCGAGACCGGCCGCATGATCGTGCGCCAGCCGCTGGAGCTGACCAAGAACACCGAAAACTTCGACATCACCGTGACCACCACCGGCGGCGGCATCACCGGCCAGGCCGGCGCCATCCGCCTGGGCATCGCCCGCGCGCTGGTGGAGTACGATGAGTCGCTGAAGCCGGAACTGCGCAAGGCAGGCTTCATGACCCGCGACGCCCGCGAAGTCGAGCGCAAGAAGGTCGGTCTGCACAAGGCCCGTCGCGCCACCCAGTTCTCCAAGCGCTAACAGACGCGCTACACTATGCGTCACTGGTTACACAGCCCCGTCGCCAAGCGGTAAGGCACCTGACTCTGACTCAGGCATTCGGTGGTTCGAATCCATCCGGGGCTGCCAACTTGAAGTCCACTGGACATCCGCAAAAGCCCGCCTCTGGCGGGTTTTTGCGTTGAGGGCTCTGCCGATGGTCGCCATGTTCAAACCTCCCTTCTGCCCGGTCGCCGAAGCGCTGCCCCGCATGCGCGCGCGCGGCTATGCCGTGCTCGCACCGACGGACATGGCGCAGGGCACGGGCGCCGGACTGGCCGGCCTGGACGCGCTGGTCCCCAGTTGGGACCACCTGGCGCCGGACGGCTACCTGAAGGACGGCGGGCGCTACCGTCGCCGGCGGCACGCCTGCTTCGTGGTGGAGGGCGACCAGGTCCTCCAGGCGCCGCACCGTGCGCACTGGCAGTCGTTGGACTACAACGCCCTGCACGGCGGCATGCAGCGCTGGTTCGAACCGATCGAGCCGGCCGTGGCCCAGGCGCCCGCCTGGCGCCAGTTGCTGGTCGGCCTGGCGCGCTGGTGCTCCGCACTGAAGGGTGAACGCGCCTGGTACGTGGAAGCGCACCAGTTCCGTATCGACACCACCGACGGCATCGGCCGGCCGACGCCGGAAGGCGCCCACCGCGACGGCGTGGACTTCGTGGCCGTGCTGCTGGTGGGTCGTGCCGGCATCAAGGGTGGCGAGACCCGGGTGTTCGAGGCGGCCGGGCCGGACGGGCAGCGCTTCACCCTGGAGGTCCCGTGGTCGCTGCTGTTCCTGGACGATGCGCGTGTCATCCACGAGTCCACGCCGATCCAGCCGGTGGACGGTGCCGGCCACCGGGATACGCTGGTGCTGACGTTCCGGTCCGGCGGCTTCCAGGGCGACGACGAAGCCGGCTGATTCCGGATCGGATTCGTTACAATTGAAACGAAGGCGCGCGTGCGCGGTTGACTGGAGTTCCGATGAAGCTGGGTTCCCTGAAGGAAGGCGGTCGTGATGGCACCCTGGTCGTGGTGTCGCGGGACCTGACGCGCGCCGTGCGCGCCACCGGCATCGCGCCGACCCTGCAGCGCGCGCTGGAGGACTGGAGCAACATCGCGCCGCGCCTGAACGCGTTGTACGAAGCGCTGAACGCCGGCGATGCCGACGGCGCCTTCGACATGGACGCCCAGGCCATGGCGGCGCCATTGCCGCGCGCCTACGAATTCGTCGACGGCAGCGCCTACCTGCCGCATGTCGAACGCGTGCGCCGTGCGCGCAACGCGGAAGTGCCGGCGAGCTTCTACACCGACCCGCTGATGTACCAGGCCACCAGTGCGGCCTTCCTGGGCCCGCGCGATCCGGTGAAGGTGGTCAGCGAGGATTACGGGATCGACCTGGAAGCGGAAATCGTGGTGGTCACCGACGACGTGCCGATGGCGGTCACGCCCGCCCAGGCGGCCGCGCACATCCAGCTCATCGGCCTGGTCAACGACGTGTCGCTGCGCAACCTCATTCCGGCCGAGCTGGCCAAGGGTTTCGGCTTCCTGCAGTCCAAGCCGCGCTCGGCGCTGTCGCCGGTGTTCGTGACGCCGGACGAACTGGACGATGCGTGGACGGACAACAAGGTGCACCTGCCGCTGGTGACGCACATCAACGGCGAATGGTTCGGTGCGCCGGAAGCCGGCGTGGACATGCAGTTCGACTTCGCCCAGCTGGTGGCGCACGCGGCCAAGACCCGTCCGCTGTCGGCCGGCACGCTGGTCGGGTCCGGCACCATCGCCAACGAGGACGTGTCCAAGGGCGCCTCCTGCTTCGCCGAGAAGCGTACGGTGGAGACGCTGCGGGACGGCAAGCCGTCCACCCCCTTCATGAAGTTCGGCGACGTGGTCCACATCGAAATGAAGAATCGTGACGGAAGTTCCATTTTTGGCGTGATCGAGCAGCGGATCGAACCGCAGCCCTTGCCTTGATGACCCGCCCGGGCCCAGTGTGAACGGAGGACGGAGCGGAATGGGCATGGACGCGGATTTCTGGCACTCGAAGGGGCATTCCGCAAGGGGCGGTCTGCATGGCTGAGCAACTGCGGCTGTACTCCTACTGGCGCTCGAGCGCCGCCTACCGCGTGCGCATCGGGCTGAACCTCAAGGGTCTGGCGTTCGAGACGCTGCCCGTGCACCTGGTCCGCGAAGGTGGGCAGCAGCACGCGGCCGACTACGTGGCCAAGAACCCCCAGCACATGGTGCCCACGCTGCAGCATGGCGAGCGGGTGATCCGGCAGTCGCTGGCCATCCTGGAATATCTGGACGAGGCCTGGCCGTCGCCGCGCCTGCTGCCGATGACGGCGCGCGATCGCGCCCGCGTGCGCGCACTGGCGCAGATGGTGGCGTGCGACATCCACCCGCTGAACAACCTGCGCGTGCTGCAGTATTTCGAACACACCTGGCACGTCCCCCAGGCCGAGCGCGAGGACTGGGTCAAGCACTGGATCGTCGAGGGTTTCACCGCCGTCGAGACCCTGCTGGCCGAGGATGCGGCCACGGGCGCGTACTGCCACGGGCAGACGCCCGGACTGGCCGACTGCTGCCTGGTACCGCAGGTATTCAATGCGCGCCGCTTCGGCGTGGACATGGCGGCGTTCCCCACCATCCTGCGCGTCGAACAGGCCTGTCTCGCCTTGCCGGCCTTCGAGCAGGCGCGCCCCGAGAACCAGCCCGACGCCAACATCTGAAACAACGGGCGGCCAACCGCCCGTCGGGGCGCGTGGGCCGCGCGCGCCGTCAGCCGAAGCCGTGGGTGATGCGGGGCGAGGCGCTGCCGGTGTCGTAGTCGGCGTAGGGGTCGTGCTCGCCCTTGCTGCCCTCGGACAGGCGGAACTTCAGGGCCAGGCCGTCGCGCGAGTCGGCCGCGCGCAGCGCCTCCTCCTGCTCGATCAGCCCTTCCTTCACCATCCGGAACAGGCACTGGTCGAAGGATTCCATGCCTTCCTCCAGCGATTCCTCCATGGCGGCCTTGATCTCGTGCACCTGCCCGCGGCGCAGCAGGTCGCGGATCATCGGTGTGTTGATCAGCACCTCGGCGGCGGGCAGGCGGCGCCCGTCGACGCCTTTCACCAAGCGCTGCGAGACCACCGCGCGCAGGTTCAGGGCCAGGTTCATCAGCACGTTCTTGTGCGCGCTCTCGGGGAAGAAGTTGAGGATGCGCTCGATGGTCTGGTCGGCGTTGTTGGAGTGCAGCGTCGCCAGGCACAGGTGGCCGGTCTCGGCGAAAGCGATGGCCGCTTCCATCGTGGTGGCGTCCAGGATCTCGCCGATCAGGATGACGTCCGGCGCCTCGCGCATCGCGTTCTTCAGCGCATTGTGGAAGGCGTGGGTATCCAGGCCCACTTCGCGCTGGTTGACGATGGACTGCTTGTGCTTGTGCAGGTACTCGATCGGATCCTCGATGGTGAGGATGTGGCCGGTGCTGGTGGTGTTGCGGTAATCGATCATCGAGGCCAGCGACGTCGACTTGCCCGAGCCGGTGGACCCCACGATCAGCACCAGGCCGCGCGGCGTCATGATGATGTCCTTCAGCACCGGCGGCAGGTTCAGCTCCTCGATGCTGGGGATCACGCTGCGGATGGCGCGGATGACCATGCCCACCTCGCCGCGCTGCTTGAACACGTTGACGCGGAAGCGGCCGGCGTCCTGCAGGGCGATCGCCATGTTCAGCTCGAGCTCGCGCTCGAACACGGGCACCTGGCCCTCGTCCATCAGCGAATACGCGATCTTCTTGACCATGCCGGGCGGCAGGCCGGTATTGCCCAAGGGGTACAGCTTGCCCTCGATCTTGATGTAGACCGGCGCCCCCGTGGTCAGGAACATGTCCGAGGCGTTCTTCTCGGTCATCAGCTTCAGGAAATAGCCGATGTCCATGTGCAAAGCTCCCAACGTTGCGTGGCGCGGCGTTGCAACCGCACCAAAGGCTTCCGACAATGGCCGCGCGCACCCCTCTGAGCCACGGCACCCCAATGACAGCTAGCTTCTCATACTTCCGACGACCCCCGCATGTGATGGCGGCCGCAGTAGTGGCACTGGCCCTGTCGGCCGCGCCCGTGTTTGCGCAGGCGGCATTGACGCCCGAACTGGAAGCCGCCGTACAGGCCGTGCAGCGCGCCACCCAGGCCGATGCCGACCAGTACGCGCCGGCCGAACTCGCCGTGGCCCGCCAGTCACTGGCGCAGGCGCAGGCCGCTCATGCTTCGCGCGAGAAGAAGGCGGCGCTGGATCTGGCCCTGCGTGCCGCCGTCGATGCCGATCTGGCGCGTGCGCTCAGCCAGCAGGCCGTGACGGCCGCCGAGGTCGCGCAGCGCCAGGCCGAGATCGCCGACCTGCAGCGCCAGATCGGCGCGGAGGGTCGGCGATGAAGGGCCGTCAGCAGATCCTGGCCGGCCTGTTGGGTCTGGCGCTGGTCATCCAGACGGCAACGGCGGCCGACAATCCCGTGGTCGTGCAGCTGAACCAGCGGCTGGCTGCCCTCCAGGCCGATCCCGACCTGGCCGAACTGGCCGCATACGAGAAGTTGCAGGCCCAGCACGCGGTGGCCGCCTTCAGCAAGGCACGGCGCAGCCAGCGCGAAACGGCGCAGTACGTGGCCGAGCGCCGGGTGCAGATCGCCGAGATCGCGGCGCGCACCCAGGCGGCGCGCCGCGAAGCCGACCGTCTCGACCGTACGCGCAGTGAGCTGCTGGTGGAAGCCAGCCGGCGCGAGGCCGAACGGGCACGCCGCGAAGCCGAGCGCCTGCGGGTGCAGGCCCAGATCCAGGCCGAGGAGGCCGAGCGCCTGCGCCTTGCCGCAGAAGCCGAGGCGCTGGCGCGGCAGGAAGCGGAGACCACGCTGGACACGGTCGCCGGCCAGCAGGCCAACCGCCTGAGCGCGGCGCGGCAGCGCGAACTGAAGCTCGCCCGGGAAGAGGCCGAGCTCGTGTCCGGCGCCAAGCTGCCGGCCTCCCGGTTCGAGGCCCGCGGCGAGGTGTTCACGCTGGGGGCCGACGCCTTCGCCAGCGACTCGGCCGCGTTGTCGGCCAGTGGGGCCTCCCGTGCGAGCGCCCTGGCCGCGTACCTGCAGGCCAACCCGAAGGCGCGTGCGCGCATCGACGGCTATGGCGACAAGCAGACCCCGGGCCAGCGCCGCGCCGACGCCCTGCGCGACGCGCTGACGGCGGCGGGGATAGCGAAATCCAGGCTGCAGAGTAGCGGTAAGGGCACGGGCAGCAAGGCTCGCGCGCTGGAAGTGGTCGTCACGCACTGATTTTCCCATATGAATCAATGGGATGAACGAGGCTCCCGGGCTTTGCGCGGGCCCGCCTGAATGCCGCCGCTGCCTGCTGCGGCCATATGGATCAAGAGCTTGCGGCAGGTCTTGCCGGCCCCGTAGGGGTGGAGTAGGGTCGTATACCCAAGCGACTTCCGTCGCTTGGCTCACCGGAGAATCGACCCGATGACGCCCGTCCCCATTCCACCGGAGACCGCCGACGGCAAGCAGATTGCCGCGGGCATTCCGGTGCAGGGTGCCAGCGCTGCCGGCCAGGTCCTCCGCTCCCAAGCCAACGCCCCGTGCCTGTGAAGGCCGGGGCGTTTGTATTTCCGCTGAAGGAGGTAACGATCATGTTCGAAGGTCAACCGCGGGCCGAAATCGAGGCACTCATCAAGGCCGATCCGGAGTTCAAGCAGCTTTATCAGCGCCATCGCGAGCTCGACAAGAAGGTCACCGACGCAGAACTGGGCGTGCTGCCCATCGACGACAACCTGCTGGGCCAGATGAAGCGCGAGAAGCTGCATGCCAAGGAGCGCCTGCTCCGGATCTACGACGCCAAGCCCCACTGACGCCTCCCCGAGCTTTCTCGTCGCGGGCGGCGACGGCCTCCTCGTCGGCCGTCGCCGTCCGCGTCACCCTGGTGCGATAATCCGGTTCACGTTCCGCACCGGATGCACGGCCGCATGGCGATCCACTCCTCCGTACTCGAGCTGATCGGCGATACGCCGATCGTCCAGGCCAGGCGCCTGGACACCGGCCCCTGCACGCTCTACCTGAAGCTAGAAAGCGCCAACCCCGGCGGCTCCATCAAGGACCGCATCGGCATGTCGATGATCGAGGCAGCCGAGAAGCGGGGCGACCTGAAGCCCGGCGCCACGCTGGTGGAGGGTACCGCCGGCAACACCGGCATCGGCCTGGCCCTGGTGGCCCAGCAGAAGGGCTACAAACTGATACTCGTGGTCCCGGACAAGATGAGCCGGGAGAAGATCTTCAACCTGAAGGCCATGGGGGCCGAGGTCATCCTGACCCGCTCCGACGTGGCCAAGGGACACCCCGAGTACTACCAGGACCTGGCCGAGCGCATCGCGCGCGAGACGCCCGGCGCCTACTTCATCAACCAGTTCGGCAATCCGGACAATCCGGCCGCGCATGAGTTCGGCACCGGGCCGGAAATCCTGCGCCAGATGGAGGGGCGGCTGGACGCCATCGTGTTCGGCTGCGGCAGCTCCGGCACCATGACCGGCCTGTCGCGCTGCTTCGCGCAGCATTCGCCGCAGACCGAGATGATCCTCGCCGATCCGGTGGGCTCCATCCTCACCCAGTACATCAACGAAGGCACGCTCAGCACCAAGTCGGGCAGCTGGCTGGTGGAAGGCATCGGCGAGGACTTCCTGCCGCAGATCTCGGATTTCAGCCGGGTCAGGAAGGCCTATGCGATCAGCGATCGCGAGAGCTTCCTGACCGCACGCGAGCTGCTGGCGAAGGAGGGCATCCTGGGCGGTTCGTCCACGGGCACCTTGCTGGCGGCGGCGCTGAAGTACTGCCGCGAGCAGACCGAGCCGAAGAAGGTGCTGGTGTTCGTCTGCGACACCGGCAACAAGTACCTGTCCAAGATGTACAACGACTACTGGATGCTGGACAACGGATTCATCGACCGTCCCCAGTACGGCGACCTGCGCGACCTCATCCTGCGGCCCTACAGCCAGCGCGACACGGTGGTGGTGAGCCCCACCGATCTGCTGACCACGGCCTACCAGCGCATGAAGCTGTACGACGTCTCGCAGCTGCCGGTGATGGAGGGCGACCGCCTGGCCGGCATCGTCGATGAAAGCGACGTGCTGCTGCATGTCTACGGCGACGAAGCCCGTTTCCGCGACCCGGTCGCCACGGCCATGGTCAGCAAGCTGGACCGGCTGGACGTGCGCTCCCCGATCGAGGCCCTGCTGCCGGTCTTCGACCGCGGCCAGGTAGCCATCATCACCGACGGCGACGCCTTCCTGGGGCTGATCACCCGCATCGACCTGCTGAACTATCTGCGACGCCGGGCACAGTAGCTTCCCGGCCCCTGCCGGCCAGGCAGGGAAGGGCGTAAAAGGACAGTAAGTTAAGCCGCGGCTGCTAAAATCCGCGGTCGATTTTCAAAGGATTTTCCCATGTCGGACCCCATGCCCCACAACGAGGCGGGCGCAGTTTCGCTCGCCCTCGCCACCTTGGCCATTCACGGTGGCCAGGCCCCGGATCCGAGCACCGGGGCGGTTATGCCGCCCATCTATGCCACCTCGACCTACGCCCAAGCCAGCCCGGGCGTCCATCAGGGGTTCGAATATTCGCGCACCCACAACCCGACCCGGTTCGCCTATGAGCGCTGCGTGGCCGCACTGGAAGGCGGCAGCCGCGGCTTCGCGTTTGCTTCCGGCATGGCGGCCACTTCCACGGTGCTGGAGCTGCTGGATAGCGGCAGCCACGTCATCGCCATGGATGACATCTACGGCGGCAGCTACCGCCTGTTCGAGCGCGTGCGCAAACGCAGCGCTGGGCTGGGGTTCAGCTTCGTCGACCTGAGCGACCCGACTGCGTTCGAAGCGGCCATCCGCCCGAGCACCCGGATGGTCTGGATCGAGACTCCGACCAATCCGATGCTGAAGATCGTCGATATCCAGGCGATTGCCGAAGCTGCCCACAAGCGCGGCCTGATCGTGGTGGTGGACAACACCTTCGCCTCGCCGATCCTGCAACGCCCGTTATCGCTGGGCGCCGACATCGTCATGCATTCGGCCACCAAGTACCTCAACGGCCACTCGGACATGGTCGGCGGCATGGTCGTGGTAGGCGACAACACCGAACTTGCCGAGCAGATGGCGTTCCTGCAGAACTCCATCGGCGCGGTGCAGGGCCCCTTCGACAGCTTCCTGGCCCTGCGCGGCTTGAAGACGCTCAGTCTGCGAATGAAGGCCCACTGCGAGAACGCGATGGCGCTGGCCGAATGGCTGCAGCAACAACCGGCCATCGAAAAAGTCATCTACCCAGGACTGAAGAGCCACCCGCACCATCTCCTGGCTGGCTGCCAGATGCAGGGCTACGGCGGCATCATCTCCATCATTCTGAAGGGCGGTTTCGAAGCGGCCCGCAAGTTCTGCGAAGGCACCCGGCTGTTCACCCTGGCCGAATCGCTGGGTGGCGTTGAGAGCCTGGTCAATCATCCCGCGGTGATGACGCATGCGTCGATTCCCGTGGAACGGAGGACTGCGCTCGGCATCGGTGAGGGGCTCGTGCGGTTGAGCGTGGGTGTGGAGGACGCGGGTGATCTCCGATTCGATATCGAGCGCGCACTTCCTTGAGGATGGAAGCAATCTTCCGGAGATTTGAGGAGTGCGCCGGATGACGCCTGTGGCCCCGCGCACCTCTGCCGACAAGCGATATCTTATGAGGCTGGTTTCCCGGCTGGCCCGGAGTGCGATCTGGCGGACGCTTTATCGCCACGTGCCTACCCCATGGCGCGAAAAGCTGGCGCGCTGGGTGGGTTCACGCATGGCGGGCGATCTGGCATTTGCGCGGACCGAACGATGGAACGCCAGCGTTCGTACACGGGATCGTGGCGATACCTCCCTCAATGCGAGCCAAACGGCATCCCATTCCAAGGAAGGCGGCGTGAACATCGTCGCCTTTGCCAGCGGCCCCTTGGGGCTTGGTGAGAGCGCCCGGCTTTACACCCGCGCGCTGATCGAACGTGGCTATCCCGTGGCGGTCCAGGACGTTCCGCTACCCGCGCCAGCCTCGCAGCAAGACGACAGTTTGGCAAAATACGCGGCCCGAGCGCCGATGCACGATATCGATCTGGTGTTCGTAAACCCCGACTACCTTGAGCAGGCCTTGTCATGGGTGGGGCGTGCGGACACTCCTCGGCGCTACACCGTCGCATGCTGGTTCTGGGAGCTGGAGAGATTTCCGGACGAATGGCATTCGTCATTGTCCATGGCAGACGAGTTTCTGGTGGCCAGCGCATTCATACGGGATTTGCTCGTCGGCGTGACCAAGAAGCCGGTGCTGAAGGTTCCTTTGCCGTTGTTTCCCGCGACCGATAGCGGCCTAGCCCGTCGCGATTTTGGGTTGCGCGAAGACGCATTCCTGTTCTTGACCACCTTCGACTTCAATTCTTCCTTCTGGCGCAAGAATCCGCTTGGGGTCATCGCCGCATTCCAGGCCGCTTTTCCGGACCCTGCCACCCCGGTCCAGCTGGTGATCAAGTCCGTGAATGGCAGCGGTTATTCGCAGCTGTTGTCCCAACTGCTGCAGGCCGCGGCTGCGGACGAGCGCATACTGGTGAGGGATGATCTGATCCAGAAGCCGCATTTGCAGGCGCTTCAGCGATGCGCGGATGCCTATGTTTCCCTGCACCGTGCAGAGGGCTTTGGTTTGGGCATGGCCGAGTCGATGGCACTGGGAAAACCGGTCGTGGCCACGGCATGGTCTGGGAACATGGAGTTCATGTCGGAACAGAACAGCTATCTGGTTCCGGCCACGCTGGTCCCGGTACTCGCGGGCCAATACCCGCATGCGGATGGGCAGCGCTGGGCCGAGCCTGACATCGGACGTGCCGCAATACTGATGCGTGAAGTGGTGGCTGACCCGGCTACCGCGAAAGCCCGTGGTCTGCGGGCCCAGTCCGATGTGCGGAGTCGGCTATCAGGAGACGCGGTCGGTACCGCACTCATGGGCCACCTGCAGGCCATTCAAGAACGGATCCAATCTCCATGCGAGTGAATATGTCGCTCTCGACGGCCCACCGGAACTCCCCGCCATGAAAGACCTGTTCAAGGCCATATGGGCGTATCGGAATTTCATTGCCACATCCATAAGGAACGATGTGCGGGCACGATTTGTCCGGAGTAAGCTCGGCACGTTGTGGATGATTCTCCAGCCGCTGGCCCAATGCGCCATTTACGCGTTGGTATTGTCGAAAGTACTGGCGGCGAAGCTTCCGCACGTCGACAGCCCATATGCGTATCCGATCTACCTGATGTCGGGCATTGTGGCCTGGACCCTGTTCAACGAACTCGTGAGTCGGTCACTGACCATGTTCGTCGACAACGGCAACATCATGAAGAAGATAATGTTTCCCCGCATTTGCCTGCCCGTCGTGGCGGCGGGATCTGCGCTGGTGAACAACGCGCTGCTTGTTGCAACGACGTTGTTGGTCTTTGCGGCGCTGGGGCATTGGCCGTCAGCGGGGCTGATGTGGCTGCCGGTCCTGCTGCTGGTGAATGTCGCCTTCGGGATGGCACTTGGAATGATGCTGGGAATCTTCAATGTGTTCGTGCGGGATGTGGCGCAAGTCGTCGCCGTCGTGCTGCAGCTGTGGTTCTGGCTCACGCCCGTGGTCTACATGATCGATATCGTGCCCCAGTCCGCGCGGCACTATTTCCAGAGCAATCCGCTTTATCCCATCATTTCTGGTTATCAGGACGTGCTGCTGCACGGCCGGTCCCCCGATCTCCAAGGCCTTGCTATCGTGGGCGGCTTATCCCTGCTCCTGTTGGGACTGTCGCTGTTCCTGTTTCGTCGCGCATCCGCGGACATGGTGGACGTCCTATGAGCAGGGAGCTGGTCACGGCAAGAGGTCTTGGCAAGGCCTTCCGCGAGTACCGCAGTGAACTGCTGCGCTTTGCCACCTGGTTTGGCATACCGGCACGGGCAAGCAGTGAGCATTGGGTGCTGCGTGGCGTGTCATTCTCGCTCGGGCCCGGCGAGGCGATCGGCATCGTGGGCCAGAATGGCGCCGGTAAGAGCACCCTGCTCAAGCTCATCACCGGAACCTTGCGGCCGAGCGAAGGAAGCGTGGTGGTCCAGGGGCGCGTCGCGGCCATCCTGGAACTGGGCATGGGATTCAACCCCGAACTGACCGGGCGCCAGAACGTCTTCCATTCGGCCGGATTGATGGGCATGTCCACCGCTGAGATAGAGCAGGGCATGCCGGGAATCGAGGAGTTCGCCGAGATTGGCGAGTACTTCGACCAACCGGTTCGCACGTACTCCAGCGGCATGCAGATGCGTGTGGCTTTCAGCGTTGCCACGGCCTTCAAGCCGGACTTGCTGATCGTGGACGAAGCACTTTCGGTAGGCGATGCCTATTTCCAGCACAAATGCTTCGATCGGATCAGGCAGTACCAGGAACGAGGGACATCGCTGCTGATCGTGTCGCACGACCGTGGCGCGGTACAGAGCCTGTGTACGCGGGCGCTGCTACTGGAGCGCGGGGTATTGATCAAGGATGGCGCGCCGGAAGAGGTCATGGATTTTTACAATGCGCTCATTGCCGAACGGGAGAACAGCACCGTTCGTACCGGGCGCAGCGTCGACGGCAGGGTGCAGACCATTTCAGGGACTGGTGAGGCCGTTGTCGAAGATATCGAGCTGCGCGATCGCGAAGGTCTCCCGCTGGAGTTCGTATCGGTCGGAGCCGAGGTTTCCCTGAATATCAGGGTGCGCGTGTTGCGCGACATCGAACGCCTGGTGCTCGGCTACATGGTGAAGGACAGGTTGGGACAGGTCGTATTTGGGACCAACACCTACCACACCGACCAGATCATGGAAAACGTCAAGGCAGGTGACGTCGTGGACTACGCTATCGCGTTTCCCATGAACCTTGGGCCTGGAAGCTATTCCATATCCACGGCTCTGGTCAGTTCCGACACGCATCTGGTGGACAACTACGAATGGCGTGATCTCGCGTTGGTCTTCAATGTCCAGAATCTCGGGCTGCCTTTCTTCATCGGAAGCTCCTATATGAATCCCAGCATCAAGGTGGCCAGGCAGTGACTTTCATCTCATACGCACAGAATTTCGAAGACGTGATGCTGCATCGCGCGCTGCATGGCGTGAAAAAGGGCTTCTATGTCGATATCGGCGCCCAGGACCCCTGCAACGATTCGGTGACCAAGGCCTTTTATGACATGGGTTGGAGCGGAATCAACGTGGATCCCGCGCGGCATTGGTTCGAAAGGTTGGTTCAGGAGCGGGCTCACGACACCAATTTGTGCGTGGCGGTATCGGATCGCGCGGGAGAAATGAAGTTCTACGATGTCAAGGATACGGGGCTATCCACGACCAACGAGGCATATGCAAGGCGACACTTGGATGACGGATTCGAGGTTTCCGAATACATCGTTCCCTGTGTCACGCTTGACGAAATATGTCGCCAGAACAAGGTCGGCCAGATCCATTTCCTCAAGGTCGACTGCGAGGGCGCCGAAGCCGCCGCGCTAAGGGGCTTTTCATTCGATTCGGTCCGACCCTGGATTGTCTTGGTAGAGGCGACAGAGCCCAAGAGCAAGGTTCCCGCCTATGAGGATTGGCAGGATCTGTTGCTGGGACATGGCTATCACTTCGTTTACGCGGACGGCCTGAACCGGTTCTATGTGGCCGACGAGCGCATCGATCTCGACGGCGCATTCATCCATCCCCCCAATGTGTTCGACCAGTTCCGGCGTGCTTCGGAGCACACCTTGCTGCTGGAGCAGCAGGCGGCCAGGACGGCGATAGAACAATCGATCAAATGGCAGGAGGTGTCGGATTTCCTCAGGTCGGAGAACGAGCGCAGAGAGGCTGCGCTGGTGGACCTTCGCCACCGGATAGGGGTGTTGGGCGAACGCCTGGAGACCGAGCGCAGGAACCATGAGGCCATCACCCTGGAGCTGCGTCGTGAGGGCGAGCGTCGCGACCAGGATTTGGCGGAGCAACTCCAACAGTTGCGCGCGCTGCGGGAAGATATGGATCTGAAGGAACTGGCGATCACCGCCCTGCGGGGGCAAGTCAAGGCAAGGGAGGAAAGCCTCAGGGCCACAGAGAAGCAGATCGCCGAGGCGCATTCCATCATTGCGGGCCATCAAGTACAGATGGCCCGTGAGCGCGCGGACTCGGACAGAGTCCGACAGGAGCTTGCCAACATCCACCAAAGCACGTCTTGGCGGGTGACGCGGCCCTTGCGGGCAACCCGGCTCGTGGGTCAGGAGTTGGCCATCTCAATCACCAAGGCGTTCCGCAGTCCGCTGGCCAGCGTCAAAAGAACCGCGAAACCGGCCCTCCGGAAGATTGCGCAGTGGGAGGCCCTACGGCGCCCCGTCGTGGCACTGCTAGGAAAGCACTCGGCTCCTGTCAATCGCGCGCGCGCGTTTCTTTTTGGGCCAGCTGGTGCCTACCTGCAGGGGGGGGCGGCATGCAGATAGACGATGGCGCGCCGGCGCTGGACTGGCATTCCTCTCGCGCGAACCGTGAAATCATGGATGCGACAAAAGCCGCTCACCGACCGGGCGTGCAGGGATAAGGGTGGCGCAATTGCATATCGTACTGGACTTGCAGGCTTGCCAATCCCCCGAGAGCGGGAGGCGGGGCATCGGGCGCTATTCACTGTCGCTCGCGAAGGCGATCGCCGCAAGCCCACGAGGACACCGCATCTCCATCCTGCTCAACTCGGCGATGCCCGAGCGGCTTGGCTTCTTGCGTGCGCAGTTCCAGCCGTACCTGCCGGACAGCGACATCATCATATGGAGAGGATTGGCGAAGACAGGGTTCATTCCGGCGGAAAACGCATTCCGTAGACGTGCGTCCGAGGTCCTCAGGAGGCAAATGCTGCGATCCCTTGCGCCAGACGTGGTTCACGTGGCCAGTGTATTCGAGGGCGTCGCCGACGACGTCGTATCGACGCTTTCGGAAAGCGATCCCTACATCAACGTGGTTACTCTGTACGACTTGATTCCATTGGTCCACCGGCAGAGCTACCTGGCGGATCAAGGCGTGCGCGCATGGTACATGGCGAGGCTCGAGCAGTTCCGGGCAGCGGACCAGATGCTTGGAATATCGCAGTTTTCCTGCGAGGAAGCGATCGGATTGCTCGGCGTCGAGCCAGATAGAGTCACCAACATCCTGGGTGCGGCGGACGAAATATTCCGCCGTGAAGAACCAGGACAATTCCGGCGCGATAGGCTCCTCGCCCGCTACGGCATTGAACGGCCGTTCGTGATGTATGCAGGTGGATTCGATTCGCGCAAGAACATCTCCGCCCTAGTTCGGGCTTTCGCCATGCTCCCCGATGGGCTTCGGACAACACACCAACTGGTGATCGTAGGGCAGGCGCCCGCTTCTGAACGATTGTCGCTTGAAGCAGTGGTCGCCGAATGTGGCCTGGGTGCCGACAACGTCGTGTTTGCTGGATTCGTGGCCGACGCCGATCTGGTCGGCCTCTACAACCAATGCCGTCTCTATGCGTTTCCTTCCCTGCAGGAAGGTTTTGGCTTGCCTGCCTTGGAAGCCATGTCCAGTGGCGCCGTGGTTATCGGTTCGAACTGCTCGAGTTTGCCGGAAGTCATTGGCATGGAAGAAGCGCTGTTTGATCCGACGGACGACGTTGGATTCAGCTTGAAGCTCAGGCATGCCCTGACTGACGAGGATTTCCGCCAGAGATTTCTCGCGCACGCCCTGCTGCAGGTGAAGCGGTTTTCTTGGGAGGCATCGGCCTCGCTCGCTCTGGACGGCATGGAGCGAGCCTATGAAAGGAAGTGCTCTGCGTCTTCCCGACGAAAGTCGCAGGAAGCAGAACCGGACATGAGGGCCCACGGCCAGCCATATGCCTGGCTGCCCGCGCCCGGGGGCAGGGAAGACGTGCCTGATGGCGCTGTCGTTGTGTTGGGGGACGTGGCTGCGGGCCTGCGACCGGCGTGCCAGCACAGGCTATCGGAGTTGGCCGACTGGGCATCCGAGATTGACCGGTTCGTGGTCGAGGTCACCGACAGCGAATATTGTGCCAAGACCTTGATGGCGGCGCGCGCGTATCCGGCGGACCTGGTCGTAGAAACGGGATCTATAGGTCGGCTCTGGGCCGAATTGGCGAGACTCGACCGTGCCGCGATAGCTGAAGTACTTTATCGATACGGCGGTTATCCCGCGTTGGCGCAAGGACTGACGGCGGGCTACGCTGCCGACGCCCTGGCGACGTTGTTGCCCGTCGAGGCCCTGGAGCTCGTTGGCCGATGCCAATTGATCCGGACGGACCGGCGGCCTGCGGGAGTGATTCCCGGGTGGCGTGATGAGATCCGCCAGCTGGCTGGAGAGCTGGTGCGTGACAAATCCTCGGCATATGCCGGTGAAGGTGATTGGGCCAGGTTCGCACAAGCGTGGGTGGCCAATCGGAACGATGTGCGGGAGCCGCGTTGGTTCGTCGACATCACTAACTTGGCAGTGCGTGATGCCGGCACCGGAATACAGCGCGTGGTTCGCCACATGCTGGACGAACTGATGCATTCGCCCCCAGTGGGCTACCGCATCGAACCCGTCAGCCTCGGTGACGACGGAATATTCCGGTACGCGCGTTCGTACTGCGCCCGTCGATATTTCTCCGGGGAGGAACTGCCCGAAGATGGGCCCGTGGAATTCGCATCCGGTGACGTTTATCTGGGCCTGGATCTGGTGGCCCATCTGGTGCCTGCTTACGTGAGCAGGTTCCGCCAGCTGAGCAGCCAGGGGGTGAGGCAGTACTTCGTCGTCTACGATCTTCTGCCGCTCTTGCGCCCGGATTGTTTCGAATCCCACCTGCTTCCATTGTTCCGCGCGTGGTATGAGGCCGTCGCCGAGGTTTCAGACGGAGTTCTCTGCATATCCAAGGCTGTGGCGGATGAGTTCGAGCATTGGCTGCACCAGTCGCGCCCGGAGCGCCAGAACCCTTTGCGGATCGGTTGGTTTCACCTAGGCGCGGATCTCGATGGATCCTCGGCGACCAGACTGGTGGCCCCTCCTTCCGTCGACGATGACCTTGCGGCGCTGTCCGGACGCGTGAATGTGCTGATGGTCGGCACGATCGAGCCCCGGAAGGGACACGCGCAGGCGCTCGCCGCGTTCGAGCAACTTTGGCAGCAGGGGGCCGAAATCAACCTGGTATTGATCGGACGGCCAGGCTGGCTAGTGGAAGATCTGGTCGCTAGGATCGCCAATCATCCAGAGCGGGACAGGCGGCTGTTCTGGTTCGACGAAGCCGGTGATGTCCTTTTGCTGGAGGCTTACCGGCGAGCCTCGGCATTGCTGATGGCTTCAGAGGGAGAAGGCTACGGCCTGCCACTGATTGAGGCCGCCCGTCATGGAGTGCCGTTGATAGCCAGGGATCTCCCTGTCTTTCGCGAGGTGGCGGGTGACCATGCTCACTACTTCAGTGGTTACGACGCAGGCAGTCTGTCCGCAGCCGTCCAGTCTTGGCTGACGCTATACGAGCTCGGCGAACACCCGAAGGCCGATGGCATCACTTGGGCTAGTTGGGCAACAGCCACCCGGCAACTCGTAGGGGTGATATCGGAAGGGCAATGGGTTCACCAATGGTTGCCTGGCCCGGTTCGTCAGTTTGCGGCAACCGACTACCGCCTGAAGTCGGAGGTGGGCTGCGTGGTGCGCGGAAGGCTGGAAACCCGGGGGCGCGAAGGCATCCTGCTCTATGGCCCCTATGTTCCGCAGGCCGCGGGTGACTACCGGCTCGAGGTAGAAGGCACGGGAACGGGGGGCGGTTGGCTGGATGTCTGCTCGGGCAGCGGTACCACCGTTCACTTCGTTCAACCGTTCGCGTTGGCGGTCTCCAATAGCGAGGACGGCCTATTGGTCGGCGCCAACTTCGTGTTGCCGAACGACGTGCCGGACCTCGAAATCCGGATTTCCGTCCGGGCCGATACCCGGCTTTCCATTGCGGCGCTGCGGATTATTCCTTGTGCTGCCGAGTCAGAATCCCGATGTTGATGGCGTGAAAGGGAGGAATCGTGCGCTCGCGGCAGATCTCACGGCATGGGCAACTGGAGCTGGATGACAAGCTTGCAGTATTATCCCGGCGAGTTCGCCTGAACAGGCAATCCATAATTGAGGAACTTTGATGAAGACGGCAGTGATTACGGGGATCTCCGGCCAGGATGGGGCATATCTGGCCGAACTCCTGCTGGAGAAGGGATACCAAGTCTACGGCACCTACCGTCGCACGAGTTCGGTGAACTTCTGGCGCATCGAGGAATTGGGGATCGACCAGCACCCCAATCTCCATTTGATCGAGTACGATCTGACCGATCTGGGATCAAGCATCCGTATGCTGGAGACTACCGGCGCGACCGAGGTCTACAATCTCGCGGCGCAGAGCTTCGTCGGTGTTTCTTTCGATCAGCCGACGACGACCGCACATATTACCGGTATCGGGCCGGTCCACTTGTTGGAGGCCATCCGTCAGGTGGATTCGAAGATTCGCTTCTATCAGGCGTCGACTTCGGAAATGTTCGGCAAGGTCCAGGCGGTGCCGCAGACCGAGACGACTCCTTTCTACCCTCGTAGTCCGTATGGTGTGGCCAAGCTCTATGCGCACTGGATGACGATCAATTATCGCGAGTCGTACGACATCTTCGGTTGCAGTGGCATTCTCTTCAATCATGAATCGCCACTGCGTGGACGCGAGTTCGTTACCCGCAAGATCACGGACTCCGTCGCCAAGATCGCGCTGGGGAAACTTGATGTGCTTGAGTTGGGCAATCTGGACGCCAAGCGGGACTGGGGATATGCGCGCGAGTACGTTGACGGCATGTGGCGCATGCTCCAGGCGGAGGAACCGGATACCTATGTATTGGCGACCAATCGCACCGAGACTGTTCGCGACTTTGTGACCATGGCCTTCAAGGCGGCCGGCACCGTGATCGAATGGACGGGCAAGGACGAAGGCGAGCGGGGTGTCGAGGCTGTCACGGGGAGGGAACTGGTCCGAATCAATCCGCGGTATTACCGTCCTGCGGAAGTCGATCTGCTGATCGGAAATCCCGAGAAGGCCCGCTTGCAGCTTGGCTGGCGGCCGAACACGAACCTGGAAGGCCTGTGCGCGATGATGGTGGAAGCCGATCTGCGCAGAAACGAGAAGGGGGTTTCGTTCTGATGGCGGAGCCCGGCAAGCGGGTCCTTGTCACCGGCGCCCTAGGCTTCACGGGGCGCTACCTGATGGATGAGCTGTCCCGCTCAGGCTACCAGGTTGTCGGAATGGGTAGCGGCGAAAGCGACCGCGCGGACTACCACCGGGTGGATCTGACTGATGCAGAGGCAATGCGGTCGCTGCTTGCGGATCTGCAGCCTCGAATCGTCATTCATTTGGCCGCGCTGGCATTTGTCGGCCATGGCGATGCCGATGATTTCTACCGTGTGAACGTCATAGGCACTCGACATCTCCTAGACGCAGCCGCAGGTGCCGGAAACCGTCCCGATTGCGTTCTGCTCGCGAGCAGTGCAAACGTGTACGGAAATGCAAGCGAAGGGTCGCTCAGTGAGAGTACGCCACCCGCGCCCGCAAACGACTACGCCGTAAGCAAGCTGGCCATGGAGTACATGGCGCGGCTATGGAGTGACCGCCTTCCCATAGTGGTCGCCCGTCCTTTCAACTACACAGGCGTTGGACAGGCCAGCAACTACCTGCTTCCGAAGATCGTTGCCCACTTCCGGCGGCGTGCCGAACGCATTGAATTGGGAAATCTCGATGTATCACGGGATTTCAGTGATGTCAGGACGGTGGTGCATCTTTATCGCCGGCTTGTCGAGACGCGCGACGCCGTGGGAGGCACCTACAACATCAGTTCGGGACAGGCGCATTCGCTCCGGGAGGTGGTCGCCATGTGCAGTGAACTGACAGGCCATGATCTGGAAATCGAAGTCAATCCCGCGTTCGTCCGGGCAAATGAAGTGAAGGTGTTGCGGGGCGACAATGCGAGTCTTCGCGCCCTGTTGGGCGATTGGCAGGCCGCGCCATTGCGGGAAACGTTGCGCTGGATGCTGGCGGACGGCTGACAAGCGCCGATGAACCTGGGGACGCGAATCGAGGAGGGGAGGAGAAGATGACGCAATCTGGACGGATTCCAGAATTAGGCGTCTTTGCCGGCATTCTGCTGCTGACTGCCATCGTCTTCTACGCAGCGACTGCATGGGTGGCGGGCCCGGCGTACCTGGCCGACGAAATAGGTTATCTGACGAATGGCGCCTTCATTGCAGGGCACTTCGTAAGTTCCGCCAGTAGCTATCATGCGGGCTACTCGTTTCTGCTCGCGCCCCTGTTCTACTTCCTGGATGACCCCCGGGTGGTCTGGCGAGGCGTGCTGATAATCAACGCAGTTATGTGGGGCGTTTCCCTGGGCCTCGTGCATGATGTTGCCCGGAGACTATTCCCGGCCGCGTCACGATTGCAGCTGCTTCTGGCCACCTCGCTGGTCGCTGCTTATCCAGCCAACCTTGCGATGAGCGGATATGCCTTCAGTCAAAGCGCGGTGGCGTTCTTCTTCATCCTGTCCGTATGGAGCCTGTTCCGGGTCGACCCACTTCGACCGTTGACGGTCATCCCGCATGCGATTCTCGTCGGGCTCCAGTTCTGGATTCACCCAACGGGCGCCGTCGCGCCGATAGCTTCGCTGCTCGCACTGGCGCTCGTGGTCGCGCCGCGCCCATATCGATTACTGATGTTGCATGCGGTTGTTTCTTTGGGTTTGGTCGCAGCCTATCGATATGGTGTGGAGCCCTGGCGGGTCGCGGGCATGACGCCCGGCGGTGGCGATCCTGGTTTGCACTATCCCGGCCTGGGGAAGGTCGCGGCCGTTGTCCTTGACGTTAGCGCGTGGACAAAGCTGCTTGGATCCGCGCTTGGGCAATTGTCCTACAACGTGATAGCCAGCTTCGGCGTCAGTGTCCTGGGCGCCATAGAAATTCTGAGGCGCTGGCGCCAGCGTCATCTCGCGAGCGCTGACGCGACGGCAACGCATGTCCCGACCGAGGTGGTCGGGATATTCGTGTTGCTCGCCCCCTTGGGCTGCATCGCGCTGACTGCGCTCAGTACCGCCACCGGCACACCTGATCGGCTCGATCACTGGGTCTATGGGCGGTATCAGGACGCTTTCGTGCTCCCTTTGCTGGCCCTTGGCCTGTTGAGTCAGCGACGCCGCTGGGTGATGGTCGGAGTCGCGATACTGGTGTGCGTGGTCGGCATCTGGTTAAGTCATGGCGTTGGTGCATCCGGGGGAATCAACCGTGTGAATATTTCCGGCTTGTGGCCGGAATTGTTCCTCAGGGAAGGGCCGGTTTCCAGATGGCTGGCTCTGGGGGCGATGGGCGTCATCGCATTCAATTTGCTGCCGCGTTACCTGGCGTGGTCAGGTGCTCTTGCCCTCTACTGTTTCGCTGCGACTTCGCAGATCGATTGGCACCGCGCCATATTGGAAACGCGCAGCAGGCCATCGGAGGTGGTGGAGTTCGTCCGGGGCAACTACGCGGATGGGTGTGTCTACTTCGACATGGCGTCCTTGCCGCGGGATATGAATCCGGCATCGGCCCAAGTCGAGCGAGGTTTCCTGTATTCCTTCTTCTTCTTCAACTATCGCTACGAGAAGGGGAAAGAGGCGGAGTCGTGGGCGAACGGTCCGTGCCGGGGGGCGCTGCTTACATACAATGCAGGGTGGAAACAACGGCATCCTGAGCTGTCGGTCGTGGGCATTGAGAGTGATACAGGACTGCGGGTGTTCGTAAAAGAGGCCCCGGCGCAGCTGCGATATCCGGTCGCGCGGGCCAGTGCCAGTTCCGGAAGCCAATGGCGTCCCCGGATGGGCGAAACGTGCCTCCTGTCGGGAGGATGCCTCAACAGCTCCCCGGGTGATCTCGCCAGATTCACGAGGGTTGGCAAGCTTGGCGAAACGGGGCTGCTGACGACGGGCCGCGAGGGTTATCTGTTCTTCGGACCCTATCGTCCCTTGCCGGCCGGGATTTATGAATTAAGGTTGCGGGGGAGGGCGAACACCCTGGAAGCGGCCTATCTGGACGTGGTTTCGGACGGGGGACGCCGCGTGCTGATGAAGGAAGCACTTATCGCCAGGTCCCCGGATTCGCTGGGCGCGTGGCGTTTCGAGGTGCCCAGCGACCAGGCGTCGGTTGAAGTTCGGCTGTGGGTGGGGGCGGGCGACGATCTGACCGTTGCCGGATACTCGCTGCAACCGGCGGTCGCGGGACTCTAGGCTGCACAAGGTATAAGATTCTGCCCCCTACCGGCGTGGCATGCCGGCGGTGTACGTTCCGACGCCTGATGCGGCGCTACCAATGACTACCGATTTCGAGGATTTCATGAAGACGATCACTTCTTTGCTCGCAGTTGCCGTATTGCTTGCCCTGACTGCCTGCAAACAGCAGGATGAGGGAGTGCATCTGGAGCCGATGCCGGAATCCTCGCCGGACGCCGCGGCTGAAGCGCCGCCGGCGTCAGCCGCCTCGCCTGTTGAGGCGGCGCCCGAATTGGCCTATGCGGACTCCCTGTCGCGCAACCTCGCTACCGACAAGTACAACACGCAGGGCGGCAAATGGGTGGACGGCAAGCTGGTCAATGACAGCAGCAGGAATGGCTATGTCTTGTTTGGCCCGTATGTGGGATTAAAGGCAGGAACCTACACCGTATCGCTCCAGGGCAATGTCGATGCAGTCGCCGCCGGACAGTTTCGCCTCGATGCCGCTTCCGGCAAGGGGACAGTGGCGCATGGCGGCGTGAATGTCACTCAGGTGGGACCGTTCCCGACCTTCGACATCGTTCTCGCCAGCGATGTTTCTGATCTGGAAATCCGTGCGTTGGTGCCGAAAGATGCACGTGTTTCCATTACTTCGTATCAGGTCGCTCGCAAGCGATGATGTGATTGGGTGGGCCGAAGTCGGCGATGGCTTCGGCCCTTTGCACTCGGAAGGGCCCTAGCTCCTGCGCACCTCGTGTTCGATGCGCTGTACTCGTACGTCAATGCGTTCCATCAGCTTGCGGTTGGTGGCGATCAGATCCGCAAGAAAACCCATCATCAGGGTGATGGCGCCCAGAATCAGGCACAGGGCGGCGAAGATGACGGACTGGATGTGGCCTGCGCCGTCGCCGATGAGCACGAAGTAGAGATAGCGCAGGCCTGCGAGCAGCCCCGCCGCACCCAGGATGATGCTGGGCCAGAAGAACAAGAAGAACGGCCGGTAGATCGCGAACACGCGCAAGATGGTGACCAGCGAGCGCTGCACGTAGCTGCGGATGCTCTTCACCAACCGCGAAGGGCGAAGATCGGGATTGGTCCGAATCGGTACCGACAACACGCGCAGATTGCTGCGCCCTGCCTGGATGATGGTTTCCAGCGTGTAGGTATATGCATTGAAGACGTTCAAGCGCATTGCGGTTTCCCGCGAGATGGCGCGAAACCCGCTCGGCGCATCCGCAACGTCGGTCTGGCTGGCCACACGTACGGCCCAGCTGCCAAGTCGCTGCAGTTTCTTCTTCACCCAGGAAAAATGCTCGGTCTCGTCGATGGGTCGGGCGCCGATCACCATGTCGGCCTCGCCAGCGAGGATGGGTGAGGTCAGTAGTGGAATGTCGTCGGCTTCATACTGGTTGTCGGCGTCCGTGTTGACGATGACGTCCGCGCCCAAGCGAAGGCATGCATCCAGGCCTGTCATGAAGGCGGTAGCGAGGCCGCGATTGACCGGATGCCGAACAACGTGGTGCACGCCCAACTGCCGTGCCAATCTGGCCGTGTCATCGGTCGAGCCGTCGTCGACGATCAGCCACTCGACGTGCTCGAATCCTGCGACAGACCGGGGTAGCGCGCCAACGGCTACCGCAAGGGTTTCGGCTTCGTTGAGGCAGGGGATCTGGATGATCAACTTCATGGGGTAGCACGCTCCTTGCGGCAACCGGAATCATTGGACGACCTGACGGTCGCTATTGGCGATTATCCGTCATTCTTCGCGCCTGGCGGCAGTGGCTGCCAGCTGCATGCAGATCCGGAAGATCTCATACGCGTCCGTAGGTATCCTCGAAACGCACGATGTCGTCCTCCCCGAGATAGCTCCCCGACTGGACTTCTATCAGTTCCAGCGGGAGCTTGCCGGGATTCCTGAGCCGGTGCGTGACGCCCAGCGGGATATACGTGCTCTGGTTCTCCGTCAACAGGACCACTTCGTCCCCCCGCGTAACCTCCGCGGTTCCACTGACCACGATCCAGTGTTCGGCACGGTGGTGATGCATCTGCAGGCTCAGCACGGCGCCTGGCTTTACGGTGATCCGCTTCACCTGGAAGCGCGTGCCGTTGTCTATGGAGTCGTACGCGCCCCAGGGCCGGTACACCTTTCGATGGGCCACTGCCTCGCTGCGGCCTTCCTGCTTGATGCGCCCCACCACGGTCTTCACGTCCTGGATGCGGCTCTTGTGTCCCACGAGAATCGCGTCGTCTGTCTCGACCACGATCAGGTCCTCGAGACCTATCATCGCGATCAACTTGGTGCCGTAGGCGTACGTGTTCCTGCAATCGACTTCCATCACGTCGCCGTGATGGGCGTTGCCAGCATCGTCCTTGTCGGACACCGACCACAGCGCGGACCAGGAGCCGACGTCGCTCCATCCTGCATCGAGAGGTACTACCGCCCCAGCGGTTGTCTTCTCCATGACGGCGTAGTCGATGGAGTCGCTGGGGCTTGCAGCGAAGGCTTCGGGATCCAGGCGGATGAAATCCTGGTCGCGCGACGCTTGCCTGAGTGCGTTCTCGCTAGCCGAGACGATCTCGGGCCGGAACTTGCGAAGCTCATCCAGGTAGCGGGAAGCCTTGAATACGAACATGCCGCCGTTCCAGAAATAGTCTTGGGACGCGACGTACTGCTCGGCGGTGGCCCGGTCCGGCTTCTCGATGAAGCGATCGATTTCACGGACCCCTGGGCCATCCTTAGCCTTGATATAGCCATAACCGGTCTCGGGCGCATCGGGCACAATGCCGAAGGTCACCAGTTTCCCGTGAGAGGCGGCCTCTGCGGCCTGCCGCACCGCATCCCGGAACCGGGACTCGTCGCGGATCACGTGATCGGACGGGAGAACGAGCAGCAACGCGTCCTCGTGCTTGGTGAGGGCGTGCAGGGCCGCCACCGCGATGGCCGGGGCAGTGTTGCGGCCCACGGGCTCAAGGATGATGGCGTCGGGCTGCGCGTTGCACTCCCTCAATTGTTCCGCTGCCATGAACCGGTGCTCCTGGTTGGCCACCACGATGGGTGCCAGGTCCGAAACGGGCGCGACCCGCTTCCACGTGGCCTGCAGCATGGTGTCCTCGCCGACCAGCGGCAGGAACTGCTTCGGATAGGCTTCGCGCGAGAGGGGCCAAAGGCGCGTGCCGGATCCGCCTGAAAGGATGACGGGAAGAATAGAGGGCATGGATAGTCCTTGATCAGTGAGAGGCGGGCTTGCCGCCGATCAATGCGGAAAGCTCGTCGGTACACTTGGCAAGCAACGATGCATCGCCTCGCGTTTCGATGTTCAGCCGCAGGAGCGGCTCCGTGTTGGAGCTGCGGAGATTGAAGCGCCAGGTGCCGAAATCGGCACTCGCCCCGTCAGTGTGGTCCAACACGGGGGACTGGTCCGCGTAATGTTCGAGAACCCGCCTTACGGCTTCGCGCGCGTCGGCCACCCGGAAATTGATCTCTCCACTGCACGGGAAAGCCCGCATGCGATCGGCTACCAGTTCGGCCAGCGGCTTGCCCGTTGCCGACATGAGGGCCGTGATGAGCAGCCAGGGGATCATTCCGGAATCGCAGTAGGCGAAGTCGCGGAAGTAGTGATGTGCGCTCATCTCGCCACCGTAGATGGCGTCTTCCGCGCGCATGCGCTCCTTGATGAACGCATGTCCGGTCTTGCTCATGACCGGAAGCCCGCCCGCGGCCTGGACCATCTCGATGGTGTTCCAGGTCAGGCGCGGGTCATGGATGATCCGACTCCCCGGGGCGCGGGCCAGCAGTGCCTGAGCCAGCAGCCCCACCAGATAGTAGCCTTCGATGAACGAACCGTCCGCGTCGAAGAAGAAGCATCGGTCGAAGTCGCCATCCCATGCCAGTCCAAGGTCTGCGCCATGGAGGCGTACGGCTTCGGCCGTCGCTGTGCGATTTCCGGGCAACAGGGGATTGGGAATCCCATTGGGGAAGCTGCCGTCGGGTTCGTGCTGGATACGGATGAACTCGAAAGGCAGATGGGGCGCCAACTGGTCGACAATCAAGCCGGCGCCGCCATTCCCGGCGTTTACGACGATCTTCAGCGGCCTCAGCGTCGCGGGGTCGACATAGCCCAGCAGATGTTCGATGAATGCGGTCTTGTCCGGTGCTTCCGTCCGTTGGGCGCCCGCGATCTGCGTGGGTACTTCCGAACCCAGCGCAAAGTCCCTGATGGCATGCAGGCCGGAGTCGCCGCTGATTGGACGCGCGCCGTCGCGAACCAGCTTCATCCCGTTGTAATCCATCGGGTTGTGGCTGGCCGTGACCATGACGCCACCCGCCGCACCGCGATGGAATGTCTGGAAATAGACCTCTTCGGTGCCACAGAGGCCGATGTCGATCACATCGCGGCCTGCATGCAGTAAGCCTTCCTCCAGCGCCCGCTGCAGGGCGTGACTCGTCAGCCGCACATCCCTGCCGATCACGACGGGGCCAGGGCCAAGCAAGCGCGCCATCCCTGACCCTATGCGTCGGGCCAGGTCGGTATTCAGCTCGTCGGGGACGCGGCCACGGATGTCATAGGCCTTGAAGCAGGCAGCATTCATCTAAAAACCTTCCTTGGGCGCGTCAGGCAATGGCAGCTTCCAGCTCCGGCAGCAACTGGAACAGATCCCCCACCAACCCGATATCCGCAATCTCGAAGATCGGTGCTTCGCCGTCCTTGTTGATCGCCACGATGGTGCCGGCGTCCTTGATGCCGGTCAGGTGCTGGATGGCACCGGAGATGCCGACGGCGACATACAGCTCGGGGGCGATGATCTTGCCGGTCTGGCCGACCTGCAGCTCGTTCGGGACGTACCCGGCGTCCACCGCGGCGCGCGAGGCGCCGACGGCGGCGCCCAGCTTGTCGGCCAGGGCGTAGATGACCTTGAAGTTCTCGGCCGAGCCCACGCCGCGGCCGCCGGAGACCACGCGCTTGGCGCTCTGCAGGTCGGGGCGGTCGGACTTGCCGGCGGCCAGGCCCATGTACCGCGTATGTGTCGGCAGCGTGACATCCACGCTGGCGGCTTCGATCGTTGCGCTGCCGCCCTTGGCGGCTTCCGGCCACGATGCCGTACGCACGGTGGCGACGACGGTCTGGTCGGCCGGGGTTTCGACGGTGATGATCGCGTTGCCGGCGTAGATCGGGCGCTTGAAGGTGTGCGGGCCTTCCACGGCCATCAGGTCGGAGACCTGATTGACGCCGAGCAGGGCGGCCACGCAGGGCAGCAGATCCTTGCCGAAGGTGGTGGAGGGCGCGAACACGTGGGTATAGCCCGCGGCGAGCTTGGCGATCTGCGGCGCCAGCACCTGGGCGATGGCGTTCGCATTGGCCGCGTTGGCGACGGTCAGCACCTTGCCGACGCCTGCGAGCTGCGCGGCTTCGGCGGCGACGGCCGCCGGGTCGGCGGCCAGCACGACCACGTCGATGGCATCGGCCTTCACCGCCACGGCGGCGCTGACGGTCTTGGCGGTGGAGGCGTTGAGCCTGCCGTCCAGGTGTTCGGCGATGACGAGAACCTTGCCCATTACAGCAACCCCTTCTGCTTGAGTGCGGCGACCAGTTCGGCCGCGTCCTTCACCATGACGCCCTTGCTGCGCTTGGCCGGCGGAGCGTAATGCGTGGTCTTGTGCGTATCGGCGGATTCGACGCCCAGGTCGGCCAACTGCACCGTTTCCAGCGGCTTGCTCTTGGCCTTCATGATGTCGGGCAGCTTGATGAAGCGCGGTTCGTTGAGGCGCAGGTCGGTGGTGACGACCGCAGGCAGGTCGATCTCCAGTGTTTCCAGCCCGGCGTCGACTTCGCGCACCACGGTGGCCTTGCCGTCGGCGATGTCGAGCTTGCCGGCGAAGGTCGCCTGTGGGCGGCCCCACAGGGTGGCCAGCATCTGGCCGGTCTGGTTGGCGTCGTCGTCGATGGCCTGCTTGCCCAGGATCACGAGGTCGGGAGATTCCTTCTCGACCAGCTTCAGCAGGGTGCGGGCGGCGGTCAGCGGCTGGATGGCCTGGTCGGTGACCACATGGATGGCGCGGTTGGCGCCCATGGCCAGGCCGTTGCGCAGGTGGGCCTGGGCGTCGGCGGGGGCGATGGTGGCGACCACCACCTCGGTGGCGATGCCTTTGTCGCGCAGGCGCAGGGCTTCTTCCAGCGCGATCTCGTCGAAGGGGTTGGGGGACAGCTTGACGCCGTCGGTGACCACGCCGGAGCCGTCCGGCTTGACCTGGATGCGGACGTTGTAGTCCACCACGCGCTTGTAGGCGACGAGAATCTTCATCCTGCGGGAATTCCTGTGTGCGACGGAGAGGCCCGGCCGCGGCGGCTGGCCGAGGGCAGAAGCCGGATTTTAGCCGTCAGGCCCGATCCATGCGAGTCCGTACGGTGGCGTCTGCCGGCAGCGTGGCGAGCAGGGCGGCAAGCCGGGCTGCGCTGCCGGGGGCCTGGTCGAAGAAGAGGGAGGGCTCGGTCAGTTCCAGTTCCAGCAGGCAGGGTTGGCCGTCCGGGCCGGGCAGCAGGTCGATGCGTGCGTAAGGCAGGGGCGCCTCCAGCTGGCGCAGGCGCGTGGTCGCGGCCAGGATGCGTTCGGCGAGGCCGAGTTCCGAAGGCAGGGCATCGCGCGCGGTGATGTCGCCCGCCGCCATGGGCGCCTGCCGCGCGCCTTCGCCGGGGGGCAACTGCGCGCCCTTGCGCAGGGCGTGGCTGAACCGGCCGGCAAAATAGACCAGTGCGGTTTCGCCGGCGGCATCCACCGTGGACAGGTAGGGCTGCAGCATTACGCTGCGGTCCTGGTCGAGGAGCCGGGCGATATGGTTGCCGGCGGCGAACTGCTGGTCGCGCTGGTAGCGCTGGGTGTCGCGTGCCCCGGCACTGACGGTCGGCTTGACCACGAACTCGTCAGCATCCGCGAACGCCTGCAGGAAGCGGATCAGGGCCTCCATGGGCTCGGCATCGGGCTCCACGAACGTCGTCGGCACCGTGGAGATGCCGACGGCGGCCAGATCGGCCAGGTAGTGCTTGTCCGTGTTCCAGCGGACCACGTTCAGCGGGTTGAGCAGCGTGGTCGCCCGGTCCACTCGTTCGGCCCATGCCAGGAACGCCGGCAGCCGCTCGGTGTAGTCCCAGGGCGAGCGGAGCAGGACGGTATCGAAGCGCCCCCAGTTCACGGTGGGATCGTCCCAGGCCACGGCGCGGGCATGCAGGCCAGCATCGGCGCACGCATCGAGCAGGGGGGCGAGGTCATCGTCATGCCCGGTGGCAGCGACGGCGGTGACGAGGGCGACGGTTCTCATGGGGGGCAGTGTACGCGCACGCCCCGCACCGGATTCCCATTGCCCGAAAGTACCTGTGTCGGGGAGGGGCGGCTGGGTAGAATGCCGGCTTTCACCATCGAATGGATCGCGTCATGGCGGGCAATCCCGGCTCCGGAGGCAAGCAGAAGCTCTATCCCAGCGCGGCAGCGGCGCTCGAAGGGGTCGTGGCCGACGGCCAGACGCTGGCGGTCGGCGGCTTCGGACTGTGCGGCATCCCCGAAGCGCTGATCGGCGCCCTGCGCGACAGTGGGGTGAAGGGGCTCACGGCGATCTCCAACAACGCGGGCGTGGACGGCTTCGGGCTGGGGCTGCTGCTGGAGACCCGTCAGATCAGGAAGATGATTTCGTCCTACGTGGGCGAGAACAAGGAATTCGAGCGCCAGTTCCTCTCCGGCGAACTGGAACTGGAATTCAACCCGCAGGGCACGCTGGCCGAGCGGCTGCGCGCCGGCGGCGCCGGGATCCCCGCCTTCTTCACCCGCACGGGCTACGGCACGGTGGTGGCCGAAGGCAAGGAAACCCGCCAGTTCGGCGAGCACTGGTACGTGATGGAGACGGCCCTGGTGGCCGACGTGGCGCTGGTCAAGGCGTGGAAGGCCGACAAGGCGGGCAACCTGGTGTTCCGCAAGACCGCGCGCAACTTCAACCCGGCCTGCGCGATGGCCGGCAAGGTCTGCATCGCCGAGGTCGAGGAAGTGGTGGAAATCGGCGCGATCGATCCCGACCACGTCCACTTGCCGGGCATCTACGTGGACCGCATCGTCCACAACCCCACCCCCGAAAAGCGCATCGAGCAGCGCACCGTCCGCCAAGGAGAGAAGTGATGCCCTGGACCCGCGATGAGATGGCGCAGCGCGCCGCCCGCGAACTCACCGATGGCGCCTACGTGAACCTGGGCATCGGCCTGCCGACCCTGGTCGCCAACCACATCCCCGCCGGAATGGACGTGTGGCTGCAGTCCGAAAACGGCCTGCTGGGCATCGGTCCGTTCCCGACCGAAGGCGAGGTGGATGCCGACCTGATCAACGCCGGCAAGCAGACCGTCACGGCCCGCGCCGGCGCCAGCTATTTCGGCAGCCACGACTCCTTCGCCATGATCCGCGGCGGCCACATCGACCTGGCCGTGCTGGGCGCCATGCAGGTCACCGACAAGGGCGACCTGGCCAACTGGATGGTCCCTGGCAAGATGGTCAAGGGCATGGGCGGCGCCATGGACCTGGTGGCCGGCGTCAAGCGCATCGTCGTGCTGATGGAGCACGTGGCCAAGGACGGGAGCCACAAGATCCTGCCGCAGTGCGACCTGCCCCTGACCGGGGTGGGCGTGGTGGACCGGATCATCACCGATCTGGCGGTGTTCGACGTGACGCCGGAGGGGCTGGTGCTGGTGGAGGCGGCCGAAGGTGTGACCGAGGCCGAACTCCGGGCGAAGACGGGCGTGCCCTACCGTTCGCCAGCCTGACAGGCGTCGATGCGTGACGGATGTCAAGCCCCTGCTCGTTTTGCTAGCGATACATCTGACTTTCAGCTGTACGTCATCCTGCCGATAAACAGGTAAGCGGACCGGGTTGGCTGTTTTACAGTCGGCCAGCTGGGCTATATTGTCCGTTCAGGGGCTCCATCTGTTTTTCTTGAGGGTACGTATGAAACTCCGCATTGGCGCTTGCGCCTTGGTAGTGGCTTTGGCCGGGTGCAGTGGAGGCAACCCCGAATCGGGCGTAGCCGGAATGCGCGGCATCGCCGCCACTCAGTCGTCCGGTGCGCTGCCGGCCGCGCTTCCCTTGGCCCGCGCGATCGGCGCCTCCATCGCCAATGCGCCGGATCGCGGCGCGCTGTTGTCCTATCCGGACAAGGCGAAGGCTGCCAAGCAGGAGGGCGCCTACACGTGGTACCCCACCGCCATCAGCGAGGCGCACGCCTTCAAGGCCGTGGCCACCGGCGAAATGACGGTGCCGTCGCCTGATGGCAGCCAGGTCAAGCTGCGTTACGAGCGCCATGTCGAGGAAATCGACGGCAACTGGACCTGGATCGGCCGTGTGGTCGGCGGCGATCCGATGCAGGAGGCCATCATCACCTTCGGCGAGAAGGCGGTGTTCGGTTCCATCCCGCAGGCCAATGGCAAGCCGGCCCTGAGCCTGCAAACCCGAAACGGCAGCGTGTTCGCCGTCCAGACCGATCCTTCGAAGGTGGTGTCGGCGACCAAGGGACACGTGGACATGATGATCCCGGAGGCGGCCGCGCTGCGCTCGTCGATGGGGGCCGCGGTCAGCCAGTCCGCGCCCGTGAGCCAGGGCGCGACCATGGTGGCGCAGTCTGCGCCGCAGACCTCGGCCAATACCATCGACGTGGCGATCGGCTACACGCCCGAATTCGCCACGGCGAACGGCGGCGCGTCCGGCGCCGCGACGCGTCTGGTCTTCCTGGTCCAGGTGGGCAACCAGGCCTTCGTCAACAGCGACGTCAACGGCTACCTGCGCATCGTCCATGCCTTGCAGGTCAGCTATACCAATACCAACAGCAACGAGACGGCACTGTCCGAGCTGACCGGCAGCGATGGTCAGTCCGCCGTCACCGTTCCGGCCAGCCTGACCCCGCTGCGCACGGCGCGCGACCAGTACGGCGCGGATATCGTCGTGCTGGTGCGCAAGTTCAATACGCCGGAGAACGACGGCTGCGGCATCGCCTGGCTGAACGGCGCCAACCAGACCGCGATCACCGCAGCGGATGCACCCTGGGGATATGCGGTCATCAGTGACGGCTACGACCAGGGCACGGACGGCAAGACGTACTACTGCGCAGACGAGACCCTGGTGCACGAAGCCGCCCACCTGATGGGTTCGGCGCATGACCGGGCCAATTCGACCACCACCGGCCCCAACAATACGACGGTCCTGCAGTATGGCGCGTATCCCTATTCGTTCGGGTACAAGACAGCGGCAGCAGCCGGCAATTTCTACACCGTGATGGCGTACGGCGATACCGGCCAGATTTCGCACCGCATCTTCTCCACGCCCTTGAAGAGCACCTGTGGCAGCGGCGCCAATTTGGCGTGCGGTGTGGCCAACAGCGAGGACAATGCGCGCAGCCTGAACCAGACGATTCCGGTGGTGGCGACGTTCCGGGCGACCGTGGTGCCATTCTTGGGTCGGTTGAACAATGACTACAATGGAGACGGCAAATCGGATGTCTTCTGGCGCCATTCGCAAACTAACAGCAACTCCATCTGGTTGGCGGGGGTGCCGACGGGTGCGATGAACAGCACAGCGGGTACGGGCTGGCAGGTGGTGGGCACTGGCGATTTCAATGGAGATGGCCGATCGGACCTCTTCTGGCGCCACCAGCAGCTCGGCCTGAACTCAATCTGGCGGTCGGGCTCGTCCGCTGGCGCTGTCAATTCCCAGATGGCCACAAACTGGCAGGTGGTCGGCACCGGCGACTTCAACGCCGACGGCAAGGAGGACGTGTTCTGGCGCGATCCGGCAACTGGCAGCAACTTGATCTGGTGGTCGGGTGCAGCCACGGGAGCACGGGCAAGTAGTGCCAACCCGGTTTGGAGCGTGGTGGCCACAGGCGACTTCGATGGGGACGGCGAATTCGACGTGATGTGGCGAAACCTTGCGAGCGGTGACAATTCAATCTGGCTGTCGGCCGTGCCGGCTGGCGCGCTTGCGAGCAAGACTGCAACCAGTTGGAGGGTGGTGGGTGCCGGCGACTTCAATGGCGACGGCAAATACGACATCCTGTGGCGGAACATTTCGCTGGGTGGCGCCAACTCGATATGGTGGTCGGGTACTGCTGCGGGATCGACCTCAAGCAGTGCGGGGACTACGTGGTACGTGGCCACGACGGGCGACTTCGACGGTAACGGCACGTGGGACATCTTCTGGCGGAATTCGGCGAGCGGTATCAACGCCATCTGGGGCTCGGGGCTTTCTTCCAACGCCAAGAACGCGGCCACGGTGAGCGACCAGCGATGGGGCGTGTACCCCTGAGCAGCGCACGAGGCAAGTATGAGCAAATTGAGCGGGTCGGCTTCTGCCGACCCGCTTCTCCTTCGGCGGTATTGCGCCATATTGCGTTCTACGCAGGGGTTTTTTCTGCTAAGTGCGACGACTCTTTGCAGGGGGCTTACAAGATGAACGACCGCTCGGTACCTTCGAAAGCGGTCGCTCCGAGGCCGGCATGGCGTGTCGGAAGCGGCCTGGCAGAACAGTTTCAACTCAGCCAGCTTCTATGCCTGCGTGCCGAATACGGCGTGGCATGGAAGCCGAGGACGCCATACGTCTGAAGGGACTTGAGGCGGAGAACTACCTGCTCAAGCGGGTGCTGGCCGAGGAACGCCGGGACATCGATTTGTTTGAATACAATGAGCGGTCCGACAGCCCGATAATGCGACAAAGGGTTGCGAGCCAAGATCAGAAACCCTCAGTCCTTTTGAAACCGTCCGGGATTTCGCGGTAGAACCCCGCCTGTGAAAACGGGGCAGAGCAGCTTCAAGCGGACTTCAAAAGCGCGGGAGGCCTAGCCAATGCCGCCGCCGGAGGCGTTGCTGCCCAATCTGGGGCGAAGGGAAATCCCGATCAAGTAGGTGAAGCCGTCCCCCAGCACTGTGGTCAACCGCAAGATGGCAGTGCTGGTGACCGCCACTTCACCCCCATACAGTGGCGTCAATCCAAGGATAAGGAGTGCCTCTCTTACGCCAAGTCCCGCCGGCGCGCCCGGTACGACAAACCCGAACAACCAGGCGATCGCATAGACGCCAAGAAGAGCAGGGTGGAAATCCTGGTACGGAACGCTCATGGCGCCCACGATGAGCCAGAGTGCGATCGAGCCCAGCAGGAGGCAGGCCCCATTGATTCCCAGCACGTGCAGCGCCAGCACGAGGTTTCTTCCCGATAGGAGAAGTCGGGATTTCATGGCGACTGGCACCGCCCTCGTCCGAAACTGCGGTACTAGGAAAACCACCAGGATGCAGAGCAGCATGCCCCCGGCCAGAAGCAGGAGATTGTCCTTTGCGGTGGGCGCATAAATGAAAAGAGCCCGCGAAAGAAGATCCAACGCAAAAAAAGAACATGCGCACGCTGCTGCCAAGAGGAATATGGGTTCAAGGGCGATACTCGCGCCGGCCCGGCCCATGTCGACGCCGGAACGTCGGGCCAGGAGCATTCGCCCGACATGCTGGCCCACGTTGCCAGGCAGATACTTGCCAATCTGGGACGTGGCCACGATGCCCAGCGATCTGTGGTATGCGAGGTCCACGCCCACGATGCGGAGTACCAACTGCCAACCTCGCGCACTGAGAAGATAGGTGAGGAGGTAGCAGACCAGCGCCATCGCCAGGCTGAGAACCGTTGTGCCATCGACGTGTACCAGCCTGAACGCCTCCCAGTGCGATGCAGCGGCTTGCAAGAACAGGTACAGACATGCCAAGCCGATCAGCAGTCCAAGCACAGACCACAGACGCTTCACGGTGAACCCTTCTGCAGCGTATAGATCAGGGTCGAAATGAGGGGTTTCGCCAGCTTGATGAGCGGGGATGGCAGCGACGAGGAAAGGAACCTCGCGATCCGAGATTCCGGATACTCGATCAGCAACGTCAGTCGGACGGCTTCGATGGTCGACTCACTATGGATCAGTCCCGCCTCCTGGAACAATTTCCTGGCTTCTGCGTCGCTGAGGGGTATGCAGTCGTAGTGATCGCCCCTTCGCATGAGGCGGACATACAGGTCTGCTACCTGGATGGGCAGCCAGCTCAGCAGAGGGAGGCGAAAGTGGGGTTCGATGAGTCTCCACTTGTTGGGTACGGCGAGGTAGGTGATTGCCGAGGCATCCATTACCCGGGCAATCTCGCGAAGGTGATGCAACTGCTCGGAGCGGTCTCCGACATGCTCAATGACGTGGTTGGTGACGATGACATCGAAACTTCCCGCGTCGAAAGGCAAGCTCGTTCCATCAACCTTAATGAAAGTGTAGCCGTCGGTCACTATGCGATTGTCCGCAACATCGACCGCAGTTACATGCGCATCCGCGTGACCGATCCGGGCGAGCGTCGACGAGATTGCACCCGACCCACAGCCGATTTCAAGAATGCGGCGGGCATCGGAGAAGCGCTGCTCACCGAGGAGCGCGACGATCTTCCGCGCCTTGAGTATACGACTTGCTTCATCAAGGACTGCATGTGGCAGTCTTGACCGTTCCGAGGCGGGTTCCATTGTCTTCGGCATCAACGAGCATCCTCGAGCAGCGTAACGAAAGCAGAGGTCTGGGCGCTACGTGAGAAGCGCTCCCGTGTATGGCGCGCGATTGCGCCCCGGTCCTCCAGTACCCCGCGCGCTGGATCGCGAAGCCCTTCTATCGCGGAGACCCATGCGTCGGCGTTTCCCGCCTGCAGTAGGAGACCGGTCTTCCCGTCGATGACCGCATCGGTGATGCCATCGAGCCGAGACGCCAAGAGCCTCGCTCCCAAAGAAGACGCCTCGATCGCCACCAGGCCGAAGCCTTCGGCATCGACAGCGTCTGGCGTTGGAATGTTGGGCATTACGACGGCATCGGCGCTTCGTATCATCGACGCCAGCGCGGGGGCATCGAGCCGTCCCAGGCAATGGGTACGCTCGCACGCGCGTAGTTTGAGCTTGTACTCCGAATCGGAAGTGTCCCCTACTACGAAGAAGCAGGCCCCGCCGCTGATTCTCGGGACCACGTTGGTGGCGAACCACAAGGAGCCCTTGCGGGGCACGAGTCGACCGAAATACAGGATCCGGAAGCAGTCTTTTGACTTGTTCCAGACGTCCGGGAGTCGCTCTGACGCCACGTCTTCGCTTGGGAAGCTGCTGGCGGGAAGCGAGGGAGTAATTACGTTGACATTGCGTATGCGCTCTGCGGCTGCCAGTGCCGAGGTATGGGCCGAGATGGCCACGCAGGCGCTGAAGCATGACTGGGAGGCACGAAACAGGCGGAAGAAGAGTCCATACAGCCTCGGCAAAACACCTTTCCTCCTGTGATAGACCAGATCGAGTCCATACAGGATCACCAATCGCGTAGCTCTCTTGTTGGTCAGGTGATGACACAGGGCTGCCGGGAAAAGTATCAGGTCGCCGAAGATGACCCGGTCGTAGCGCCGCCCGCGGAAGAGGCAGAACGCCATCGCCTTGATGACAAACGCCGCGTAGGCCCAGAGCGCGGGCGGACGTCCGTCTTCACGCCCTCTCAGGACGAGCAGGCGGAGGTCGAAAACGTCGCTCAGGCCGGCGCTAAGCTCTGACGCATATGTTTCCATGCCGCCGACCGACGGCGGCCATTTTCTAGAGATGAATAGGATGCGTTCTTTCATGGTCACGAGCAGCGGAAAGCGGGGGCCTGCGTATCATCAAGCGAGGTGTGATCGCGCAGGTCGGGCGGACGTCAGATTGGCAGCCGGTACGCCAAGCTCTGGCTCTCGACTTCCGCGCTTGGACCGGCACGAAGCGTCATTCATGAGGGTTGTTGGCCCGGGCGTAAGCATAGGTTTCAGTGGTCACATCCGGGCGGCCGATGATGGCCGCGGAGCTTCTCATGGTGAATCCAGCCGCTTCTGCACAGATGCCGAATATCCTTTCCAAAGCGTGCGCCAGCGTGCCGTCCGTTTGGCCCGACTCGACCTCGAATTGCGATTCGTAAACAGGGGTGTCGAGCAGTGGCCTCAGCGCAGCCAGTCTCACCCAGAACATGCTGCCTGACACGAAGCGGCCGTCCTCCGGTACCGATTCGGAGAGCGCCATTCTTCGCCATAGTCGGTCGATCGCACCTCTGTTCCCGCCAATGAAAGGAGCAATCGGCAGAATGTGACCTTCGGGCCCGACCAAGCCGAGGCGGCTGTCTGCATCGAAAGCGGACATAATCGTTCGCGCCCGTCCTTGGGCCACCAGTCTTCCAATGAGCTCGCGCCGCCAAGCGTCCCCATTGCTCAAATGGGGTGACCGTTTCGTGTGCAGTTTGAGCACGATATCGACTCCGCTGTCCAGAAGTCGATTGGCCAACCGCAAGAAAGGCAAAATGTCCCGTCCCCGGTTCTCGACTGCAATAACGGTTGCCGCAAACCGGCAGTGTTCCACCATGGCCTGGATCGCCTTTAGATTCCGGCTCGACGTGGTTACGAAGATGTTCCAGTCGAGCCCGCTACGCTCCAGTTCCTTGAGGAGTTCCCCGAACTCGTCCAGATACCAAGCATGTATCACAGCGCAAGGACGCCTTGGCGCTTCTTCCATCAACCCGGCAGTCGATCGAAGGGCATGCCTGGTGGCTTCGAGTGCCGCATACCCATGCGTGGCGTCAGGCTCAAGCGTAGCTCCCTCCGCCCACTCGTTCCAAGCGTTTACGAAGATCAAGGGGCTGGATGAAGCAACTTCCCTGGACTTTGCGACGATGCCCGTCAGCCAGTCACGATATCGGCGTGGCGCAGCATGAAAGAAGATGCGCCCCGCGCCCGAGCGGCGCGCCTCGTTGTCCCATCCAGGATTTGCTCCACGATGCAGAAGGTATTCCGTCGGGGAACGCATCAGGTACTCGCTCGACATGTCGCGCCAATCGAGGACTGCCCCTTTGAACTCCGGGTTGAGGAGCTGTTGCGTGCCGGCAATGCGCGTGGGGCTGCTGAAGCTGGGCGGGAACTCCACCGCCGCATCGAACCCGATCTCCGCCGGATCGGGCCTCTCGAAACTCTGCACGTAGGCCAAGTGAATTTCGCCTATGCCGTTGTCGCGGCACCAGCGGCGCCAGCGAAGGGCGGTCGCAGCCATGTCCGGGAAAAGGCCTGGGCGGTAAACCAGCAGCATCGGCTTCCCATCCACCCGCAAGTACCGCGGGTCGCGCATGTACTCCGCCACGTACTCGATGAACGCGATGTCGTCCTCGGGGGAGTGCTGCTGGTCGATGAGGATCTCGTCGCCGCGGCCGTCCCAGGTCCGGGTCCATTTTTCGTTCGCCCAGCACAGGCAGAACTCCAGGTCGATGGACTTGTCGTTGAGCCAGTTGCGCAGCGGAGTTTCCAGCAGGGTCTTGCCGCCGAACCAGTAGAAGTAGAAGCAGAACGCGCTGATGCCGTATTCGCGGGCCAGGCGCGCCTGCTCGTGCATGACTTCGACGTTGCGCAGGTCGTAGAAGCCCAGGTCGCCGGGTAGCTTCGGCTGGTGGTGGCCCTCGAACTGGGGCAGGGCGCGGGCGACGTTGCGCCATTCGGTGAAGCCCTTGCCCCACCACTCGTCGTTCTCCGGAATGGTATGGAACTGCGGCAGATAGAACGCGACAAGGGTGGCGGGCAAGGGGTCCGGCAGCTCGCCCTGTTCGTAGGGGACGTAGCCAATGGCGCGCTCATCCGAACGTACGTAGGGGCGTCGCGGCAGTTCGCCGGTGGGTGCCTTGCCCTTGGGGCCTTCCGGCACCCAATGTCCGCGCGTGTCGAGAAAGCGCTGGCGCAAGCGGTCGCGCGTTGCCTGTGGCATCGGCGTCAACCGGAAGGCTGTCCGAAGCGCGTAGAAAAGCGTGGTGCGAAGTTGCCGGGACAGGGAATTCGACACGGAGTCCTTAGAGGTTCTGGTAATTCGGCCCCGAGCCGCCTTCCGGCGTCACCCAGTCGATGAGCTGGTAGGGGTCCTTGATGTCGCAGGTCTTGCAGTGCACGCAGTTGGCGGCATTGATCTGCAGGCGCTTGCCGCTGCCGTCGTCGACGATTTCATACACCCCCGCCGGGCAGAAGCGCGTGCAGGGGTTGTCGTACTCGGCGGCGCAACGGGTCACGCATACCGAGGTGTCGTGGACGCGCAGGTGGACGGGCTGGTCCTCGTCGTGCTCGGTGGCGGCGAAGTACACGCCCTGCAGGCGATCGCGCGGGGCCAGGGTGCGATCCACGTAGTCGCGCCTGGGCGCTTCGTGCTCGCCGATCCTCTCCAGTGACGACCAATCGGGTTTCACCTTGAGCGTCCAGGGCGACAGGCCGCCGGTGAGCGTTTCCCATGCGGCGTTGGCCATGCCGAACCACAGGCCCTTCTTGAAACCGGGCTTGATGTTGCGCACCGACTTCAACTCCGCCATCGCCTCCGAGGCGCGCAGCTTCGCATCGAAACCTTGCGGCGCAAGCTGCGACGAGACCAGGTGCTCGGCCGCCAGCATGCCGCTGCGGATGGCCTGGTGCGTGCCCTTGATCTTCGGCACGTTGAGCAAGCCGGCGGTATCGCCGATCAGCAGCGCGCCGGGCATCTCGACCTTCGGCAGCGACTGCCAGCCCCCGGTGACGATGGCGCGTGCGCCGGCGGAGAGGATGTTGCCGCCTTCCAGAAGGGGCTTGATCAGCGGGTGGTTCTTCCATTGCTGGAAGGCCTCCCACGGCTTGTATTCCGGATCCTTGTAGTCCAGGCCGCTGACGTAGCCCAGCGCGATCCGGTTGTTTTCCAGGTGGTACAGGAAGCTTCCGCCATAGATGTCGTTGCTGGCCGGCCAGCCAAGGGTGTGCACGATCTTGCCTGGCGTGGCCCGGCCTTCCGGCACCTGCCACAGCTCCTTGATGCCGATGGAGTACGCCTGCGGATCGCTGTGCTTGTCCAGCGCGAAGCACTTAACCAGTCGCTTGGTCAGGTGGCCGCGCGCGCCTTCGGCCAGCACGGTGACCTTGGCGCGGATGTCGATGCCCTGCGTGTAGCCGGGCTTGTGGCTGCCGTCCTTGGCGATGCCCATGTCGCCGATGCGCACGCCCACGACCTTGCCGTCGTCATCGTGAAGCGTTTCCGAAGCGGCGAAGCCCGGGTAGATCTCCACGCCCAGTGCCTCGGCCTGCGGGGCCAGCCAGGCGCACATCGCGCCCAGCGACACGATGAAGTTGCCATGGTTGCGCATGCCCGGTGGCACCATCGGAAACCTGCGGCCGCCCTCCTTGCTGAAGTACCAGAACTCGTCCTCCGTGGCCGGCACGCAGATCGGTGGCGGGTTGTCGCGCCAGCCGGGGAGCAGGGCATCCAGCGGTGCGGGTTCGATCACCGCGCCGGACAGGATGTGCGCGCCGATGGTGCTGGCCTTCTCGATCACGCAGACCGAGATGTCGGCATTCAGCTGTTTCAGCCGGATGGCGAAGGCCAGGCCCGCCGGGCCCGCGCCGACGGTGACGACGTCGTACTCCATCACATCGCGTTCGACATCGGACATCGGGCTTGCTCCAGCATGGCGTTAGGCTGCCGGTATTTTCGGGGTTTGCACCGGACGGGGCAAATCCGCGAGCATCGCGGGCGTGACCATACCCTTGCCACTGTCGACGGATGGAGCCCTGGCCGCGCTGCCGGGTGCATCGCTTGCGTTCGTGCCGGAATGGCTGGGCGCCGACCAAGCCGATGCGCTGTTGCGCCTCCTCCAGCGCGAGCTGCCGTGGAGCGTGCACCGGATCAGGATGTTCGGACGCGAAGTGGATTCCCCCCGCCTCAGCGCCTGGATCGGGGATGTGGGCGCGGTCTATCGCTATTCGGGGGCCGATTTCACGCCCTGTCCCTGGAATGGCGCCCTGTTCGGGCTCAGGGCGCGGCTGCAGGAAGAACTGGGGGTGCCGTTCAACAGCGTGCTGGCGAACCTGTACCGCGACGGACGCGACGCCATGGGCTGGCACAGCGACGACGAGCCCGAACTGGGCCCACGCCCGGTCATCGCCTCGGTGAGCCTGGGTGGGGTACGGCGTTTTGCGCTGAAGCATCGCCATGATGCGGCGCTGAAAGGCGCGCTGGAACTGCCGCATGGCAGCCTGCTGGTGATGTCGGGGGACACCCAGCGCCTGTACCGGCATGCGCTTCCACGCACGTCGCGCGAGGTGGCCGCGCGGATCAACCTGACGTTCCGACAGATCGATCCCGCGCGTCGCCGCTGAGCGGCGGACAGGTCAGCGGGACGCGGCCGGCTTCGGGTCGCCATTCCCCGAAACGAGCACCCAGCCCGCGATCTCGGCCGTGGCCGCTTGCAGGGCCTGTTCGAACGCCGCGGCCACACGGGCCACGTCCACGCCATCGGCTTGCCGCTGCTGCAGGAACGTGCGCGAAGCGACGACGTGCTGTCCGCGGTTGTTCACCAGCTTGGCGTTCACTTCCACGACCGCCTCCGGCAGCGCGCCGCCCGCATAGTCGGCATCGAACCGGCGCAGGTCCATGACCAGCTTGTAGTCGCCCAGGATGCCCGCGTCGGCGCTGGCCACAGCGGGAATGCGGCCGGAATCCTCCAGCGTGCGCTGTACCGCGTCCTGCAGCATGTCCGTCGCCGGCATCGCCCAGGACGCGCCGCGGTAGACCTGCAGTTCGCCCGGGGTCGGTCGCACGCTGATGCGGGGGCTGTCGATCACCCTCGCCGCGGTGGGCTTGGCGATCACCAGCGTCCACGACACGGCGGGCCAGTCGGGGCGCGCGGACACGCGGACGTCGGGGGCGAAGATGGTGACGGGGTCCCGCTGCTCGCTGCCCAGGATGGAGCAGCCGGCCAGCGCGAGCGCAAGGGGGAGGGCAAGGACGAGGCGCATCGGCTTCATTTCGGTTCGAACTCCTTGGGTGCATCGCGGCCCAGCAGGTAGCGCGCGGGATTGCCTTCTAGGCGGTCGCTGACACGGCGCAGGTCGCGCACCAGGCCGCGCAGCTCGGTCAGCGTGGGGCCCAGCTGGCCCAGTCCGTCGTTGGCGAAGCTGTTGATGGCGGCGCGGTTCTCGCCGAGGATCGCATCGGCGTTGCCGGCCGCCGAATCCAGCTTGCCCAGCGTGGTTTCCAGCTTGTCCAGGATCCCCGGCAGCTCCTGCACCAGGTTCTTGTCCAGGCGCTCGATGGCGCCGTTGGTGGTGGTCAGGGTCTTGTCCAGGTTCTGCGCCGCGTCGCGCGCGCTGACGATCAGCGACTCCAGCCCGTCTTCGCGGCTGGCGAGCGAGTCGCTCATGGACTCCAGGTTTTCCAGCGTGGCGGCGATGCTGGCCACGTTCTTGTCGCTCAGCACCTGGTCCAGGCGCTCGACGATGCGGTTGGCGGTGTCGGTGATGTTCTGCAGCGCCGAGGGTGCGGTCTGGATCACCGGGGCTTCGCGGCTGTCCACGCTGGTCAGGGCAGGTGCCTGCGGCGTGCCGCCGCTGAGCTGGATGATGGTCGGACCCGTCAGGCTGGTGATGGCCAGCTTGGCCCGGGTATCGGTCTTGACCGGGGTGTACGACTCCACCCGGATGCGCGCGATCACCTGGCGCGGGTCGTTGGGCGCGAGCGACAGTTTGGTGATGGAGCCCACCGCGATGCCGTTGTACTGCACCGGGCTGCCGACGGACAGGCCGGTGACCGCCTCGCGGAACACCACCTGGTACTCCTGCCAGGTGCGTTCGGACGAATACTTGGCCGCCCACAGCCCGAACAGCAGCAGCGCGCTGGCGATGATGAGGGTGAAGGCCCCGATGAGGACGTAATTGGCGCGCGTTTCCATGGCTCAGACCGCCGTTTGCGAAAGGGAAGGCCCGGAGGCCCGCTGTCCGTCGCGCGCGGCGCGCGCGCGCGGACCGTGGAAGTATTCCTGCACCCAGGGATGGTCGAACCGCTCCACCTCCGGCAGCGGCGCGACCGTGACCACCTTGCGGTCCGCCAGCACGGCCACGCGGTCGCAGATCGCATACAGCGTGTCCAGGTCGTGGGTGATCAGGAACACCGTCAGGCCGAGCGCTTCCTGCAGGGTCTTGATCAGGCGGTCGAACGCGGCCGCGCCGATCGGGTCCAGTCCCGCGGTGGGTTCGTCGAGGAACAGCAGCGGCGGGTCGAGGGCCAGCGCGCGGGCCAGTCCGGCGCGCTTGCGCATGCCGCCGGACAGCTGCGACGGCAGCTTGTTCAGCGCATCGGCGGGCAGGCCGGCCAGCTTGACCTTCAGCAGGGCCAGTTCGTAGCGCCAGCTGTCGGGCAGTTCCGGATGATGCTCCTTCAGCGGCACCTGCACGTTCTCGCCGACGGTCAGCGAGGAGAACAGCGCGCCATCCTGGAACAGCACGCCGGTGTTGCGCTCGATGTGCTGGCGCGCGGCGGGATTCTGCGACAGTGCGTCCTCGCCCAGCACGGAGATCCGGCCTTCCTGGGGTTCCCGCAGGCCGAGGATGGCGCGCATCAGCACCGACTTGCCGGTACCGGAACCACCGACCACGCCGAGGATCTCGCCACGGCGCACGTCCAGGTCCAGGCCTTCGTGCACGGTCTGCTCGCCGAAACGGTTGACCAGCCCACGCACCTGGATCACGGCCTCACCGGTGGCGGAAGAGGCATGCCCCTCCCCCGTTGCCGGCGGAAGCGCGCCGCCCGTGCCTATCGCTTGCTTTCCGATCTCCGATGCCATCGTCACCAGTCCATGTGCATGAACCACAGCGCGGCCAGCGCATCGAGCATGATCACCAGCGAGATGGCCTGCACCACGCTGGAGGTGGTGCGCTCGCCGACGGACTGCGCGGTGCCTTCCACGCGCAGGCCTTCCAGGCAGCCGATCAGGCCGATCACCAGCGCGAACACCGGTGCCTTGGACAGCCCCACCAGGAAGTGGCGTACTTCGATGGTGTCGTGCATGCGCGCGAGGTACATCTGCGGCGGGATGTCCAGGTCGAAGGCACCCACGGTGACGCCACCGGCCAGGCCCGCCATCATCGAGATGAAGGTCAGCAGCGGCAGCATCACCAGCAGCGCGATCAGGCGCGGGATCACCAGCAGGTCGATGGGATCCAGGCCCAGCGTGCGGATGGCATCGATCTCCTCGCGGCTCTTCATCGCGCCGATCTGGGCGGTGAAGGCGGAGGCGGTGCGGCCGGCCAGCACGATAGCCGTCATCAGCACGGCGAACTCGCGCAGGAACGCGATGCTCACCAGCTCCACCACGTAGATTTCCGCGCCGAAGTCGCGCAGTACGGTGGAGCCCAGGAAGGCGATCACCGCACCCACCATGTACGACAGCAGGATCACCAGCGGCACCGCATCCAGGCCCACCGCCTCCATGTGCGCCACGGTGGCGGTGGGGCGGAAGCGGCGTGGCTGCTTGGCCATGCGCAGCAGCTTGACCAGGTTCTCGCCGGTGAAGCTGAGCAGCGCGACGATCTCCTGCCCGTTCTCGTGGACCCGCTGGCCCAGCCGGGACAGCGCGGCGAGCACGCCGTAGTCGCGCTTGCGCGGTGGCCGGTCGTCGGCGACATCCTCGATGGTGCTGACCAGCGCCCGATGGTCGGCACGGAACTCGATGTCCGACAACTCCATGCCCCGGCGCTTGGCGAAGCGCATCAACTGCAGCACGCCGGCCGAATCGATGCGGTCGATGCCGGTGGCATCCAGCCGGTCGACCGCATCCGGCAGCGTGCGCAGCTGCTCGGCCACCTGCAGCGCGCTGGACAGCGTCCAGTCGCCGCCCAGCCGCACCCGGCGGGGTTCGGCGGCATCGGCTTCGCAGTGCGGGCGGGCAAGGGTGGGGGTCATGGCATCGCTCGGCCAAGGAGCATACAGGCTATCCCGCTGAACGTGAGGACCACGCCGATGAACGCCCGCTTGCCCAGCGGCTCCCGCAACCACAGCGCCGCCAGTACCACCACGAACACCGAGGCGGACTCGTTGAGGATCGCGGCGACCGAGGCCGAGGTGAACTTGTAGCCCCCCAGCCACAACACCATCGACAGTCCCTGACCGACCAGCGCGGCCACCAGCAGGCGACGCCACGGCACCTCGGAGGCGACGAAGCGCATGCGCGCACGCATCGCAGGCAGCGCGGCCAGCACCAGCAGGCCCGCGACCGCGCCGGCCAGCCGCAGTGCGGTCACCCACAACAGGGGCTGGGTTTCCAGCGTGCGCTTGACCATCACGATGGCGATGGCCATCAGCGCGATCGCGGCCAGCCCGATCGCGACGCCGCGCGCCGTGTGCTGCGGATGCGTCCGCCATTCCCCGGGAGGGCGGCTGACCAGCAGGACGCCCAGCCCCACCAGCGCGAACCCCAGCCACTGTCCCGCGCCCAGGCGCTCGTCCAGGAACAGGAAGCCCAGCAGGAGTACCAGGGGACTGTAGAGATTGCCGATCACCCCCATCCGTCCGGCGCCCAGTTCGTTGAGCGCGCGGAAGTACAGGGTGTCGGCCAGCGCGATGCCGATCACGCCACTGGCCACGACGATGGCCAGTTCCGTGGCCGGCAGCGAAGGCCAGGCACCCGCATGCAGCATCAGCGCCACCGGCGCCAGCACGGCAAGCACCAGTCCGTTCTTGAGCAGGTTGAGCGCGAGCGGCGGCAGATGCACGCCCAGCTGCCTTGCCAGGATCACGCCCACTGCCCATGTCGCTGCGCTGCCCAGCGCCATGGCCTCGCCGATGCCCACCCTTCCCCCTGTCCTGGTGCAGGTGCCTAGTGTAAGCAGCGTACGATGAAGGCGGCTGCCCGCCGCTTCGGCGATACTGTGCCGATGGCCGACGACACGTTGACTCCCGCGACCTACGCCCAGCGCATCGCCTTCATCTGCGAGATCGCCGGACGCCTGCACCGCTATGGCACCACCGCGCAGCGGCTGGAAGGCACGGTGGTGGGGCTTTCGCAGCGGCTGGGACTGGACTGCGAACCGTGGTCGAACCCGACCGGCCTGATCCTGAGCTTCAGCGATCCGGTGCGGCCCCTGGGGGCCAGCGACACCACGCGGGTGATCAGGCTGGCGCCAGGCGAGACCGACCTGCACAAGCTCAGCGAAGCGGACCGCATTGCCGACGCGGTGTCCATGGGCGAAATGAGCATCGCCCAGGGCCACACGGCGCTGCGCGCACTCGACCGGACACCGAGCGTGCGCTGGCGGGCGATGCAGATCTTCGCGTCGGGCCTGGCGGCGGCGGCCGTCGCCGGCCTGTGGCGCCTGCCGTGGCTGGACATGGCGACCGCGGGGCTCATCGGCGTGATCATCGGCGTGCTGGGCGAATTGATCGCACGCCGGCCGCAGATGAAGGAAGCCAGCGACGCGATCTCGGCGCTGGTGGCGGGCTTCGTCGCCATCCTGGTGGCCAACTTCATCGCGCCGCTCAACCTCAACACGGTGATCATCGCGTCGCTGATCGTGCTGTTGCCCGGCATGGCCCTGACCAATGCGGTGAACGAACTGACCAGCCAGCACCTGGTGTCGGGCGTGGCCCGTTTCGCCGGCGCCATGGCCACGGTGCTCAAACTGACCGTCGGCAGCATGATCGCGGTGACGCTGGCGCAGCTGGTGGGCCTGTACCCCGAGGTGCGCGCGCTGCGTCCGCAGCCGGAATGGGTGGAGTGGGGCGCAATGGTGTTCGCGGCGTATGCCTTCGCCGTGTTGTTCAAGGCCCACCGGCGCGACTATTTCTGGGTGATGGCCGCCGCCATCGCCGGGTACAGCATTTCGCGCTATGCCGGGCAGGCCTGGGGAAGTCCGGTGGGCATCTTCCTGTCCGCGCTGGTGCTGACGGCCGCCGGCAACGCGTTCGCGCGCTGGGCCAACCGGCCGGGCGCGCTGATCCGCGTGCCGGGCATCCTGATGCTGGTGCCGGGCAGCACCAGTCTGCGCGGATTGCTGACGCTGGTGCAGCAGCAGGATGTGGGCGTGGGCCAGTCCGCGCTGCTGGCGGTCACCAACGTGGTGATGGCGCTGATCGCGGGCCTGCTGTTCGGCAACCTGCTGATCTCCTCGCGCAAGAACCTCTGACCCGGCCCGCGCGAACGAAAACGGGAGGCCTGGCCTCCCGTTCGTGTCCCATGCCGGAGCGGCTCACTTCTTCTTGATGAGGAAGTCGTCGGCCTTCTTGCCCTTGGCGATCAGCGCGGCCATCCAGCGGGGGTGCTTGCCGCGGCCGCTCCAGGTTTCCTTGGGGTTGGCCGGGTTGCGGTACTTGGGCGCCACCTTGCCCAGCTTGCGGCCGGCGCGGGGGCTGGGCTTCGCGCCGGCCTTGGCGCCCCGATGGCCGGACATGCCGAACAGCTCTTCCAGCGTGTAGCCTTCGGCTTTGGCGAACTTGGTGATCTTGCTGCGCACGGTGGCGATGGGCGTGCGCTTGGCCAGCCGGCTCTGCTGCTGCTTGGCTTTTTCGATCAGGGCGCCAAGTTCCTTGGCGGACAGGTTACGCAGGTCGATCGACATCAGAATCTCCAGTCAGGAAGGGAAACGCCCGTCCTTGGCCGAATAATCATCTTAATCGACGGGATAATCGCGGCACAAACCGCGATGATCCCCTCTTACGGAATCCGTCCTGCGCATCAGCCCCGCAGGCGCGCCAGCAGTTCGTCGCGTCCGATGTTCTCCGCCTCGGCGGCGCGACGCGCGCGATATTCGAACGTGCCCGCCGCCAGGCCGCGCTCGGACACCACCACGCGGTGGGGAATGCCGATCAGCTCGATGTCGGCGAACATCGCGCCAGGGCGCAGCCCGCGGTCATCGAGCACGGCGTCGACGCCCGCGGCCTGGAGGTCCGCCAGCAGCTGCCCGGCCGCGGCCTCCACGGCGGCATCGTTCTTCGGATTGATCACGCACACCGCCACCGCCCAGGGCGCCATCGGCGCGGGCCAGATGATGCCGTTGGCGTCGTGGTTCTGTTCGATCGCCGCCGCCACGATGCGCGACACGCCGATGCCGTAACAGCCCATCGCCGGCGTGGCGGCCTTGCCGGTCTCGTCCAGCACGGTGAACTTCATCGCTTCGCTGTACTTGCGGCCCAGTTGGAACACATGGCCCACCTCGATGCCGCGCACGATGCGGATCTGGCCGCCGTCGGCCGCGCTGTCGCCGGCCACCACGTTGCGGATGTCGGCCACGGTCTCCGGCTCCGGCAGGTCGCGGCCCCAGTTGACGCCCGCCAGGTGGAAGCCGTCCTCGTTGGCGCCGACGACGAAATCGGCCATCGCCGCCACGTCGCGGTCGGCGACCACGCGGATCGCCCGCTTCGCGCCGATCGGGCCAAGGAAGCCGGGTTCGCTGCCGAGGTGGGTCAGGATTTCGGCCTCCGTCGCCAGGCGGTAGTCGGCCATCCCGGCCACCTTGCCCAGCTTGATCTCGTTGACGGCGTGGTCGCCGCGCACCAGCGCCAGCACGAAGCCGCCGTCGGTCATGACGGCCACCGATTTGACGGTGCGCTGGAGCGGAATGCCGAGCAGCGCAGCGACGTCCTCGCAGGTCTTCTGGGTGGGCGTGGCGACCTTGTCCATCGCTTGCGAGGCAGCCGCGCGCGGGCCGGGTGCGGCCGCCTGCGCGGCTTCGACATTCGCGGCGTAGTCCGAGCCGGTGGAGAACGCGATGGCGTCCTCGCCCGAATCCGCCAGCACGTGGAACTCCTGCGAGGCGTCGCCGCCGATGGCGCCGCTGTCGGCCTGCACCGCGCGGAAGTCCAGACCCAGGCGGGTGAAGATACGCGTGTAGGCCGCATGCATGTTGCGGTACTCGCGCACCAGGTCCTCGTCGGTCAGGTGGAAGGAGTACGCATCCTTCATCACGAATTCGCGCGCGCGCATCACCCCGAAGCGCGGGCGGATCTCGTCGCGGAACTTGGTCTGGATCTGGTAGAAGTTGACCGGCAGCTGCTTGTAGCTGGACAGCTCCTGGCGCGCGAAGTCGGTGACCGCTTCCTCTGCGGTGGGGCTGTAGCAGAAGTGCTGCTCCTTGCGGTCGGTGATCTTCAGCAACTGGCCGCCGAACTTCTCCCAGCGTCCGGTTTCCTCCCACAGCTCGCGCGGCTGGATGGTGGGCATGATCATTTCGATGGCGCCGGCACGGTCCATCTCCTCGCGCACGACGGTTTCCACCTTGCGCAGCACGCGCAGGCCCAGCGGCGACCAGGTGTACAGGCCGGCGGCCAGCTTGCGGATCATGCCGGCGCGCAGCATCAACTGGTGGCTGACCAGTTCGGCGTCGGCCGGGGTTTCCTTGGTGGTGCGGAGGTGGAACTGCGACAGGCGCATCGGCATCGGCGTTCAGGGGGACGAATCGCCTATTTTGCCAGCCTTGGCCGCGTGCGGGGCGTTATTCCGGCGGCTCGGCCCGATCGCCTTCGACCCGGATGCCGGCGGGCGCGTCGCGGTCCAGCCGTTCGTAGCGTCGGCCTGCCGGTGGACGGTCGGTGATCTGAAGCACGCCGGCATCGTCGCGCCAGCGGTACAGCGAAGGCCGGGCGTCCTGTGCCTGGGCAGCCGCCTGCCCGGCCCGCGCCTGCGTGCGCTGGCGGGCGTCCGGGGCCTCGCGCGCCAGCCACCAGGCGATGCCGGCACCGGCCGCGATGCCGACCGCGATGCCGACCGCGATGGCCAGCCAGGCCCGCATGAGGCGTCAGCCGCCCGGTTTGCAGTAGGCCTTCACCGCCGCTTCCGCCAGGGCGCGCTGGTTGGCGCGCGCCGTGTCGTCCAGGGTGGCGTCGGGTTTGCCGTCGCCATCGGTATCCTGCTGCACCGGGCCCTGCTGGCCCAGGATGTCCAGGTTCTTCCGCGCCGTCGCACACTGCGGATGCTCGACCGGCTTGCCGGTAGGCGCGGCTTCCGCCGCCGGTGCGCCGTACTGGCTGATGCGCCGGTTCTGCACCACCTGGTTCGGCGGCGGGCTGTCGGCGTAGTGGGTGACGCCGTTCTTGTCCTTCCACTGGTAGACCTGCTGGGCCTGCGCGGCGGACGCGGCGGCCAGGCACAGCGCCAGCAGGGACAGGCAGGACAGTGGGCGCATGTCGGGCTCCGGGGGTAGCGGGAACGTCGATTGCAGCACCCCGGGGCCGCGCAGGCAAGCCGGCCGGCGGACCGCTGGGCTAAACTGCGACCCATGAACGAAATCAAGCCGCCCCCGCGTTCGCGCGGGATCTACCTGCTGCCCAACCTGTTCACCACGGCGGGCCTGTTCGCGGGGTTCTTCGCGATCATCGCCGCGGCGAACGGCCAGTTCGTCCACGCGGCCGTCGCGGTCTTCGTGGCGGGCCTGATGGATGGCATCGACGGGCGGGTGGCGCGCTTGACCGGCACCAGCAGCGATTTCGGTGTGCAATACGACTCGCTGGCCGATCTGGTCAGCTTCGGCCTGGCGCCGGCGCTGGTGATGTACCACTGGTCGCTGTCGGCGCTGAAGTTCGATGGCGGCGTGATGGGCCGCGTGGGCTGGGTGGTGGCGTTCCTGTACGCGGCTTGCGCGGCGTTGCGCCTGGCCCGCTTCAACACCCAGGTGGGCACGGTGGACAAGCGCTGGTTCATCGGCCTGGCCAGCCCGGCGGCGGCGGGCTTGATGATGTCCTTCGTGTGGGCGTTCGCCGATGGCGAACTGGGCTGGACCGGCGAGGAACTGCGCTACGTGGCGCTGGGCGTGACCCTGGCCGCGGCGCTGCTGATGGTCAGCCGCATCCGCTTCTGGAGCTTCAAGGGCACGGGCGAAGGCGGAGCGAAGGCCGATCGCATTCCGTTCGTGGTGTTGGCGCTGGTGCCGCTGGTGCTGGCCATCCTGTTCATCGATCTGCCGCGCACGCTGCTGGCCGTCGGCGTGGTGTATGCCCTGTCGGGGCCGGGGTACTGGCTGTGGCACCGGGCGCGTCGGCAGAAGGACGCGCAGGCGTGACGCTCGCGGCGGACCGCCTGTGGTCGGCCGAGCAGCAGGGTTGGCTGCGCGCGCTGGGCCTGACCGTCTTCCTGCCCGCCGACTGGCCCACCGAGGCGGGGGCGCCAGCGCCGGCCGGGGCAGCGGCCGTGCGCCCCGGACCCGAGGCGCCCCCGTCGCCCATGCGTGCCCGGCCGCCGGCACCGGAGGCGATCGAGCGCACACCGCCGGTGCGTCCCGCGCCGCCAGCGCGCAGGCCCGGTTCGCGCATGCCCGACCGGCTGCACTTCGCGCTGATCCGCGCCTCGGGCCTGAATCCCAACGCGCCGGGCGCGGCGGAGGTGTTCGCGCAATGGCCTTCGTCGGCCGAGCTGCGCGGAAATCCCGCGGCCAAGCGCGCACTGTGGCCCCTGCTGCGGCGCCTGCGGCGGGGCACGCCGTCGTGAGCGCACTGGGCGTCGAGGCATCACCGGCGTCCGCACCCAGCCTGCGGCCGATGCGCGAGGGCGACCTCGACGCGGTGATGGCCATCGAGCAGCGGGCCTATCCATTCCCCTGGACCCGGGGGATCTTCCGCGACTGCCTGAAGTCGGGCTATCCGTCGTGGGTGATGACCGAGCACGGGCTGGTGATCGGCTATGGGCTGTTGAGCATCGCCGCGGACGAGGCGCATGTGTTGAACATCTGCGTCGCGCCCGAGCGCCAGGGGCGGGGCCTCGGTCGCCACCTGCTGCGTGCGCTGGTGAAGATCGCGCGCGACCAGCGCGCGCAGCGCGTGTTCCTGGAAGTCCGGCCTTCCAATCCCGGCGCTATCGCGCTGTACCACAGCGAAGGCTTCAACGAGATCGGCCGCCGCCCACGCTACTACCCGGCCCGCGATGGCCGCGAGGATGCGCTGGTGATGGCGATCGAGCTGGTCGCCGACGACATCACCACCATGCCGCCGCTGTAGGGCGGGCCTGGGTCCGCGGGCGCGGCACGACGGCGAAACAATCCAACCGTCATCCCGGCCAAAGCCGGGATGACGGGGGGCTTAGAGCTTCGCGCGCTGCGCGTGCAGGGCAGCGAGCTGGTGGCTCCAGTCGGCCAGGCGCTGGCGCTCCTGCTCGACCACGGCCGGCGGCACCTTGTCGGTGAACCTGGCCAGCTTGGCCTCGCTCTTGTCCTTCTCGCCGGCGACGCGCGCGATTTCCTTGTCCAGGCGCGCGCGCTCGGCATCCAGGTCCACCAGGCCTTCCAGTGGCACCAGCAGCTTCAGCTCGCCGACCACCGCGGCGGCGGAGGCGGGCGCGTCCGCGCCGGCCTGCAGCCATGCGATGTCGTCCAGCTTCAACAGGAACGACAGCGAAGACGCGAAGCGCGCGATGCGCACGCGGTCGTTGTCGCTGCCGTCCTGCAGCAGCAGGCGGATGGTCTTGGCCGGGGATACGTTCAGTTCGCTGCGCACGCGCCGCAGCGCCGAGACCATGGTCTTCAGCCACTCCACGTCGGCGTCGGCCTGCGTGTAGTCCTGGCCGGCGGAATCGGCGGCGGCCGGGTAGGGGCGAAGGGACACCGTACCGCCCCCGATGCCCAGCCTGGGCGCCACCTGCTGCCACAGTTCCTCGGTGACGAAGGGGGTCAGCGGGTGCAGCAGGCGCAGCAGCGTCTCCAGCACGTACAGCAGCGTGTGGCGGGTGCTGTCGGCCGCGGCCGCGTCGTCGCCGCTGAGCGCGGGCTTGGCCAGTTCGACGAACCAGTCGCAGAAGTCGTTCCAGGCGAACTCGTACAGCGCCTGCGCCAGCAGGTCGAAACGGTAGGCGGCGAACTGCGCTTCGGCCTCCGCGGTGACCTTGGTCAGGCGCGACAGGATCCAGCGCTCGGCATCGGTCTTCGGCTGCGGTGCGCCGGTGGCGGTGAAGCCCTCGGTGTTCATCAGCACGAAGCGGGTGGCGTTCCACAGCTTGTTGCAGAAGTTCTTGTAGCCCTCGGCGCGGCCCATGTCGAACTTGATGTCGCGGCCGTGCGTGGCCAGCGCGGCGATGGTGAAGCGCAGCGCGTCGGCGCCGTGCGCCACGATACCGTCCGGGAATTCCCTGCGCGTGGCCTTCTCGATCTTCTCGGCCATCTTCGGCTGCATCAGGCCGCCGGTGCGCTTGGCCACCAGGTCTTCCAGCGAGATGCCGTCGATGATGTCCAGCGGATCCAGCACGTTGCCCTTGGACTTGGACATCTTCTGGCCGTCCTTGTCGCGGATCAGGCCGGTCATGTAGACGTCGCGGAACGGCACCTGGCCGATGAAACTGTCGGTGGCCATCACCATGCGCGCCACCCAGAAGAAGATGATGTCGAAGCCGGTGACCAGCACCGACGATGGCAGGTAGCGGTCGAAGCCGCGCTCGGCCATCGCCTGTTCGTCCGGCCAGCCCATCGTGCTGAAGGGCCACAGCTGCGAGGAGAACCAGGTCTCCAGCACATCGCTGTCCTGGGTCAGGGCGACATCGGCGGACAGGCCGGCCTTGGCGCGCGCTTCGGCTTCGTCGCGGCCGACGTAGCAGTTGCCCGCCTGGTCGAACCACGCCGGGATGCGGTGGCCCCACCAGAGCTGGCGGCTGATGCACCAGTCCTGGATGTTCTCCATCCAGTGGCGGTAGGTATTGATCCAGTTGGGCGGGACGAACTTCACCTCGCCCGATTCGACGAGCTCCAGGCCGCGCCTGGCCAGGCCGTCCATCTTCACGAACCACTGGTCGGTCAGGTAGGGCTCGATCACCTGGCCGGTACGGTCGCCGCGCGGCACCTGCAGCTTGTGCGGCTTGGTTTCCACCAGCAGGCCGAACTCTTCCAGGTCCGCCAGCACGACCTTGCGCGCTTCGTAGCGGTCCAGGCCCTGGTACTTCTCTGGAATCCGCGCATCGGTCGCCGTGTCGATCAATCCGCTACGAATTGCTGTCGCGGAAGCTTGGCGCTTTAGTCGTTCTGTCCAAGACGTGTCATCAATGATTCGCGCTGCGTCATCAAGGATGTTGTACAGCGGTAAGCCATGGCGCTGGCCAACTTGGTAGTCATTGAAATCGTGCGCAGGCGTAACCTTCACCACGCCCGTGCCGAACTCGCGATCGACGTATTCGTCGGCGATCACGGGCAACTCGCGTTCGACAAGCGGCAACTTAACCTTCTTGCCGACCAGATGCGCGTAACGCGCATCTTCAGGGTGAACCATCACTGCAGCATCGCCGAGTAGCGTCTCGGGGCGCGTGGTGGCCACTACCAGATAATCGCGGGTCTCGCGCAGCGTCTCGTTGCCATCCGCATCGTGCTCGACGTGCTGGTAGGTGGCGCCATCCTCCAGCTTGTAGGCGATCGACCACAGGAAGCCGTCTTCCTCGACGTTCTCCACTTCAAGATCCGAGATGGCGGTCTTCAGCACCGGATCCCAGTTGACCAGGCGCTGGCCGCGGTAGATCAGGCCCTGCTCGTGCCAGCGAACGAAGGCCTCGATGACGGCCCTGGAGGCCTGCTCATCCATCGTGAAGGTGCTGCGCGACCAGTCGCCGGACGCACCCATGCGGCGCATCTGCCGCTCGATGGTGTCGCCGGACTGCGCCTTCCACTCCCACACCTTGGCGATGAAGCCCTCGCGGCCCAGCGAGTCGCGGGTCTCGCCCTTGCCTTCCAGCGCCAGGTTGCGGCTGACCACCATCTCGGTGGCGATGCCGGCATGGTCGGTGCCCATCTGCCACAGCGTGTCGTAGCCGCGCATGCGGTGGTAGCGCACCAGCGCGTCCATCAGCGTGTGCTGGAACGCATGGCCCATGTGCAGCGTGCCGGTGACGTTCGGCGGCGGCAGCAGCACGGTGTACGGCTCGCCCTTGCCACTGGGCTTGAAGTAACCGGCCGCTTCCCACTGCGCGTACAGGCGGGATTCGAAGGATCTGGGGTCGTAGCTGGGGGCCAGGGACATAGGGTGAGTAGAGAGTGTCGAGGAGTGAGGAGTGAGTAGGCGAAGCGGGAAGAGGAGAGCTGTTGCTCACTCCTCACTCCTCTCCGCTCGATTCTCGCTCTTACATATCGTGCTTGTTCACTTCAAAGCCACGCGCCTTGTACTGCTTCCAGCGCTCGCGCAGCGGTTCGCGTGCGGACGGGTCGGCGGGCACCACTTCCAGCACGCGCTCGCAGGCGCCGGCGAAGGCCTCCTCGCGCAGGTTGATCACCAGCGCGCGCGCGGGCACGTCGACGTCCGGCGTGGCGATCAGCACGGGCGTCAGCTCGTCCTCTTCGTCGCCGGCGATCTGGTGCGGGATGTAGGCGTCCGGATCGAACTCCCACAGCAGCTCGTCCAGTGCCTCGGCCTGCGCGGCATCGCGCGCCAGCACCAGCGTCCACTGGTTGCTGTCGTAGGCCTTGCGGGCCAGCTCGCAGACGAGCTTGAGCGGTTCCTCGAGGAACCGCGGCTTGGCGATCAGGTAGAAGTCGGCTCGGGACATAGAAGGCAGGAGTGAGTGGGGAGGAGTGAGAAGTGAGAGGGGAGCAGTGTTCTGCTCATTCCTCACTTCTCTTCGCTCACTTCTCGCTGCTCCGGTCCAGCAGCCACTGGCTCAGCAGGCCGACCGGGCGGCCGGTGGCCATGCCGCGCTTGCCTTCGTCGTTGGACACGCCGGCGATGTCCAGGTGCGCCCAGCGCTGGCCTTCGGTGAAGCGGGCCAGGAAGCAGCCGGCGGTGATGGCGCCGGCCCAGCGGCCGCCGATGTTGTAGACGTCGGCGAAGCTGGATTCCAGCTGGGTCTGGTATTCGTCCCACAGCGGCAGGCGCCAGGCGCGGTCGAACACGGTTTCGCCGGCGCCCAGCAGCTCGTTGCTGAGGTCGTCGTGCTTGCTCATCAGGCCGCTGGCGTAGCGACCCAGCGCCACGATGCAGGCGCCGGTCAGGGTAGCCACGTCGACCAGCGCGGCGGGCTTGAAGCGCTCGGCGTAGGTCAGCGCGTCGCACAGGATCAGGCGGCCCTCGGCGTCGGTGTTGCCCACTTCGATCGTCTTGCCGGACATGCTGGTGATGACGTCGGACGGGCGGTAGGCATTGCCGTCGATGGCGTTCTCCACCGCCGGCACGATGACCACCAGGTTCAGCGGCAGCTTCATCTTCGCCGCGGCCACGAAGGTGCCGATGACGCTGCCGGCGCCCAGCATGTCGTACTTCATCTCCTCGATGCCGCCCTGGGTCTTCAGGTTCACGCCGCCGGTGTCGAAGGTGATGCCCTTGCCGACCAGCACGTACGGCCTGGCATCGCCGCCCCCGTTCCACTTCAGCACGATCAGGCGCGGGCGGTTGGCCGAGCCGCGGGCCACGGCCAGCAGCGAACCCATGCCCAGCGCCTCCATCTGCGCCTCGTCGAGGATCTCGGCCTCGGCGCCGTTTTCGGCGGCCAGCTTCTGGGCCTGCTCGGCCAGGTAGGCCGGGTTGCAGATGTTCGGCGGCAGGTTGCCGAGCTCGCGGGTGGTCTGCACGCCCGCGGCGATGGCCACGCCCTGCGCCAGCGCCTGGGCGTCGTCGCCACTGACGTCGAAGCGGACCAGGCCCGGGTCGTCGTTCTTCTTCTTGCCCAGCGTGGCGGTGTAGCGGTAGCAGGCGTGGTCGGCCGCGATCACGGCCTGGCGGATCTTCCAGGCGGCATCGCGGTCCTTCACGTCCACTTCGGACAGGGTGAACAGCGCCGACTTCGCCGGGCCGGTCTTCAGCGCGCGCGCCGCATCGCCGACGGCCTTCAGGTACTGGGCCACGCCGAACTTGGCGGTTTCGCCCAGCCCCACCACCAGCACGCGCGGTGCGGCCACGCCCGGCAGGTCGTGCAGCAGGGTGGTCTTGCCCGTCTTGCCGCCGACATCGCCGCGCTGGACCAGGGCCGACAGCTTGCCGCCACTGGCCGCATCCACGGCCTGCGCGGCCGGCGTGAGGCTCTTGTCGGCCCAGGCGCCTACCACGAGGCAGTCGACACCGGCCCGGGCGGGGGCTTCGCGGTTCAGGGTGAATTCCAGCGTCATTGATCAGATTCCCGGTTCAGTTACGTACAATCGCGGGCCGGATGAAAGGTGGCTGGCGCCATCCCGGACCGCAGAGACCGCCGCCGCAGGTGCGGCGCACAAGCCCGAGATTGTAGATCAAGCCCTCCTGATGCCGAAGCTGGACCGCTACCTGTTCCGGGAATTCACCCAGAGTTTCCTGGCCACCCTGATCATCCTGCTGATGGTCAGCGTGGGTGGCGTGATGGCGGACCTGCTGGGGGACGTGGCCGACGGCAAGGTGCCCGCCCGCCTGCTGCTGTCGCAGCTGGGGCTGCAGTTCCTCAATTACATGCCCTACATCATCCCGCTGGCGCTGATGCTGGGGCTGCTGCTGGCGTTCTCGCGCCTGTACCGGGATTCGGAAATGGCGGTGCTGACGGCGGCCGGCATCGGCCCGCGACGCCTGCTGCGGCCGCTGCTGATGCTGGTGGTGCCGGTGGTGGGGGTGGTCGGTCTGTGCTCGCTGTGGCTGGGGCCGTGGGCGCTGCGCACGGCGCAGGAGATGCTGGACCACGCCAACCGCAGCCTGGTGGTATCGGGTCTGGACGCCGGCAAGTTCACCGTGCTGTCCAGCGGTGCGGTGGTCTACGTGAGCACGCTGACCCCGGACGGGACCGGCCTGAGCAGGGTGTTCATGCACCGGGCGAAGGACGGCCGCATCGACGTGGTGACGGCCCGGTCCGGGCAGATGTTCTTCGAGGGCGAGCGCAACCGTTACCTGAGGCTGGATGACGGCTTCCGCGTCGAGGGGCCCGACGGTCCCGGCCTGGATTACCGGCTGATCCGTTACAAGTCCAACGAAGTCGCCCTGCCGGACCGCGCCGATACCCTGGACAAGGACGATCCCTCGCTGCAGCCCACCTCGAACCTGCTGGGCGACGCGCGTCCGGCCGCCAATGCCCAGTTGCACGCGCGCCTGACGCCGCCGCTGCTGGCGCTGGCGTTCGCGCTGCTGACCCTGCCGCTGTCGCGCAGTTCGCCCCGTCAGACCCGCTACGGACGGGTGATGCTGGGCTTCCTGGCCTACCTGGTGGGCATCAGCCTGATGTTCAACGGCACCCAGTGGCTCAGCGACGACAAGCTGCCCGGCATGGCCGGCCTGTGGTGGCTGACCCTGCCGCTGCTGGCCGCGTCGGTCTGGTTCTATCTGCGCGACGGGCGGCCGTCCCGGCCGCGGAGGCCCGCATGAGGCTCATGCCCCGCCTGCACGACACCTACGTGGGCCAGGTGGTGCTGGTCACCGTCCTGCTGGCCTGGGCGGTGCTGGTGGGCCTGGACGTGGTGATGGCGCTGTCCGGCGAGATCGGCGACCTGGGCACCGGCAACTACACCTTCGGCCATGCCGTGGCCTGGGTGCTGTACACGGTGCCGCGCCGCGCCTACACGATGTTTCCCACCGCGGCGGTGATCGGCTCGCTGATGGGGCTGGGCCAGCTGGCGGCCAGCTCGGAACTGACCGCGTTGCGTGCGCTCGGCCTGTCGCGGCGGCGGTTGAGCGTCTCCGTGGCGGCGGCGCTGGCGCTGTTGACCGGCCTGATGGTGGTCAGCGGTGAAACCCTGGGTCCGTGGGGCCAGCGCCAGGCCGACACACTGAAGATGAGCGCCCGCACCGGCAACGTGGCGATGGACCGCTATTCCGGGCTGTGGGCGCGCGAAGGCAACACGTTCCTCTACGCGCAGAGCGGCGAGGAGCGCGAGCAGCCCGGCGGCAAGGTGTCGCTGCAGCTGCGCGACGTGCGCATGTACGAGCTGGCCGACGACGGCCGGCTGGCCTCCATCGCGCACGCCGCCAGCGCCGAACACCTGGACGGCTACTGGCTGCTGAAGAACGTCCGCCGCACCACCTTCAACGAGCGCTCCGCCACCCAGGTCACGGTGCTGGGCGAGCGCTGGGAGTCGGAACTGGACGCCTCGGTGCTGTCGTCCAGCCTGGTGCGCGCGCGCAACATGCCCAGCCACGAGCTGAGCCAGAACATCGACTACCGCAAGCGCAACGGACTGGACGCGCGCGACTACGAGGACCAGTACTGGGCGCGCTGGTTCTATCCGCTCAACGTGCTGGCGCTGTGCCTGGCCGCCATTCCCTTCGCCTTCGGCAGCCTGCGCAGCGGCGGCATGGGCAAGCGGCTGTTCCTGGGCATCGTGTTCGCCGTGGGCTTCTGGGTGCTGCAGACGATGTTCGTGCGGCTGGCCGGGGCGTTCCGGCTGGACTACCGCATCGCCTACGCCATCCCGCCGTTCGCCCTGCTGGGCATCTCCTGGCTGATGTTCCGGCGACGCAGCCGCTGACGCGGCCTCAGGCGCGCTTGGGCAGCCGCACCATGCGCGTGCCGCTGACGCGGTCGTGCCAGGTCAGGCGGTCGCGGTCCAGCCAGGCCCACCAGAAGCCAAGGCCTCCGGCGAGCGTGGACATCGTGGCCAGCGCATAGCGGCGCCACAGCGCGGCGAGGGTCGGCGCGCTGCCGTCAGGTGCGGTCACTTTCAGCCGCCACGGCCGCATGCCCAGTGTCTGTCCGCCGCGCAGCCAGCTGAAGGTGGCGTACAGGCCGGCGACGCCCCAGCAACAGGCCCACAACAGCCACCACATCGGGCTGAAGGGCGCGATGTTGTGGCGGACGTCGCCGCTGATCACCACATCGACCAGGACGAACGGGATGGCCACGGCCAGCCACATCGCCAGCACCGGCCAGACGTCGTAGAGCAGGGCGAGCAGGCGCCAGCCGATCAGGGCACGGGGTTTCTCGATGGCGGGGGCGGATTCCATCGCGACAGGATACCGGCTAACGCCACCCAAGCTCCTGTGGCAGCGACGCCAATGGCGAGGGCTGTATCCTTCCTGGCGTCGCCGGCTTTCCCGCACCCCTGATCGCGACTGACGCCGGCCTCACAAGGAGCGCGGGCATCGCCTAAGCTTGTCGCATGCCCGCCCGCACGCCCGCCGAACGCCGCCATCAGGCCCAGGCCTTGCCGCCCGTACCCGGGGCCGACGCCACCGACATCGCGGCCTTCCTCGATGCGGTCTGGGCCGAGAACGGGCTGGCCCGGCCCACGCTGGACAGCTACCGGCGCGACCTGGAGGGTTTCGCCCGCTGGCGCGATGGCCGCGAGGGTGGACTGGCCGGGGCCGATCGCGCGGGCCTGTTCGACTATCTGGCCTGGCGCACGCGCCAGGGCTATTCGCCGCGCAGCAACGCGCGCCTGCTGTCGGCCCTGAGGGCCTTCTTCGCCTACCGGCTGCGGCAGGGGCTGCGGCGCGACGATCCGACCGCTCTGCTGGACCCGCCGCGCCTGCCGCGCTCGCTGCCCAAGGCGCTGGCCGAAACCGAAATCGATGCGTTGCTGGCCGCTCCCGACACGGCCACGCCGCCTGGCCTGCGCGACCGCGCCATGCTGGAACTGATGTACGCCGCCGGCCTGCGCGTCAGCGAGCTGGTCAACCTGCCGGCTACCGCGGTCAACCTGCGCCAGGGCGTACTGCGGGTCACCGGCAAGGGCAGCAAGGACCGGCTGGTGCCCTTGGGCGAGGAATCCCAGCACTGGCTGGAAACCTACCTGGCGCAGGCCCGGCCTGTCCTGGCCGGCAAACGCAGCCTGCCGTGGCTGTTCCTCGGCACGGACGGCCAGCCGCCGACCCGGCAGCAGTTCTGGGCTCTGGTGAAGCGGTACGCGGCGGTGGCCGGCATCGACCCTGCCCGCATCAGTCCGCACGGTCTGCGGCACAGCTTCGCCACCCATCTGCTCAACCGTGGCGCCGACCTGCGCGCGTTGCAGCTGCTGCTGGGGCACAGTTCGCTGTCCACCACGCAGATCTACACCCTGGTGGCGCGAGAACACCTCAAGCAGCTGCACGGCCGCCATCACCCGCGCGCATGAACCCGGTCACGCTTGCAGCCGGTTAAGCCGGCCGCCCGCCGGCGTGTGCCAGAATCGGCACCTCTCTCCGCCACTCGCCGCCTCGCGGCTCCACCGGATGGTCCTGATGCCCCGCCTGATCACCGCCGCCCTGCTGGGCGCCCTCAGCCTGACCGCGTGCGCGCAGGCCCCGCAAGCGCCTGCCGCCGACAAGCCGGCCACGGCCAAGCCCGCCGCGGCGTCGACGGCCGCCAGCGGCTCGGCGGAGGACCGCGCCCGGGCCGCGATCGCCAAGCTCAACCCCCGCGCCAAGGTGGAATACGTGGGTGCGGCACCGCTGCCGGGCTTCCGCGAGGTGATCGCCGGCGGCCAGCTGCTCTATGTCAGCGACGATGGCCGCTACCTGATGCAGGGCGCCGTGCTCGACCTGGAGGCGCAGGAAGACCTGATGCAGAACAGCCCCGCGCTGGCCGAGCATCGCCGCAAGCTGATCGCCACCATCCCGCATGCCGAACGCATCGTGTTCGCGCCGCCGAATGCCAAGTACACCGTCACCGTGTTCACCGACATCGAATGCGGCTATTGCCGCAAGCTGCATGGCGAAGTGGGCGAGCTCAACCGCCTCGGCATCGCCGTGGAGTACCTGGCGTTCCCGCGCATGGGCCTGGGCAGCCAGGACCACAAGGACATGATCTCGGTCTGGTGCTCGCCCGACCGCAAGCGCGCGCTGACCGACGCCAAGGCCGGCAAGCCGGTCGCCCCCCGCGACTGCAAGAACCCGGTGACGATGGAATACGACGTCGGCCAGCGCGTGGGCGTCAGCGGCACCCCGGCCATCTATTCGGCCGAAGGCGTCCAGCTGGGCGGCTACCTGCCGCCGGCCGCGCTGCGGGCCAAGCTGGACGAGCTGGCGGCGAAAAAGGCCCCGGCCGCCGCCGCGGGCGCCGCCCCCTGACGCCAGGGAAGCCGGCCCCGGGCCGGCTTCGCTACAATAGCGGGCCCCGTCCTGACGGCACGCCCCCACGGTTCCCGGACATGATCGTCCTCGAAGGCCAATCGGCCTTGTCGCATTTCCGCCGCGCGCGGCTCGAATCCAAGCTCCAGTCCAGCGCCCCCGCCGTCCGTGTCCGCGGTGCCTGGCACGTGTACTTCGTCGAGGCGGACCCGGGCGCCAGCCCGGACCTGGCCACGCTGCGGCGCGTGCTGCAGGCCAACCAGGGCGATGCCCCGCAGGCGGACGGCACGGTCTCCCGCTTCGTCACCCCGCGCCTGGGCACGCTGTCGCCGTGGGCCAGCAAGGCCACCGAGCTGCTGCGCGGCGCCGGCCAGCCGGTGAAGCGCGTCGAGCGCGGCCTGCGCATCGACCTGGAGGGCTGGGACGATGCCTCGCCGGCACTGGCCAAGGCGCTGCACGACCCGATGACGCAATCCCTGCTCGCCAGCCGCGAGCAGGCGCAGGCACTGTTCACCGCCCCGGCACGCGGCATGCTGGAGCGCATCCCGCTGGCGCAGCTGGAGGCCGCGAACGCGCGCCTGGGCCTGGCGCTGGCCGACGACGAGATCGACTACCTGCGCGCGCGCTACGCCGAGCTGGGCCGGGATCCGTCCGATGTCGAACTGATGATGTTCGCGCAGGCCAACTCCGAGCACTGCCGGCACAAGATCTTCAACGCCAGCTGGACCATCGACGGCAAGGAGCAGGACCGTTCCCTGTTCCGGATGATCAAGCACACCCACGCGCAGACGCCGGAGCACACGCTCAGCGCCTACAGCGACAATGCCGCCGTGCTGGAAGGCTATCCGGCCGCGCGTTTCCGCCCGGACGGCAGCGGCCAGTACCGGGTCGAAGCGACGCTCGACTCCGCGTTCTGCATCAAGGTGGAGACGCACAACCACCCGACCGCGATCGCGCCGTTCCCCGGCGCCAGCACCGGTGCCGGCGGCGAGATCCGCGACGAAGGCGCCACCGGCCGTGGCGGCAAGCCCAAGGCGGGCCTGACCGGCTTCTCGGTCTCGCACCTGCGCATCCCCACGCTGCCCCAGCCCTGGGAGACGCCGCGCGCGCTGAATCCGCGCATGGCGCCGGCGCTGGACATCATGCTGGACGGTCCGCTGGGCGGCGCCGCGTTCAACAACGAGTTCGGCCGGCCGAACCTGCTGGGCTATTTCCGCAGCTTCGAACTGCCCGAAGGCGAGGCGCTGACCCGCGCCTACGACAAGCCGATCATGCTGGCTGGTGGCCTGGGCGCGATCGACCGCATCCAGGTGGAGAAGAAGACGCTGTCGCCCGGCGACGCCGTCATCGTGCTGGGTGGCCCGGCCATGCTGATCGGCCTGGGCGGCGGCGCGGCCAGTTCGGTCGCTTCGGGCGAAAGCGCCGAGGACCTGGATTTCGCCAGCGTGCAGCGCGACAACCCCGAGATGGAGCGCCGCTGCCAGGAAGTCATCGACCGCTGCGTGGCGATGGGCCAGGACAATCCGATCCTGTGGTTCCATGACGTGGGCGCCGGCGGCCTGTCCAACGCGATCCCGGAACTGCTGCACGATTCCGGCGTGGGCGGCGTGATCGACCTGGGCAAGGTGCCCAGCGACGATCCCTCGCTGTCGCCGATGCAGCTGTGGTGCAACGAATCGCAGGAACGCTACGTGCTGGGCGTGCCGCAGGCGCGGCTGGCCGAATTCGCGGCGATCTGCGAACGCGAGCGTTGCCCGTTCGCGGCCGTCGGCGTGGCGACCAGGGAGGAACACCTGGTCGTCGCCTACGGCGCCACCCCGGGCAACATCCCCGTCGATGCGCCGATCGACCTGCCGATGGACGTGCTGTTCGGCAAGCCGCCGAAGATGCATCGCGACACCACGCATCCGGCCCCGCCGAAGTGGCCCGCGCTGCAGACCGAGGCACTGGACCTGCGCGAGGCGGGCCTGCGCGTGCTGGCGCATCCGACCGTGGCGGCCAAGCAGTTCCTGATCACCATCGGCGACCGCAGCGTCGGCGGATTGACCGCGCGCGACCAGCTGGTCGGCCCGTGGCAGATGCCGGTGGCCGATTGCGCCATCACGCTGAGCGGCTACGAAGGCTACGTCGGCGAAGCCATGGCCATCGGCGAGCGCACCCCGCTGGCCCTGCTCGACACCGCCGCCGCCGCGCGCATGGCGGTGGGCGAAGCGATCACCAACCTGTGCGCCGCGCCGGTGGAATCGCTGCACCGGGTGAAGCTGTCGGCCAACTGGATGGCCGCCGCCGGCCACCCCGGCGAGGATGCGCTGCTGTTCGATGCGGTGAAGGCCGTCGGCATGGAGCTGTGTCCCGAGCTGGACATCAGCATTCCGGTGGGCAAGGACTCGCTGTCGATGCAGGCGCAATGGCAGGTCGGGAATCGGGAATCGGGAGCCGGGAATCGGCAGGAGCAGGAAGCGTCGACCGCCGGAGATGCCGCTTCCACCATTCCCCATTCCCCATTCCCCATTCCCGGTGAAACGCACAAATCGGTGTCGCCGGTCTCGCTGGTCATCAGCGCGTTCGCGCCCGTCACCGACGTGCGCCAGCAGCTGACCCCGCTGCTGTCGCGCGAAGACGACAGCGAGCTGTGGCTGATCGGCCTGGGCGCCGGCAAGAAGCGCCTGGGCGGATCGATCCTGGCGCAGGTCCATCCGCAGTCCGGTGGCGATGCCGCGTGGCCGGCCTTCGCCGGCGAGGGCGTGCCCGACCTGGACGATCCGCAGCGCCTGCGCGATTTCTTCCACCTCATCACCGATGCGCGCGAAGCCGGCCTGCTGCTGGCCTACCACGACCGCAGCGACGGCGGCGCTTTCGCCGCGCTGTGCGAGATGGCGTTCGCTTCGCATCGCGGGCTGGACATCAACCTGGATGGCTGGGGCGACGACGTGTTCCGCACGCTGTTCGCCGAGGAGCTGGGCGCCGTGGTGCAGGTGGCCGATGAAGACAGGGCGGCCTTCGCGGACCTGGTGGAACGCCATGCGCTGACCGAATGCGCGCAGCGCATCGCGCGCCCGACGACGGCGGCGACGATCCGCGTGCAGCAGGACGGCGACGTGCTGGCCGAATGGCGCTGGGAAGAACTGTTCGATGCCTGGTGGTCGGTCACGCATGCGATGCAGAAGCTGCGCGACAACCCGGAGGCCGCCGACCAGGAACGCGAGATCGCGCGCCAGTTCGGCCGCTCCGGCCTGAAGCCGAAGCTGTCGTTCGATGCCGCCGAGGATGTCGCGGCCCCGTTCATCGCCTCCGGGAAGCGCCCGAAGGTGGCGATCCTGCGCGAGCAGGGCGTCAACGGCCAGATCGAGATGGCGTCTGCGTTCACCCGGGCCGGCTTCGACGCGTTCGACGTGCACATGAGCGACCTGATCGCCGGCCGCGTGTCGCTGGCGGACTTCAGCGGCCTGGCCGCCTGCGGCGGCTTCAGCTACGGCGACGTGCTGGGCGCGGGGCGTGGCTGGGCGACCTCCATCCTGGAGCGCAGTGCGCTGCGCGATGCCTTCGCGGCGTTCTTCGCCCGCGGCGACACGTTCTCGCTGGGCGTCTGCAACGGCTGCCAGATGATGAGCCAGTTGAAGGACATCATCCCCGGTGCGCAGCACTGGCCGATGTTCCTGCGCAACCAGAGCGAGCAGTTCGAGGCGCGCGTCGCCCTGCTGGAAGTGCAGGAATCGCCGTCGGTGTTCTTCCGCGGCATGGCGGGCTCGCGCATCCCGGTGGCCGTGGCGCACGGCGAAGGACGTGCCGAGTTCGCCGGTCCGGTCGACCAGGCGGCCGCGCGCGTGGCGCTGCGCTACGTGGACGGCGATGGCGCGGTGGCGACCACGTATCCGCTCAATCCGAACGGCTCGCCCGACGGCATCACCGGCCTGACCAGCGACGACGGCCGCGCCACCATCCTGATGCCGCACCCGGAACGCACGCCGCGCAGCGCCAACCACAGCTGGCATCCAGCCGGCTGGCCGGAGGATTCGCCGTGGCTGCGCATGTTCCGCAACGCGCGGGTGTGGGTGGGGTGAGCGGGCGCTGAGGACTCCCGGTCCGGGCGCTCACGGGCGATCCCGGACCGGACGATACCGACCGTCCTCACCAAACCTGTCGCCTTTCGGGTCGATGTTCGCGCACAGCCTGCCATCGCACAGGGTCACGTCGGCCGCGTCATAGGCTTGCAGCAGTTGCGCCGACACCTGGTGGCGGCGGATTTCCTCGTAATAGTGTCTGGAAAGCCAGCCACCGCCCAGAACGATCAGGGCGAGACTGGCCAGACAGACGCCGACTACCTTCCATAGCAGATGCCGGTAGAGTGCACCGGCGGCGTGGATCTGCGCCGCCAGCGCATGCGAGGCTTGCCTTGCATCTTGCGTGGCCGTCTCCAGGCGTGCCTGGCAGGTGGAAACGGATTGTCCGAGGCCCGCGTCGACGGTGCTCGCGACACTGTCCCGCAGATGCCTCATTTCCGTGTCGGCAGACCGGCGGAGCGTTTCAGGCAGTTGTCGCGAGAGGTCCTGGAGCTGCCGATGCGCGGCCTGCAGGCCGCTCTCGATCTGCTGGGTGCGGCGCTCGAACCGCTCCATGAGGGCTGACACGCTGGCGACGAGGTCGGTGATCTGGTGGGTGTCCATCGCGCTTTCCTTGGCAACGGTACTGTCATAGGGAGCGTGCGATGCCGGGCGATACGGCGGCCTGCTTCTGCTCGGAAATCTGTTGGTCGGTGACCTGTGCCAGCAGCGCTTGCTGCCGCTCTTCGGCATCCACCTGCGCCGCCGCCGTCGCGTTTACCCGCCTCGCATGAGGATCGTTGGCCGCAGCCTGGGTCATGCGGCGAAAAGCGCGCTGATCGCCGGCGTCGTAGGCGGCCACCATGCGGTCGATGTAGGCAAGCGGATCGTCGCGCAGCGAGACCGGCGGCGGTACGGAATCGCCGGCGGGCCGCGAGGGCCAGCCACTGCCGCGCTCCGGCCTGCATTGGCTGTCCTCCGGCGTGGGTGCGCGGCGAAGATCCTGTATCCGTCCGTCGATCTGCTCCAAGGGGTTGCCAGCGCCATTTCGATGGATCAGCGGTCGATCGGGCGGCACGAAATCGCGATTTTTCTCGTCCGTCGCGCGTTGCGCCGCCAGTCGAAGCTCTCTCAGTTCGTCGTGGACTTCGTTGCCCATCACGCCGTGCCGGAGCTTGTGCATCGCGTATTGGGAACCGATCGCGGACGTGTAAGCAATGCCCGCGCCGGTGAGCTTCGTCGCCAGCGCCACGTCCTCGGTTGCCGAGCGCATGCTCTCCCGGTAGGCGTCGAACTCGGCTTTGTGCTGTTGGTAGAGCGCGTGGCTTTCGCGATTGATAAGCGAGTTCGGACCGTAGACGGCCAGTTACTCGGCGGTGCGGTGGCCGCCATGGAACTGCACTGCACCATGGGTCGCGCCCGGGCCGAGAGTGCGCAGGTCAGCGATGAGTTCCCATCGGTTCTGCTGGCTGGGCGCCGGGCCCTGCTTGAGCACTACATCGACATCCTGCTGCGTGGCGTAGACGCGAACTTCGCCGAAATGCCGGTTGGCGGCGCCTACCATGTCGGTGGCGCGAACATGGTTGATCACCTGGGTCCCGCCTTCGGGGACGGCATACAGGCCCGCCGCGCCGTATGCATTGAAGGTCTCGCCACGCAGACCGTACTCGTGGCAAGTGACCTGAGCATGGAATCCACCCAGTGAATGCCCGGTGACAGTGACCTGGCTGCCGTCTCGCTTGGCCATCTCGATGGCTAGTTCCACCAGGTCACGGGCGTCATCCAGTTGCTGGTTCACTTTCAGCAACGCCATCTGGGCATCGGTCAGCAGTCCGTCGCGGAGCTTGTCGGTATCGAACTCGGTGCCGGTGTGGGCTACGACGTAATCTCTTGTCTTGACATTTCGATAGATCGCTCCGTGATAACCGGCCGGCGTGCCAAGTTCTTGGACCAGTTCGAAATCCTCGATGTCGATCCGGTCATGGTGGGGCGAGTACGACTTTTCCGACAACCTCGCATGCGATTCCGTGAGCGTTGACATGTCATTCCTTCCTTGAAGATATCTTCATCTTGTATGAGATGGGATCCAGTTCCTGGACAAGTCCTTCATCGAATGGAGTGAAGCAGGTGAAGTCGTACTTGTCGCGCATCGATGTTCTGCAATAGCCGACAGTTTTCTCCTTGCCATTGAGTTCAGCGAGACTCAGCCGGGTACTCTGGTGAAAGGTGTTTCCGCGCGCGACAATTACACTCGCATAAGCGAACTTCCACTTGCATAAACCAAGTCCGTAATAGTCTTCGTCGATGGGCCAGTCGAGAAAGATGTGGCCGTTGTAGATGTTGCTTCCGGTCGGAACGAGAGAGAACCTCTTCTCGTAGCGGGAACCAGGGGTATATCCGGCGATACGGTCCGGCGTGGGCATGCAGATGACATCAGGAATACTGAAATAGGCGATACCGGAGATGTTCTTGATGTCGGCCGGCGGATCGACCAGTTCCACCGTGATCTCGTAGCGCTGCGTGGGATTCGGATGGGTCTTCGCGATGGGCGACTCGGGAGTCTTCGAGCAGGCGCCGAGAAGAAGGGCTGCCCATGCGCAAGAACGCAGCGATCTGGCCTCACGTCCGTTCATGCGCCTCGGTCCTTGATTGCTGTGTCGATTTCTAGCGGTTCGCCGGATGCCATGCAACTAACATTTGAAGGCATGTGATTCCGGGTCTCCGTCACGGACTCGTCCCTCTGTCGCGACAAGGTGTCGAGCGTGCCGCCGCGCAGCTGCTCTCGCACGCGCCGACCTGGGCCAGGCAACCGCCCGCCGGGTGGCCGGTGTCGATAACGCCGGTTCCCTCCGTCTCCTTGACGGGCGCCGTCTCGGGAATGATCCCGCGGGCCCTTCGCGAAGGTACGGTTCACCGGGCCCCGCCCATCGGCTGGCGTCGGGTTGACAGCCGACGGGGGCCATTGCCGCAAGCGACCGGCCGCTGCAGCCCCGGGCGGGATTCCCCGGAACGCCGTTGTCAGGCTGCCGGCGCACGCCGACCTGATAAAGTCGGAAACCTGAAGGAGGCCCTCCGTGAACGCAGTCGTGTCCGACCCCTCGCTTTCCGCCGACGAACGCATCGTTGCCGCGCTGCTGGCGCGTGGGCGGCTGAAGGAAGCCGACCTGGGGCGCGCGCGGCGCCTGCAGGACGAGACCGGGGGCGACCTGCTGGCGTTGCTGTCGCGGTTGGGGCTGGTGTCCGAGCGCGACCATGCCGAGACGGCCGCCGAGGTGCTCGGGCTGCCGCTGGTGACGGCGAAGGACATGCCCGACGTGCCGCCCGAGTCGGTGGCGCTTTCGCTCCGTTTCCTCAAGCAGTTCCATGTCTGCCCGGTCGGCGAGGACGAAGCGCACGTCGACCTGCTGATGGCCGACCCGCAGGACGCCTACGCGCGGGAAGCCGTGCGCCTGGCCAGCGGCCGCGACGTGCGTGTCAGGGTGGCGCTGCGTTCGGAGATCAGCGACCTGATCGAGCGCTACTACGGCCAGGGCCGCAGCGCGATGGGCGCCATCGTGGAGAACGCCGACGGCGAAGCCACCGCCGACCTGGACGATGTCGAACACCTGCGCGACCTGGCGTCCGAAGCGCCGGTCATCCGCCTGGTCAACCTGGTCATCCAGCGCGCCGTCGAACTGCGCGCGTCCGACATCCACATCGAACCCTTCGAGAACCGCCTGAAGGTGCGCTACCGCATCGACGGCGTGCTGGAAGAGGGCGAAAGCCCGCCCGCCAACCTCACCGCCGCGGTGATCAGCCGCATCAAGATCATGGCGCGGCTCAACATCGCCGAGCGCCGCCTGCCGCAGGACGGGCGCATCATGCTGCGCGTGCAGGGCAAGGAGCTGGACCTGCGCGTCAGTACCGTGCCCACCGCGCACGGCGAAAGCGTGGTGATGCGCCTGCTCGACCGCGAGACGGTCGTGTTCGATTTCAAGAAGCTGGGCTTCACCGATGCCTTCCTGCCCCAGTTCCAGAAAGTGCTGGAGCAACCGCACGGCATCCTGCTGGTCACCGGTCCCACCGGCTCGGGCAAGACCACCACGCTGTACACCGCGCTGAGCAGGCTCAACACGCCGGACGTGAAGATCATCACCGTCGAGGACCCGGTCGAATACCAGATCGAGGGCATCAACCAGATCCAGGCCAAGCCGCAGATCGGGCTGGACTTCGCCCACGCCCTGCGCAGCATCGTCCGCCAGGATCCGGACATTATCATGATCGGCGAAATGCGCGACCTGGAAACCGCGCGCATCGCCATCCAGTCCGCGCTCACCGGCCACCTGGTGCTCAGTACGCTGCACACCAACAACGCGGCCGGCGGCATCACCCGTATGCTCGACATGGGCGTGGAGGACTACCTGATGACCTCCACCATCAATGGCATCCTGGCCCAGCGCCTGGTGCGCCGGCTGGAGCCCACGCACGCGGAGAAGTACGCGGCCTCGCCGGAGGAGATCGAAAAGTTCGGGCTTCGCCGGTTCCAGCCGCAGGGCGAGATATTCCTCTACCGTCCGCGCGGATCGGCCATCGCGCCGACCGGCTACCTGGGGCGCACCACCATCGTCGAGTTCCTGGTGATGAACGACGGGATCCGCCGCGCCATCATGCGCCACGCCGGCATGGGCGAGATCGAACAGCTGGCGCGCGAGGCCGGCATGCAGACCATGTACGAGGACGGCATCGCCAAGGCGCTGGCGGGCGAGACGACGATCGAGGAAGTGCTGCGCGTCACCGAGGAGGGTTGAGCCATGCCGAAGGTCTGGATGCGGATCTGCCTGTTCGCCGCGTGGCTGGTGCTGCTGCCCGTCGCTGCGAAGGATGGGCCGCCGCGCACGCTGGCCCGTGCCGACCTGCCGCCGGGCTTCGCCATCGGCAGCGGTTCTCCGGCGCTGGCCCTGCAGGTGGAGGTCGCCGCTGGCAAGGTGGTGTCCTGGGCGCCGGCGCAAGCGGACGCAGGCAACCTGCGCGGCACCCGCAGCGGCGACGCCGGCCAGACCACGCTGATGGTGTCCAGCACGCTGCCGGACGCCATCAAGTTCGACCTGTACGTCTCCACCGATGGCGAGCGTTTCGAGTACGCCAGCACCTGCGGCGTGACGCCGGGTGTGTCCTCGTTCGAGATGTGGGAGCGGACCATCGTCCTGTTCGCGATGGGCAACCCGCGGGTGTTGCCGAAAGGGCGCATGGACTGCGATTGAGCCGGGGACATCCCGCAAAGAGAGGGCCCGGCACTGCCGGGCCCTTCTTCGTTGCGCGACCGCGGTTTACAGGTCGATACCGAAGCCCACGCCAGCGGACTTCTCGTCACCGCTGAACGCGCCGCCGATGCTGAAGGACGCGCGCTCGCCGATCGGCTTGGAATAGCCCACCGACAGGGCATTCTCGCCGTTCTGCCAGCCTGCGCCCACGGCGACCCGTCCGCGTGGACTGCGGCTGCCGGCGGCGTTGATGGCCATGTTCAACATCGCCGAACTCATGGCGCCCATCCTGTCCAGTCGGCGGTCCTGCTCGGAGAACCGGCGGTTGACGTCGCCGCGGAAGGCGTTGAAGTCGTCTTCCAGCGCCTTGACCTGGAAGTCCGCATAGGCCTTCGCACTGGCCAGGGTGTCGGCGGACGCCGCATCGGCATAACTGCGCGCGCTTTCGAGCGTGGCGACATCGCCCGCATCGGCATACGCCGTCGCCGCGGCGGAGGCATCGGCAGGATCGGCCGAGGCGGTCGCCGCCGGCTGGCTGCTGGCGACGGCGCCGCCGTCGGCATCGCCGCCGGTCGCCGCTCCGCGCGTCGGTCCGTTGGCCGCGCCACCGGTCGAGGCGGTGCCCGTGGACGCGGCTTCGCTGCCGCCTGCCGCACGTGCCTGGCTTGCCTGCGCGGGCGGCGTGCCGCCGCTGGACGCGGCCGTGCCGGTGCTCAGTTCGTCGTACATGCCGAACAGCTGGTTGAGCTTGGCATCCACCGCGGTGAAGGCCGCACCGACGTTGTTGTACGACGTGCCCTGGATGGTATAGCTGGGCGCGATGAACACGCCGCCGGAGAAACCCGCGCCCCCGCCGAGCGAACTGGCCACGAAGCTCAACTGCGACAGGTTCACGGCATCGGTGGCCTGGGTGCCGGCCGCGACGCGGGTGATCTGGCGTTCGCTGCCGGCGCTGCCGACGGACACGGTATCTTCGCGGTCCGCGACGGAATCGCCACCGATCGCCACGCTGTTGTCGGCTTCGGCGCTGGCCAGGTTGCCCACCGCCACCGAGTTGACGCCCGGCGAGTACGCGCCGCCACCCACGGCCACCGAGTAGTCGCCGGAGGCCTCGGTCGGAACGAAGCCGAAGAACGCACCGCCGACCGCCACGCTGTTGTCGCCGCTGGCAATGGCGTTGGAACCCAGCGCGGTGCTGTCGTAGTTGCTGGCGACGGCGCCGAAGCCCAGTGCGGTCGCGCTTTCCTGCGACGCTTCCGCACCGTAGCCGAATGCCGAGGCGGCGAAGGCCGATGCTTGGCTGTAGCTGCCGATCGCCGCCGAGCCATCGCCCGATGCATCGCTGCGGAAGCCGCTGGCGGTCGCCTGCAATCCCGACGCCGAACTCTCCGTGCCGGTGGCGGTGGCATAGGCGCCGGACGCGGAGGCCCCCGCGCCGGTGGCGGTCGCGCCGCTGTCGCTGGCGACGGCCCCCGCACCCAGGGCGGTGGCGTCGTCGGCCGTCGCTTCCGTGCTGGCATAGACGGGATTGCCGTCTTCATCGAGCAGGGGGTCGCCGTTCTCGTCGAACAGCGGGCGCTGCCCGCCGAGCGCGACGGCCCCCGCGCCCGTCGCCTGCGCGCCCGCGCCGCTGGCGACGCTGTTCTCGCCGGTGGCGGTGGCGTTGAAGCCGGTGGCCGTCGCGCCGTTGGCGATCGCGAAGGCGCCGGATCCCGTCGCCGTCGCGCCTACGCCGTCCGCCAGAGCCGCCGAACCGGAGGCGGTCGCGTAGTCGCCGGTGGCGACCGCGTCGTCGCTGCCGTCGCCGGCACCGTTGGCCTTGAAGTAGCGGGTGGCGTTCTCCGAGGCCTCGGCCAGTGCGTTGAGCTGGTCGAGGTTCACGGCATCCGTGCCTTCGGTGCCCGCCGCCACGTGGGTGATCTGGCGTTCGCTGCCCACATCGCCGACCGACACGGTGTTCTCGCGGTCGTTCCACGAGTTGGCGCCGATCGCCACGCTGTTGGTGGCCCCGGCCACCGAGTTCACGCCGAGCGCCACGCTGTCGTCGCCATCGGCGTAGCTGTTGTGGCCGATGGCGGTGCTGTATTCGCCGGTGGCCCATGCGCCGTTGCCGAACGCCGAACCGCCGGTGCCGCTGGCGCGCGTGTTGATCAGTCCGAAGAACGTGGTGCCGCCGACGGCGGTGCTTTCGTCGCCGCCCGCGCTTGCGCCTTCGCCCACGGCAGTTGCGCCGCTGCCGCCCGCCGCCGCGCCATAACCGAAGGCCGAAGCGAAGTCGCCTGCCGCGCTGCTGTAACCGCCGACAGTGGTGGAGGCCAGGCCGTCGGCGCTGCTGCGGAAGCCGACGGCGGTGGACTGCGTCTGTGCCGCAGAGGCTTCCGTGCCCAGCGCGGTGGAGTACGCGCCGGACGCATCCGCGCCCGAACCGATGGCACTGGCGCCGGTCTCGCCGGCGATGGCGCCGGCACCGATCGCAGTGGCGTCATCGGCCGTCGCTTCGGTACTGGCATAGACGGGGTTGCCGTCCTCGTCGAGCAGCGGGTCGCCGTTTTCATCGAACAGCGGGCGTTGTCCGCCGACGGCCACCGATCCAGCGCCAGTCGCCTGCGCGCCGGCACCGTTTGCGACGCTGTTCGCACCGGTGGCGGTGGCATTGAAACCGGTCGCGGTGGCGCCGTCGGCGATGGCGAATGCGCCGGAGCCGGTCGCCGTCGCACCCACGCCGTCAGCCAGTGCGGCCGAGCCGGAGGCGGTGGCGTGGTCGCCGTTGGCGGTGGCGTCGTCCGTGCCGTCGTTCGCACCATTGGCCTTGAAGTAGCGCGTCGCGTTTTCCGATGCATCGGCGACCGCGTTCAACTGGTCGAGGTTGACCGCATCGGTGCCTTCGGTGCCGGCGGCGACGTGGGTGACCTGGCGTTCGTTGCCTGCATCGCCCACCGAGACCGTGTTGTCGCGGTCCGCCGTCGAGTGGGCGCCCAACGCCACGCTGTTGTCGCCCAGCGCCGTGCTGTAGAAGCCGACCGCGGTACTGCTATCGCCGCTGGCCCAGGACTCCGCGCCCAGCGCGGTGGCGTAGTCGCCAGGCGCATAGGCAAAGAAGCCGGCCGCCGTGCTTTCCAGTCCCGAAGCTTCGGCCAGGCTGCCCGCTGCCAGGCTGTAGTCGCCGGCGGCGATCGCGCCGGCACCGAAGGCCGCCGCGCTGAAGCCGCTGGCCTGCGTATAGACCAGCAGGCCGAAACCGGGGATCAGGTCCGCAGGGCCGCCGACGGCGACGCTGTAGTCGCCCGTGGCCCCGCTGGCATGGCCGAAGCTGGAGGCGTACGAGCCGGTGGCCGTGCTGCCGTAGCCGAACGCCGAGCTGGCCTCGCCGCTGGCTTCGCTGAGCACGCCGAACGACGAACCGCCCAGCCCCGAGGCCAGGCTGCCGGAACCGACGGCCGTGGCACCGAGGCCCGAGGCGACGGTGTTGACGGTGATCGGATTGCCGTCGGCGTCGAAGGCATCCACCTGTCCGCCGATGGCGATGCTGGAGTCGCCGCTGGCCTCTGCACTGCTGCCCGTGGCGACGCTGTTGCTGCCGGTGGCGGTCGCGGAGAAGCCGGTGGCGGTTGCGCCGTCGCCCAACGCGAAGGCAGCCGAGCCGGTGGCGGTCGCGCCCACGCCTTCCGCCAGTGCGGCAGAGCCGGACGCGGTGGCATAGTCGCCCGTAGCGGTGGCGTCATCGGTGCCGTCGTTCGCGCCGTTGGCCTTGAAGTAGCGCGTGGCGTTCTCCGAGGCCTCGGCGACGTCGTTCAACTGGCCCAGATTCACCGCATCCGTGTCTTCCGTGCCCGCCGCGACGTTGGTGATCTGCCGTTCGCTGCCGGCGCTGCCGACGGAAACGCTGTCCTCGCGATCGGCGACCGAGTCGCCACCGATGGCCACGCTGTTGTCGGCTTCGGCGGTGGCCAGGTTGCCCAGTGCCACCGCGTTGAAGCCCGGCGTGTAGGCGCCACCGCCGACCGCCACCGAGTAGTCGCCCGAGGCTTCGGTCGGGATGAAGCCGAAGAACGCGCCGCCGACGGCCACGCTGTTGTCGCCGCTGGCGATGGCGTTCGAACCCAGCGCGGTGGAATCGAAGTTGCTCGCCACCGCCCCGAAGCCCAGTGCCGTGGCGCTGTTGCCACTGGCCTCGGCGCCATAGCCGAAGGCCGAAGCGCCGAAGTCGGAGGCACTGCTGTAGCCGCCAAGGGCGGTGGCGGCATCGTCCGAAGCGTCGCTGCGGAAGCCCACGGCCGTGGACTGGATGCCGGAAGCGGACGCCTCGGTGCCCAGTGCGGAGGCATAGGCGCCGGAGGCATTCGCGCCCGCACCGACCGCGCTCGCGCCGATCCCGCTGGCCACCGCACCCGCACCCAGCGCCGTGGCGTCGTCCGCCGTGGCCTCGGTGCTGGCATAGACCGGGTTGCCGTCCTCATCGAGCACCGGATCGCCGTTCTCGTCGAACAGCTGGCGCTGGCCGCCCAGTGCAATCGCGCCTGCGCCGGCAGCCTGCGCGCCCGCACCCTGGGCGACGCTGTTGCTGCCGGTGGCGGTGGCGTTGAAGCCATGTGCGGTGGCGCCGTCGGCCAACGCGAAGGCACCGGAGCCGGTGGCCGTCGCGCCGACACCTCCGGCCAGCGCGGCGGCGCCGGACGCGGTGGCGTAGTCGCCGTTGGCCGTGGCGTCGTCGGTGCCATCGTTCGCACCGTTGGCCTTGAAGTAGCGCGTGGCGTTTTCCGAGGCTTCGGCGACCGCGTCCAACTGGTCCAGGTTCACCGCATCGGTGCCTTCGGTGCCGGCGGCGACGTGGGTGATCTGCCGTTCGCTGCCGGCGCTGCCGACGGAAACGCTGTCCTCGCGATCGGCGACGGAATCGCCACCGAGCGCGACGCTGTTGTCGGCGGTTGCCGAGGCGAGATTGCCGATGGCCGTCGCATTGGTGCCCGGCGCCCATGCGCCGCCACCGACCGCGGTCGAGAAGTCGCCGGACGCCTCGGTCGGCAGGAAACCAAGCAGGGATCCGCCGACCGCGACGCTGTTGTAACCGCTGGCAAGGGAGCCGGAACCCAGCGCGGTGCTGTCGCCGCCGCTGGCATCGGCGCCGTAGCCGACCGCGGTGTCGAAACCGCCCGAGGCATGGGCGAATCCGCCGAGCGCGACGCTCGCGATGCCGGTGGCCGTGCTGGTGTGGCCCGCGGCCAGTGCCTGCGTGCCCGATGCCGTGGAGGCGCTGCCGAAGGCGCCGGCGTACGCGCCGGACGCGCTGCTGCCCGTGCCGACCGCGCTGGCGCCTGCGCCTGCTGCGTTCGCCTGGGTGCCGGCGGCGAGCGCATTCGCGCCGGTGGCATGGCTCTGGCTGCCCAGCGCCGTCGCGCCCTGCGCGGTCGCGCTGCTGTCGTAGCCCACGGCGGTCGCATTCACGCCCTTGGCCTGCGCGTAACCGCCGACGGCGGTGGCACCGGCCTTGCTGGCGATGCTCTTGTAGCCCACCGCGACCGCATGGCGTCCGGATGCGTCGACGTCATCGCCGCACGCCACGGCATGTTCGCCCGGCCGACCGTCCTTGATCGGATTGCCACGCGAATCCACGCAATAGGCGGGTCCGGTTCCCATCTGCGGCTTGTCGTTCTGCGGCGGGCCCTTCTGCTTGTCGTGCGCGAGTGCCGCGCCGAAGGGAGCGCCCGCGAGCAGGGCCGAGACCAGCAGCGTCATGCCCAGGCGCGCACGCACGCGCGCACCGGACGACAGCACGCCGTGCGCGCGTCGCGCGAACTCCGAGGCCACCACCAGCATGCCAAGGGAAGGGTTCCACACCTTGCGGTAAATCCTGTTCATGGATCACGTCCTTCTTTCTGTGTTTTCGGGGGAATAAGACAGCGCCCGGGCCTGGCGGCACGGGGATACGAGGCGGACTGCGTCAACGAGCCGGACGGCGCGGCATGCGACAGGGGAGACGCATGGCCGGCGCGCACGAAGCGGCGGAAGCGGAAAGGCGGCGCGGGAGACAGAAAGCCAAAGGCGGCGCAGGGGCGTGCCGCGACAAGTGCGAAGGACGCAGCGCGACGACGCCGCGCAAATGACGTGCAAGCGGAACCGCGCAACACGGTGCCGCAAAGAAGAACACTTCCCGCATTCCCCATCCCCTTTCCCGAGATGATGCAAAAAACCACTCCGTGTGGTCGAACACTACCTGCGCGTTGTGCAATTTGCGAGAGATTTGCTACGTTCGACGCGGCGCGACGAAACCGCTGAAAACAAGGCGTTAACAGCGTGTGTTCGTCGCGTGAAGAGTGTCGTGGCAGGTAAACAGGGGTACCTGCACGATCCGCTTGAAGGGGAAGTCGCAAGTCGTTGAGTAAGCACCTAGTAAACGGGTTACCCAGTTCGTTCATCCTTGTAGACATGGAGCAGGTCAAGTGAATCCCTATTCTTCTTTCCGCAATTCGCGTCGCCGTCCCCTGGTTGCTGCACTCGCCGCAATTTTCGCGCTGGGGGCCATCGCAGGCTCCGCTTCGGCGGGTGACGTCAGTACCGCAGGTCTGCGCGACGGCCAGACCTACGACCGGTTCATCGTGAAGTACCGCGACGGCAGCGCGGCGCGCACCAGCAGCGCCACGTTGCAGCGCTCACTGCTCGGCGCGGTCTCGCGTGCCGCACTGGGGCCGGCGAACGGCAAGGCCGTCAGTGCCGCCAAGCTGCGCCGCCTCGGCATAGGCGCGGAACTGGTGCAGACCTCGCGCAGGCTGGATCGCGTGGAGGCCGAAAGCCTGCTGCGCCAGCTGGCGACGGATCCCGAGGTCGAATTCGTCGAAGTGGATGCACGCCGTTACGCGCGCCTGGTGCCCAACGACACCTACTACAACCAGTATCAATGGCACTTCAAGGATCCGGTCGGTGGCATCAACCTGCCCACGGCCTGGGACAGCGCGACCGGGGCGGGCGTGGTGGTCGCGGTGCTGGACACGGGCATCACCGCGCACAGCGACCTGGATGCGAACATCCTGCCCGGTTACGACTTCATCAGCGACACGTTCGTGTCCCGCGATGGCGACCTGCGCGATGCCGATCCGCGCGACGAGGGCGACTGGAATCCGGTGGCGGGCGAGTGCTACGCGGGTTCGCCGGTGCAGGACAGCAGCTGGCATGGCACCCACGTGGCGGGCACCGTGGCGGAAGTGACCAACAATGCCAAGGGCATGGCCGGCGGCGCCTTCAACGCCAAGGTCGTGCCCGCGCGCGTACTGGGCCGCTGTGGCGGCTACACCTCCGACATTTCCGATGCGGTGATCTGGGCGTCGGGTGGCACGGTCGCCGGCGTCCCGGCCAATGCCAATCCCGCCGAAGTCATCAACCTCAGCCTGGGCGGTGCCGGTGCGTGCAGCGCGGTGGAGCAGAACGCCTTCAACATCGCCATCGCCAACGGCAGCACGGTGGTGGTGGCGGCCGGCAACGACGCCGGCAACGTCAGCGGCTATTCGCCGGGCAACTGCGCCGGGGTCATCACCGTGGGCGCCACGCGCATCACCGGCGGCATCGCCTCGTACTCCAACTACGGCACGCGCGTGGACATCGCCGCGCCGGGTGGTGGTGGCAGCGTGGACGGCAATCCGGGCGGCTACGTGTGGTCCACGGGCAATTCGGGCACCACCGTTCCCACCACCGAGACCTACTTCGGCATGGGCGGCACGTCGATGGCGGCGCCGCATGTCGCGGCGGTGGTGGCGCTGATGCAGAGCGTGGCGGAAACACCGCTCACGCCGGCGCAGGTGCTGGCCACGCTGACGTCCACCGCGCGTCCGTTCCCGGTGGCGCCGCCGGCCAATCGCCCCATCGGCGCGGGCATCGTCAATGCGGCCGCGGCGGTCCAGGCCGTCATCGGCGGCGGCGAGCCGCCCGCGGCGACCGTCCTGACCAACAATGTGGCGGTGGGCGGCAATACCGGTGCCAAGGACGCGGTGGTGCAGTACGCGCTGGTGGTACCGGCGGGCGCGACCCAACTCTCGTTCATCAGCTACGGCGGCAGCGGCAATGCCGATGTGTACGTGAAGTTCGGAAGTCCGGCCACCGCGTCGAACTACGACCTGCGTTCGGCGCGTCCCGGCAACAACGAGATGGTCAACATCGCCAGCCCGCAGGCGGGCACGTACTACGTGTCGCTGGTCGGCAAGACGAAGTTCGCCAACGTCAGCGTGCGCGGCAGCTTCACCGCGCCCTGAGCGGGCCCGTGGCGCCCGGTCCCGGAAACGCCGGGGCCGAGGCGCCCGCAGGGACTGCGCATGACGATGCCCCGGCGAATGCGGTAAGTTGGCGCATTCTCCCTGTTTCCCTCGGCATGCCGCTCTACCGTTACAAGGCCCTCAACGCGCACGGCGAGATGCTGGAAGGCCAGATGGAGGCCGCCAGCGACGCCGACGTCGTGACGCGGCTGCAGGAACAGGGACACCTGCCCGTGGAGGCGGTGCCCGCGGTGGCCGGCGCCGGTCGCAGCTGGACGCAGCTGTGGCGTCCCAACGCGTTCGGGGGCGACCGCCTGGTGCAGTTCACCCAGCAGCTGGCCACGCTGCTGGGGGCCGGCCAGCCGCTGGACCGCGCGCTGGGCATCCTGCTGGACCTGCCCGAGGACGAGAAGGCGCGACGGGTGATCGCCGACATCCGCGATGCCGTGCGTGGCGGCGCGCCGCTGTCGGCGGCGCTGGACCGCCAGCATGGGGTGTTCTCGCGGCTGTACATCAACATGGTGCGCGCCGGCGAAGCCGGTGGCAGCCTGCACGACACGCTGCAGCGGCTGGGGGATTATCTGGAGCGCAGCCGCGCGCTGAGGGGGCGCGTGGTGAATGCCCTGGTCTATCCGGCGATCCTGCTGGTGGTGGTGGGGCTGGCGCTGCTGTTCCTGCTGGGATACGTGGTGCCGCAGTTCGCGGTGATGTACGAAAGCCTGGACGTGACGCTGCCGTGGTTCACCCGCGGCGTGCTGTGGGTGGGCGCCTTCGTGCGCGATTTCTGGTTCGTGCTGATCGCCGTGCCCGCGCTGGCGGTGCTGTGGTTCGACCGGCGCCGCCGCGACCCCGCCTTCCGTGCGCGACTGGACGCCTGGCTGCTGGACCGGCCGCTGGCCGGCCCGCTGCTGGCGCGGCTGGAGACCGCCCGCCTCGCGCGCACGCTGGGCACGCTGCTGAAGAACGGCGTGCCGCTGCTGACCGCGCTGGGCATCGCCCGCAACGTGCTGGGCAACCGGGCGCTGGCCGCCGATGTCGATGCCGCCGCCGACGACGTCAAGAACGGCCACGGCCTGTCGGCTTCGCTGGGCAAGGGCAGGCGCTTCCCGCGGCTGGCCCTGCAGATGATCCAGGTGGGCGAGGAATCCGGTGCGCTGGACGGCATGCTGCTGAAGACGGCCGAGACCTTCGAGCAGGAAACCGCTCAGGTGCTGGACCGTATGCTGGCCGCCCTGGTCCCCGCCATCACGCTGGTCCTGGCGGCGGTGGTGGGCGTGGTCATCATCGCCGTGCTGGTCCCGCTGTACGATCTGACCGGCGCCATCAACTGAATTCCGGAGAACCGCACCATGTCCCATCCGCGCCCGCAGAACGCGTTCCGCTCGCCGCGCTCGCAGCAGGGTTTCAGCCTGCTGGAAATCATCATCGTGCTGGTGCTGATCGGCGGCATCCTGGTGCTGGTCGGCAGCCGCGTGATGGGCGGTGCGGACAGCGGCAAGGTGAAGCTGGCGCAGTCGCAGCTGCAGACGCTGTCCGGCAAGATCGAGACCTACCAGCTGGACACGGGCAGTTACCCCGCGCAGCTGTCCGACCTGGTGACGCAGCCCGGCAACGTGGCCGGCTGGCTGGGGCCGTATGCGAAGGAAAGCGAACTGCTGGATCCCTGGAAGAATCCGATCGAGTACCGCATCCCCGGCGAATCGCAGCGGTTCGACCTGATCAGCCTGGGCGCGGACGGCAAGGCCGGCGGCGACAGCGTCGACGCGGACCTGCGCAACGAGTAAGCGCCGGCGCCCACCATCGTGGCCTGCCGCAGCGCCCTCCCGCATGCCCACGCGCCCGGCCGGCGGCGCGCGCAGGACGGATTCACCCTGCTCGAAACCCTGCTGGTGGTGGCGCTGATGGCCGCCGCCGCGGTGCTGGCGGCGATGGTCTTCACCGGCGGCATGGAGGGCATGCGCCTGCGCTCCGAGTCCAAGGAGATCGCCGCGCAGCTGCGCTATACGCGGGCGCGCGCCATCGCCACCGGACAGGCGCAGCGCTTCCGCATCGATCCGCGCGCGCACCAGTGGGAAGCCGCCGGCGACCGCCGCGGAGCCATCGACGCGTCGCTGGCGGTGCGCTTCACCGGCGCGCGGGAAGCGCAGGCGCGCGCGGGCGAGGGCGCCATCCTGTTCTTTCCGGACGGCGGCTCCACCGGAGGCCGGGTCACGCTGGCGAGCGGGCGCGCGGCGTGGAGCGTGGATGTGGGCTGGCTGACCGGCGAGGTGCGCCTGCTGCGCGACGAGGTGCATGCGCCATGAACAAGCCCTCGTCCGCGCGGCAGCGGGGCTTCACCCTGCTGGAGGTCATCGTGGCGTTCGCGCTGCTGGCGCTGGCACTGACCCTGCTGCTGGGCTCGTTGTCAGGGGCGACGCGGCAGGTGCGCGAGTCCGCCGACGCCAGTCGCGCCACCCTGCATGCGCAGTCGCTGCTGGCGCAGCTGGGGGCGGGCGAGGCCTTGCAGCCGGGACGGCAGGAGGGCGGTTTCGAACGCGACCGCTACCGCTGGCAACTGGAGGTGGCGCCGTTCGCCGATCCGCTGGAGGCGCGCGCGCAGCGCGACCCGGGCGCCCCGCAGCTGCTCGACGTGCGCCTGCAGGTGCGCTGGGGCGAGGGCCGCGGACAGGCGCTGCAGTGGCGCACGCTGCGCCTGGCGCCGCGCGACATCAACCAGGCGGCATCGCCATGACGGCGCGGCGCGTCCAGGGCTTCACCCTGATCGAAGTGCTGCTGGCGCTGGTCCTGCTGGCGGCCGGGCTGGCGCTGGCCTTCGCCACGCTGCGCTCGTCCACCGCGGTGGTCACCCGCGGCGAGGACATGGCGCAGGCCAGCGAGCGCATGCGCGCCGTGCATGGCTATCTGCGCGCACGGCTGGCCTCGGCGCAGCCCATCGTGTTCGCGACCGATCGCGGCACGCTGCGGCAGGCGCGCTTCCTGGGTACGCCGCAGCGCATGCGTTTCGTGGCCGACCTACCCGACTATCTGGGGTACGGCGGCCCCTACCTGCACGAGGTGGTCGCCGACGAGGCGGGCCAGTTGCGGGTCGCCTTCGCGGTGGCGCAGCCGGAGGCGTCGCTGGAGGACGTGGACCTGGCGGCGCGCGGCCTGCGCGCCGAGCGGTTGGCCGATGGCCTGCGCGTGGTGCGCTTCCACTACCGCGGGCTGGACGCGGACAACCGCCTGGGTCCCTGGCAGGACCGGTGGGAGACCTCGGAGATGCTGCCGCTGCAGGTGAAGATGGAAGTGGAAGCCGTCCGGGGCGGTCGCTGGCCCGACCTGGTGGTGACGCTGGCGCGCAGTGAAGGCGGCGCCGGTGGCGGCGTGCTGCCCGGCGGCGACGCCCCGGTGCTGCCATGACCCGCATGCGGGGCGCCGCCTTGTTGCTGGTGCTGTGGCTGGTGGCCCTGCTCACCGCCCTGGTGGGCGCCTATGCGCTGACGGCGCGGATGGAGGCGCTGCAGGGCCGGGTGGGCAGCCGTGGTGCGATGGCGCAGGAGATCGCGCGGGCCGGCATGGAGTACGCGCTGGTGCGGGTGGCCGACCGCAATCCGGAAACGCACTGGCAACCGAACGGCCGTGCTTACGCATGGCGGTTCGACGGGCATGAGGTGCAGGTGCGCATCATCGACGAGACCGGCAAGGTCGACCTGAACCAGGCCGAGGTGCCGCTGCTTTCGCGGCTGATGCAGGCGCTGGGCGAGCCGCCCGATACCGGCGACGCGCTGGCGGCGGCCATCGTGGACTGGCGCGATGCCGACGACCTCAGCCAGCCGGTCGGTGGCGCGGAGGATGGCGACTATGCGGCGGCCGGGCGTCCTTACGGCGCCAAGGATGCCCCCTTCGAGACCATCGCCGAGCTGGAACAGGTGCTGGGCATGACGCCCGGCCTGTACGCGCGGCTGGCCCCGTTCCTGACCCTGTACTCGGGACGCGGGCAACCCGATGCCACCTATGCGCAGGGGCCGGTGCTGGTGGCGATGGGCATGGATGCCACGGCGTGGCTGGCGCAGCGCGAAGCGGCCGGCGCGGCGGGCGCCCTGCAACTCGTCGGCACCGGCAGCGGCACGTATAGTATCGAGAGCCGTGCGCGGCTGGCCGATGGCCGCGAGGCGTCGTTGCGGACGGTGGTGCGCGCGGGGGCCAGCCCGGTGCCGGGTTCGGCCTATACCTTGTTGCGCTGGGAGGAGGGCGCGTCACCACAATGAGCGGCGTACGCGACACCTTGCAGCGCTTCCGCGCCCGGCTTGGCGCAGGGCCCAGCGGCTTCCTGGCCTGGTGGGGACAGGCACTGGCGACCTGGCTGCCGGCCCGCTGGCGCGTGCTGCTGGGCCTGACCGGCGACCGCCTGCTCTTCCAGCGCCGCGCAGACGAGGTGGCCATGGCTTGGCAGCAGGCCGCGCACCGGCATGCGCTGGCGCGATTGCCGGCCACCGCCACGCCGGGCGAACTGCGCGCACTGCTGGGCACCCGCCTGGCGGATCTGCCCCGCTGGTGGCTGATGCCCGCCGACAGGGTGCTGCGGCGCAGGCTGCTGCTGCCGTCCGCCGCGGCCGACCGGCTGCGCGATGTCGTCCGTTTCGAGATCGACCGGCAGACCCCGTTCGCCGCGCATGAGGCGTGCTTCGATGCGCGGGTGCTGGGCGTGCGCGAGGACGGGCAGCTGGAGGTGGAACTGGTCGCCGTGCCGAAGGCCATCTTTGCCGCCGGCCTGTCCGGACTGGGTGCGCTGGCCAGCGGCCTGGCGGGCGCCGATGTCGAGGATGCCGACGGCCTGCCGCTGGGGGTGAACCTGCTGCCGGAAGAAGCGCGCGCGGCGCGCCAGGCGCCGCAGCGCCGCCTGCACCTGGTGTTCGCGGGCATCGCCCTGTGCGCGCTGGTGTTCGCGGCGTGGCGGGTGCTCGACAACCGGCAGGCCGGGGCCGAGGCCTTCGCCGCGCAGGTCGAGGCCAACGCCGACGCCGCGCGCCGGGTGGCCGCGCAGCGCCAGCAACTGGTCGACCTGGTCGCCGGCACCACCACCCTGAACCAGACCAGCGCCCGGCGCCCGACGGCACTGGAAGTAATGGACGAGATCACCCGGCGGCTGCCCGACACCACCTACCTGGAGAAGCTGGCCATCGAAGGCGATCGCCTGACGCTGATCGGCTTCAGCCCGGAGGCTTCGGGACTGGTCGCGCGCCTGCAGGGCTCGCCGCTGTGGCGCAACCCCGCCCTGAGCGGTGCCCTGCAGCCGGACCCGCGTACGCGCATGGACCGCTTCACCCTGACCGCCGAACTGCTGGGCAAGCAGGATCCGTCCGCGCCCGCATCCACGGGAGGCGCCGATGCCGCCGGCCATCACTGACCGCGACCGCTGGCTGGCGCTGGCGCTGCTGCTGGGTGCCCTGCTGCTGGGCTACCTGGCCCTGGTGCATCCGTGGTGGACCGTGCCCATGCAGGAGACCGGCCGCCGCGTGGCGGAACTGCGCGAACGCGAACTGCGCATCCGCACCCAGCTGCAGCAGGCGCCGCAGGTGCGGCGCGAACTGGACGCGGCGCTGGCCCAGCAGGCGCAGCGACCGGGTTTCCTGCCGGAAGCGACGGTCGAGCTGGCCACCGCCGGCCTGGTGCAGCGGCTGGAGGCCATCGTCAAGCAGGCCAGTCCGGGCAACCGCAGCTGCGCCATCGCCAACCAGTCGCCGCTGGCCCTCACCGGCCGCGAGGTCTACCCGCGCGTGGTGGTGCAGGTGCGCCTGCGTTGCGGGGCGCCGGAGCTGGCCTCGGTGCTGCACCAGATCGAATCCGGCAGTCCGCGCCTGTTCGTGGAGAACCTCAACATCCTGGCGCAGCGCTACGCCTTCCAGGCCAGCGAAACCGGGGCCGGTGGCCTGGACGTGAACTTCGACCTGTACGGCTACCTCAAGCCGTCGCCGGCCGCCCCACGGGAGCCCGCGCGTGGGCCGTGACGCCTGGAACGCCCGCACCTGGATCCTCGCGGTGGTCGCGGGGTGGTCGTTGCTGGTCGCCGTGCTGGCGATGTTCGGACTGGGCGGGCGGATCACGCCGCTGCCCGCCGACCCGGACCTGGTGCAGCCCCTGCCGCGGCTGCCGGCGGCGCCGCCGGAACGGCTGGGTCCGTTGCCGCAGTACGCGATGGTCGGCGAGCGTCCCTTGTTCTCGGAAGACCGGCGTCCCAAACCGTTCTTCCTGTCGGGCGAGGAAGCGGCCGCACCGGCCTTCGACCTGGTGCTGAGCAGCGTGCTGATCACGCCGCGGCTGGAACTGGCCATCGTGCAGCCGGCGCAGGGCGGCGAGGGCCTGCGGGTGAAGCTGGGCGAATCGCCGGCCGGCTTCCCGGGCTGGCGACTGACCGAACTGGCACCGCGCCGGGCCGTCTTCGATGGCCCGGACGGGCGCCGCGAACTCGAGCTGCGGGTGTTCGACGGTGCCGGCGGACAGCCGCCCACCGTGATCACCGGCACCGGAGCCGTGCCCCCGGCCGCCGCCCCCATGCCGGGTGGACGCATGACCGGCGGCAACAGCGCGCCGGTGGCACTTCCCACAGGCCCGACGCCGGCCCCGGCACCGCCTGCGGCCGCGACGGCGGACGCGGTGGCGCCCACCTCCGCCAAGGAAGCGCCTGTCGCGCCGGCGACCACCACCGACCAGCAGATGGAAGCCATCCGCCAGCGCATCGAGCAGCGCCGCGCGCAGCTGCGGCAGCAGCAGGCGCAACCCACCCCGCCGCCGGCAACGCCCGGCAAGACACAGTAGAGTGCCGGCATGACGTTACGCGTGATCCTGTTTTCCCTCTGCCTGGGCCTGCTGGCCGGCTGCGCCAGCACCCCCGTGCCCGACGTGCGCCGCACGACGCCCGCGGCGGTGGGCGAGGTCGTGCCGGGCGCGGCGCAGACCGCGGCCGTGAAGGAGGACGAGGCGCCCGTCACCGGTCCGCAGGCGCAGATCCGCCGCGGCAACGGGCAGATGATCAACCGCAGTGCGGCCAGCGCGCCGCTGCCCTCGCTGGGCGGGGCCAGCAGCGGCTCGGCCACCTTCAATTTCGAAGGCGAGTCCGTGCACGCGGTGGTGAAGGCCATCCTCGGCGACATGCTGGGGCAGAACTACGTGATCGCGCCGGGCGTGCAGGGCACGGTGACGCTGGGCACGCCCAAGCCGGTGTCGCCGGCCGAGGCGCTGAACCTGCTGGAGATGGTGCTGGGCTGGAACAACGCACGCCTGGTCTACAGCGGCGGCCGCTACAACATCATCCCCGCCGACCAGGCCCTGGCCGGCAGCGTGGCGCCGCGCACCGGCCCGGCCGCCAATGCGCGCGGCTACGAAGTGCGCGTGGTGCCGCTGCGCTTCATTTCGGCCAGCGAGATGAAGAAGGTGCTGGAGCCGTACGCGCGGCCGAACGCCATCGTCAACGTCGACGGCACCCGCAACGTCATCACCCTGGCCGGCACGCGCAGCGAGCTGGAAAACTATCTGCGCACGGTCGAGATCTTCGACGTGGACTGGCTGTCGGGCATGTCGGTGGGCGTGTTCCCGCTGCAGTCCGGCCGCGCCACCCGGGTGGTGGCCGATCTGGAAAAGGTGTTCGGCAACGACAGCAAGACGCCCAGCGCCGGCATGTTCCGCTTCATGCCGCTGGAAGGCGCGAATGCGGTACTGGTGATCACGCCGCAGCCCGCCTACCTGGACCAGATCCAGCAATGGCTGGAACGCATCGACGGCGCGGGCGAGGGCAGCCGCCTGTTCTCCTACGAGCTGAAGTACATCAAGGCGCGCGAGCTCGCCCAGCGCCTGGCCGAAGTCTTCGGCGCCTCGGGCGGCAGCGCCTCCGGCGATGGCCGTTCCACCGGCGGCGCGGGCAACGTGTCGTTGATGCCGGGCACCGAGCCCGTGCAGATCAACGACGGCGGCATGAACGGTACCGGGGGCTCGGTCGATTTCGGTGGCAGCGGCAGCGGCGGTTCGGGCGGCGGGCTGGGCGGCGGCTCGCTGTCGCTCAACCAGCGCGACAGCGGCAACGGCGCGGTGACGCTGGAGGTCGATGGCGCCCGCGTGGGCGTGGCCGCGGTGGAGGAAACCAACACGCTGCTGGTGCGTGCCAGCGCCAGCGCCTGGCAGTCGATCCGGGAAGTGGTCGAGAAGCTGGACGTGATGCCGCTGCAGGTCCACATCGAGGCGCAGATCGCCGAGGTCTCGCTGACCGGCGACCTGAGCTACGGTGTGAACTGGTACCTGGAACGCGCGATGACCGACAACGGCCTGGGTCCCTTCGCCGCGCCCGACGCGGGTGGGCCCAGCAAGTGGAGCACGCTCGCCGGCAGCATCGGCGGCGTGAGCGGCGCGGGGGCCGTGTGGACGCTGGTCAAGAACGACGCGGCGGCCGTCATCACCGCGCTGGATGAGGTCTCCGACGTGCGCCTGCTGCAGACGCCTTCCATCTTCGTGCGCAACAACGCCGAGGCCACGCTCAACGTCGGCAGCCGCATCCCCATTTCCTCGGTCACCGTCAACCCCGGACTGGGCACCGACAACACCTACAGCCAGGTGCAGTACCTGGACACGGGCGTGATCCTGAAGGTGCGTCCGCGCGTGACAAAGGACGGCATGGTGTTCCTGGACATCGTGCAGGAAGTCAGTTCGCCGGGCAGCGAGCCCGACGCCAACGGCAACGTGCGCATCAACACGCGCCGCTTCAAGACCGAAGGCGCCGTGCAGGCCGGCAACACGGTGATGCTGGCCGGCCTGATCAGCGATACCGCGACCCAGGGCTCTTCCGGCATCCCGGGCCTGAGCCGCCTGCCCATCATCGGCGGCCTGTTCGGCAAGAAGACCACCGGCACCGAGCGCAGCGAAGTCATCGTGCTGCTGACGCCCACCATCGTCAGCAATCCGCAGGAAGCCAACGACCTGACCGACGAGTACGGCAAGCGTTTCCGTGCGCTCGAACCGCTGAACACGCCGCGTTCCAAGTGACGCCGCCGCCCGCATCGTCCCTGCCCATCGTCCTGCTGCCGATCGGCGCCGACGACGACGCGCTCGATGCCTGCCTGGGCGCGCTGGATGCCGGCACGCCCGCGGGTACGCGGCTGTGGCTGGCCGACGATGCGCAGGCCGGTCCGCGCGCGCTGGCCATCATCGAGCGCTGGCTGACACGCACCTCCCTGCAGGCCGACTACACGCGGCGGCCGCGCATGCTGGGCGAAGTGGCGCACATGGACCAGATGCTGGCCGCGTGCGGCGAGGTCGATGTGGTCGTGCTGTCGCCCGATGCGCAGCCGCTGCCCGGCTGGTTGCAGCAGTTGGCGGCCTGCCTGGCCCGCGATGCCGCCATCGCCACCGCCACACCCTGGTGCAACGCCGGCGAGACCGCGGCCTGGCCGCGGCTGGGCGAGGTGAGCGCGCCGCCGGAGGACTTCGAACGCACCGCGCAGGCCTGCGCGGCGATGCCGCCCCTGCATCCGGAGCTGCCCGCCGCGGTCGCGCATGCCGTCGCGCTGCGTGGCAGCGCCCGCAAGCGCGTCGGTGGGCTGGACACGGCGAGCTATGCCTCGTGGTACGCGGCCCTGGTGGACCTGTCCCTGCGTCTGTCCGGCCTGGGCTGGCGCAACGTGCTGTGCGAGACCGCGTTCGTCGCGCGCGGCGGCGAGGGTGGCCCGGCCGATGGCGACATGGATGCGTTGAACGCACGCTGGCCCGCCTTCACGCCGCGGCTGGCCACCTTCCTGATGGCCGATCCGCTGCGCGAGCCGCGCGAGCGCCTGGCCGCCCTGTACGCGGATGTCGGATCGCCGGAGCGCCAGCGTGACCTCTTCGCTTGAGGATGCCATCGCCGTGGTGGTGGTGACCCACGAGAGCGCGGACACCATCGACGACTGCCTGATGCGCCTGCGCCTGGCGCACGGGGTGGACCAGATCCGCGTGGTCGACAATGCCTCCACCGATGCCACCATGGACATCGTGCAGCGGCATGCGCTGCACGACGGCCGCGTACGCTTCATCGCCAATCCCGACAATCCGGGTTTCGCGGTCGGCTGCAACCAGGGCGCGCGCGATTCGCATGCGCCGTGGCTGGCCTTCGTCAATCCCGACCTGATGGTGGAAGCCGACACGCTGTCGCGGCTGCGCGCGCACGCGTCGGCTTATCCCGGCGAGGTCCTGCTGGGCGTCGATCTGGTCGACGAAGCGGGCGCGCGCGACGCCGCCGCGCGCCGCCGCGACCCGGTGTTCGCCCAGATGCTGCGTGCACCCGGCCGTGCGTCGAAACTCGGCGTGCCGCCGGACGACACGCGGGCGCTGCAGCCGGTGGACGCCGTGTCGGGCGCGCTGATGCTGATGTCGCGCCCCCTGTTCGATCGCCTGGACGGCCTGGACGAAGGCTATCGGCTGCACGCCGAGGACATGGACCTGTGCCGCCGCGCCCGCCAGGCCGGGGCGGTCGTCGCGGTGGCCAACGACATCCGCGTGCTGCACATCCGCGGGGTGTCCAGCCGCGCGCGTCCCGTGTTCGTGGAATGGCACAAGCACCGCGGGCTGTGGCGCTACTTCCGCAAGTTCGAAGCCGCACAGCGCGGCTTGGTCACCCGCCTGGGTGTGTTCGGTGCGGTCTGGCTGCACTTCGGTGCCGTGCTGGCGCGGCTTCTGCTGCCGCGGCGCTGATACCACGCCCGGATCAGGGGCCGACCCGATGGCCCGCGCTGCGCAGCGCGGACACCGCCTGCTCCAACTGGTGCGCCTGCACCAGCACGTAGTCGGTGTCGTAGGTCGACAGCGCGAAGATGCCCACGCCCGCCGCGGCCAGCGGATCCAGCACGGCCTTCAGGATGCCGGTCAGGGCGAAGTCGAACGGACCCTGCAGCTTGAACATGCGCCAGCCGCGCTGGCAGCGCACCTCATGGGGGACGCAGTCCTCTTCGCAGACCAGCGACACCTCATCGTCCGTCCAGCTGGCGTGGCGCATGCCGCTGTCCGGCCACCAGGCGGGCAGGGGCGCGTCGGCGGGCAACTGCGCCACGGCGTAGCGCGGCGGCAGCAAGGCAAGCGTCAGCCGCGGGGAGGTCATCCGGCGCGGCCGTTCCACCAGAACAGCACGTTGACCGCCAGCACCACCACCACGGTGTAGATCAGCGACAGCGGCCCGCCCACGCGCCATAGCTGGCGCGAGGTGTAGTTGGCCGGGCCGACCACCATCGAGATCACCGGATTGGAGGCCGTCATCAGGTTGTTGGACGCCGACAGCGCCACGATCAGCGCGAACGCGGTGGGGTTGCCGCCCGCGGCCAGCGCCAGGTTGATCGCCATCGGCACCATCACGATGGTCGCGCCCACGTGGCTGATGACCAGCGAGAACGCGGTGGTTAGCAGCGCCACCGCGATCTCCAGCGCCCACACCGGAATGCCTTCCGGCAACCGCTCCACCGTGTGTCCGGCCACCCACGCTGCCGCACCGCTGCTGTCCATCGCCCAGCCCAGCGGGATCAGGCCGGCCATCAGGAACACCGTCTTCCAGTTGATCGCGCCGTAGGCCTCATCCATGCGCAGCACGCCGGTCAGCAGCATGCCGGCCACGCCGGTCATCAGGGTCAGGGCGACCGGCAGCCGGGAGGTCAGCGCGATGACGATGGTGATGGCGAAGATGGCCATGGCGATCTTGAACTTGTGCGGCCGCTGTTCGCCCTTCGGGTAGTCGGTCACCACCACGAAGTCGCGGCTCTCCGCGGCCTGGCCCAGGTCCTGCCAGATGCTGTGGAACACCAGCATGTCGCCGGCGCGCAGCTTCTCCTCGCGCACGTTGTCGCGGATGACCTTCTTGTCGCGGTTGATGGCCAGCAGGCTGATGCCGTTCTGCTTGCGCAGGCGCAGCTCGCGCGCGGTCTTGCCGATGAACTTCGAGGTGGGCGGCACCACCGCCTCGGAAATGCCCGCGCGGCTGGGATTGAACAGGTCGCCGAAGTGGCGCAGGCGCGAGGACATGCGCAGGAAATGGTTCTGCGCGAAATCGCCCACTTCCTGCCGCGTGCCCATCACGCCCAGCACGCTGCCCACCCAGATGCGCATGTCGGCCGGCGGGGCCAGGCGCGTGTCGTTGCCGGTCTGCAGCGCCAGCATCAGCGGCGCATCGTGCATCGCCTCGGCTTCGCCCAGCGACATCCCCACCAACGGACTTTCCGCGGTGACGGTCAGCTCGAACACATCGCCTTCGATGCCGTAGGTGTTGGCGAAATAGCTTTCGGTACGCGCAGGCGTCACGCTGGTTTCGGTTTCGTCCTGGAGCTTCCTGTCGCCGTAGTAGCGGAAGTACAGCAGCGACGCGGCGACCAGCAGCACGCCGATGGGCGCGGGCGCGAACATGCGCAGCGGTTCCAGCGTGGCCATGCCGGAGGGCAGGTTGTTGTTGGCCGAGACCAGCAGGTCGTTGAGCAGGATCAGCGGCGAGTTGCCGACCATGGTGAATGCGCCGCCCATGACGATGGCCGCCGCGATGGGCAGCAGCAAGCGCTGCAGCGACAGGCCGGTGCGCGAGGACAGCCGCGAGGCCACCGGCATGAACAGCGCCATCACCGACGGGTTCTGCATGAAGGACGAATTGAGGCTGGCGATGGCCGTGGTCATCAGCAGCAGCCGCTGCTCGATGCCGTGGCCGCGCCGCAGCAGCCACGACGCCAGGCGGTTCAGCGCGCCGGTGCGGTCCAGCCCGGCGCCCAGGATCATCGTGGCGATGATGCTCATCACCGCATTGCCGGAGAAACCGCCGAAAATCTCCTCAGGCGCGATCAGGCCGGTGACGCCCAGCACCACCAGCACCACCAGCGCCACCAGGTCGGCGCGGATGCGTTCGAACAGGAACATCGCCATCGTGAAGCCGACCAGCCCGAGGACGAGCTTCATGTCGTTGGTCAGCGTCAGTGCGTTGTCCATTACGGCAGGCGGGAATCGGGAATGGGGAATCGGGAATCGGCGGGGGCGCCCCGGCTCAGCGGCCCTTTACATGCAGGAGGACGTGGACGGGTCATCGCATCCATTCCCTATTCCCCACTCCCCATTCCCGGCTTGTCGTACACAAGATCCCACACGCCATGGCCCAGCTTCTGGCCGCGGGTCTCGAAATGCGTCTGCGGGCGCCAGTCGGGGCGCGGCACGCTGCCGCGCGGGCCGGCGCGGTTGACCAGCCCGGGGGTGGCGTCCAGCACGTCCCACATGTGTTGGGCATAGGCCTCCCAGTCGGTGGCGCAGTGCAGGCGCCCGCCCGGGCGCAGCTTGCGTGCCAGGAGCGCGGCGAATTCCGGCTGCACCAGGCGGCGCTTGTTGTGGCGCTTCTTGTGCCACGGATCGGGGAAGTAGATGCGCACCTCGTCCAGCGACCCGTCGCCGACTTCGTGCTGCAGCACTTCCACCGCGTCGTGGTGGTAGACGCGCACATGGTCGCTGCCGTCCTCGGCCAGCGCGTTCAGCAGGCGGCCCACGCCGGGGGCATGCACCTCCAGGCCGATGTAGTCGCGGTCCTTGTCGTGGCGGGCCGCGAAGCGCAGGGCTTCGCCGTTGCCGAAGCCGATTTCCAGCACCCGGGGCGCGCTGCGGCCGAACACCGCGTCGTAATCGCGTGGTTCGCCCGTGTAGTCCAGGCCGAAGCGCGGCCACTGGGTATCGAAGGCACGCTGTTGCGCCTCGGTGAATCGCCCCTGGCGCAGCACGAAGCTGCGCACCTCGCGACGCCCCTCGGTCAGGGTGAAGGGCTTGGGCGGCGTTTTCGCGCCGGGGCTGGAGAACGGATCGGTCATCAGCCGATCAGTCCGTCGATGGGGCTCGATGCGGAGGCATTGCGCTTGCGCGGGATGCGGCCGGCAAGGAAGGCCTCGCGACCGGCCTCCACGGCCTTCTTCATGGCGCTGGCCATCAGCACCGGATGCTTCGCGCCGGCGATGGCGGTGTTCATCAGTACGCCGTCGCAGCCCAGTTCCATGGCGATGGCGGCATCGGAGGCGGTCCCGACGCCGGCGTCGACCAGCACCGGGACCTTGGCGTTCTCGATGATTTCCAGCAGGTTGTACTTGTTCTGCACGCCCAGGCCGGAGCCGATCGGCGCGGCCAGCGGCATCACCGCCACGCATCCGATCTCTTCCAGGCGGCGGGCCAGGATGGGGTCGTCGCTGGTATAGACCATCACCTGGAAGCCGTCGGCCACCAGCTTCTCGGCGGCGGCCAGGGTCTGCACCACGTCGGGGTAGAGCGTCTTCTGGTCGCCCAGCACTTCCAGTTTCACCAGCGTATGGCCGTCGAGCAGTTCGCGGGCCAGCCGGCAGGTGCGCACGGCATCGTCGGCGGTGTAGCAGCCGGCGGTGTTGGGCAGGATGGTGTAGCGGTTCGGCGGCAGCACATCGAGCAGGTTGGGCTCGTTGGGCGACTGGCCCAGGTTGGTGCGGCGGATGGCGACGGTGACGATCTCGGCGCCCGCGGCTTCGGTGGCCAGGCGGGTTTCCTCGAAGTCCTTGAACTTGCCGGTGCCGGTCAGCAGGCGGGAACGGTAGGTCTTGCCCGCGATCACCAGCGGGTCATGGGGGGCGGTGTTGGACATGCGGCGATTATCGCCGATGTCGGGCGCGGGGTGGCGCCGCGCGGGCCGACACAGCCAGGGGGTTCAACCGCCGCCCAGCGCGTGCACGATCTCGACCCGGTCGCCATCCTTCAGCGTGGTCTGCGCATGGCGGCTGCGCGGGATGATTTCGCCGTTGAGCTCGACCGCGACGCGGCGCTCGGCCAGGCCCTGCTGCTGGAGCAGGGCGAGAAGGGTGCCGGGGTGGGGCAGGGCATGGGGCTGCCCGTTCAACTGGATGTCCATGCCGGCATTGTCGCCCATGGCGGGTGTCATTGCCGCATTGCAGCGTGTGCGCCGGCCGCGTTTGGTGGAACGATGCGCGCCATGCGCAGCCGTACGGCAGAGCCGGCGCGCAGTCCATCATCCATTGCCCCGGGAGATTCCATGAAGCGTTCCATCTCGCCCGTCCGTTCGTTGCTGGCCATCGCGCTGGCGATGGCGGCAACCCCCGTCCTGGCCCAGGACGGCCCGTATACGCAGACCGTGTTCTTCGGCGACAGCCTGACCGACGCCGGCTACTTCCGCCCGCTGCTGCCGGCGTCCGTGCAGGCGGTGACCGGCCAGTTCACCACCAACCCGGGCTTCGTCTGGTCGCAGTACCTGGCCGAGTACTACGGCACCAGCGCCTACGCCAATGGCAATGGCCAGGTGGGCACCAACTACGCCGCCGGCGGCGCGCGCGTGGGCACCAACACCTCCGGTGCGCTGGGTCCCATCCCCTCCCTCGCCACCCAGGTCAACACCTACCTGACCTCGACCGGCGGCCGTGCCGACCCCAACGCGCTCTACACGGTCTGGGGCGGTGCGAACGATCTGTTCGCCATCACCAGCGGTGGCGCCGATCCCACCACCACGATCGGCGGCGCGGTGACTGCGCAGGTGGGCCTCATCGGCACCCTGCAGAACGCAGGTGCGCGCTACATCCTGGTGCCCACCATTCCGGATCTGGGCGTGACGCCGGGCTTCCGCGCACAGGGTGCCGCCGCGGCCGCCGCGGGCACGCAGCTCTCCGCCACCTACAACGCCGCGCTGTTCGATGCGATCGATACGGCCGGCCTGCGGGTCATTCCGCTGGACACCTTCTCCCTGCTGCGCGAAATCGTCGCAAGCCCGGCCGAGTACGGCTTCGCCAACGTCACCGGCACGGCCTGCCAGCCGCAGATCACCGCCAACTCGCTGACCTGCAATCCGACCTCGTACGTCACCCCGAACGCGCCGGACACCTACGTATTCGCCGACGGTGTGCATCCCACCTCGAGGGCGCACAGCATCCTGTCGCAGTACGCGGTGGCCATGCTGGAAGGCCCGCGCCAGATCGCGCTGTTGCCGTACACCGCCTCGGTGCACGGGCGCGCGCGCGCCGACCGGGTGGCCTCGCACGTGGCCGGCAAGCCCGAGGCCGACGGCATGCGCTGGTGGGGCGACCTGCGCGGCGACTTCCTGCGCTACGGTCACGGCGACCTGTACGACGGCGCCGGCCCGATGGGGACGTTCGGCGTGGACTGGTCGCGGGGTTCGCTGGTCTACGGTGCGTTCGCCGGCTATGGCCGGGCGGAGTACGACTTCGGCCAGCGCAGTGGCAGCTTCGATGAATCCGACGCCACGCTGGGCGGTTTCGCCGGCTGGTATGGCGACCGCCTGTGGGCCAACGCGCAGGTCAGCTACAGCTGGATCTCCTACGATGTGGACCGTGAAGTCCAGTTGGGCGACGTGACCCGCCGCCACAGCGGTTCGCCGGACGGCACCAACCTGAGCCTGGGCCTGAGCGCCGGCTACCAGTGGGGCGAGGGCGCGTTCCGCCACGGCCCGGTGATCAGCGTGGTGTCGCAGACCATCGAGATGGACGGCTACAGCGAGAGCAACGTCAACTCCAGCGCGCTGGCCTATCCGGACCAGGATTTCGACTCGCTGATCGGCAGCGCGGGTTATGAGTTCAGCTATGCGATCAACGACCACCTGCAGCCGTATGCACGGCTGACGGTGGACAAGGAGTTCGAGGATCCGGCCGAGGAGGTGTTCGCCCAGGCCCTGTCGCTGCCCGGCACCAGCGCCTATGCCGTTCCGGGGCTGGATACGGACGACGGCTACGGCACCCTGCTGATGGGCGCCCGCACCCGGCTGTTCGGCTTCGACGCCAACCTGGGTGTCACCACGACGGTCAACCAGGGCGGCGGCACCAGTACCACCGCCTTCATGACCCTGGGCGGCAGCTTCTGAGATGGCTGAACGATGCGGCGCCGGCCACCGGCGCCGCATTGCCTTGTCCCCCCGCGCGGCATAGACTTCGGTCGTCCGCGCGGGTGTAGTTCAATGGTAGAACTGCAGCTTCCCAAGCTGCTAGCGTGGGTTCGATTCCCATCACCCGCTCCATCCCCCTCTCGCTTCCGCCGTCATCGCCCGGCCTTCCGGGCGTGCGATGCTGTACGCGGCCCAGGTGATCCCGCGTCCATGAAGCTCGCCATCCTGTCGCGCAACAGCAAGCTGTACTCGACCCGCCGACTGGTCGAAGCCGCCCGCCAGCGCGGCCACACGGTCCGGGTGCTGGACCCGCTGCGCTGCTACATGCGCATCGCCTCCTCCGGCTTCCAGCTGCATTACAAGGGCCGCTCGCTGGCCGGCTACGATGCCGTCATTCCCCGCATCGGCGCGTCCATCACCCGCTACGGCACGGCGGTGCTGCGGCAGTTCGAACTGATGGGCACCTACAGCCCCAATCCGTCCGATGCCATCCTGCGCGCCCGCGACAAGCTGCGGGCGCACCAGCTGCTGGCCGCGCAGGGGATCGACCTGCCGGTGACCGTATTCGGCGACAACCCCGACGACACCTCCGACCTGCTCTCCATGCTCGGCCCGCCCCCCCATGTCATCAAGTTGAACGAAGGGGCCCAGGGCGCTGGCGTGATGCTCACCGAGAAGCCCTCGGCATCGCGCAGCGTGGTGGAGGCCCTGCGCGGCCTGTATGCCAGTTTCGTGGTCCAGGAGTTCATCGGTGAGGCGGAAGGGGCCGACCTGCGCTGCTTCGTCGTGGGCGATGAAGTGGTGGCGTCCATGCGCCGGCAGGCGCCGGAAGGGGATTTCCGTTCGAACCTGCATCGGGGCGGCACGGCCCTGCACGTGGCGGCCACCGAAGAGGAGCGGGCCGTGGCCATCCGGGCCGCGCGCGTGCTGGGACTGGGGGTCGCGGGCGTGGACCTGATCCGGGCCAAGCGCGGCCCGCTGGTGCTGGAGGTCAATTCCACGCCCGGCCTGGAGGGCATAGAGGCGGTCTGCGGCGTGGACGTGGCGGGCAGGATCGTGGAGCACCTGGCGACCCATGCTGAACAGGGCGGCTGATCGTTCTTTCACATGGATTTAACGCTCCTTTTAACGGGTGTTTAATCGCTCCCCGCGTAGCCTCTCCCGGACCGCAGCTCTGCGTTCCTCCCGGTGGATTCATCTGGAAAGCACAGGATTACGGTAATCGGGGCATTACTTTGGCCCAAGCGGGCGTCCACCCGCTTGGGCCTTGTTTTTTCTGGAATTCTTGGCGTAGCCGTAGTTACCTATGCAAGAATCGACTGCTGACGCGCTGTCCACCCCGGCGCGCATGAGTTCTCTGCTTCCACGAAGATGGAGGCGCACCGGTGGGCCCATTCTCTTTAACGAGGTGAAAGGATGCGTAAGCTGTTTGTGGTCTCCCTCATGCTGCTGGCCATTCCAGTAGCGCAAGCCTCCATGAATGCCGCCTCGGGCGGTGCTTCCGACGCGCCGCAGCAGCTCAACGTGACGGTGCCTTTCGAACGGCAGAAGGAGAAGATCATCGCCGACCTGGGCAATGGCGAAACCTATGCCGAGATCAAGCCGGAGGAGCAGGTCGAGGTTCGCAATGCGCTGACCCGCATCAGTGACGCCCTGCAGAAGGCAGGCGGCGTGGATCAGCTTTCCGCGGAGGACAAGGCCAAGGTGTTCAACGACCAGGAACTGGTCAACACGATTCTGACCCGCGCGCACGAGGACAGCCGCCTCGTGTGCACCCGAGAGAAGAAAGTGGGCTCGCATCGCATTACCAATACCTGCAAGACGGTGGCCGAGCGCCGCCGGGACAGGGAGGAGAGCCAGGGTGCCTTGCGTCGCAATATGCGGGTGGTCTGCGTGCCCAACGTAAGTTGCCCCGGATACTGAGCGCCTTGCCGAGCAACCCAACCATGCGCATCCTCGTCATCGAAGACAACAGCGACATCGCCGCCAACCTCGGCGATTATCTGGAAGAGCGTGGCCACACCGTCGACTTCGCGGCCGACGGTGTGACCGGCCTGCACCTGGCGGTCGTGCACGAGTTCGACGCGATCGTGCTCGACCTCAACCTGCCCGGCATGGACGGGCTGGAGGTCTGCCGCAAGCTGCGCAACGAAGCGCGCAAGCAGACGCCGGTGCTGATGCTGACGGCACGCGATTCACTGGACAACAAGCTGGCCGGCTTCGATTCCGGTGCCGACGACTACCTGATCAAGCCGTTCGCGCTGCAGGAAGTCGAGGTGCGCCTGAACGCGCTGTCCCGTCGCGGCAAGGGCGTGCAGACGCGCGTGCTGGAAGTGGGCGAACTGGAATACAACCTGGATACGCTGGAAGTGCGCCGCCAGGGCAAGCTGCTGCAGCTCAACCCCACCGCACTGAAGATCCTGCAGGCGCTGATGGAGGCCTCGCCTGCGGTGGTGACGCGCCAGGAGCTGGAAACCCGCGTCTGGGGCGAGGAACTGCCCGATTCGGACTCCCTGCGCGTGCATATCCACGGCCTGCGCGCCGTGGTGGACAAGCCGTTCGACTCGCCGTACATCCAGACCCGCCATGGCATCGGATACCGCATCGCCGCACCCGATGCCAGCAGCTGATTCGCCGAAACCCCGCCGCCACCGCCGCTTCCGGCGGCGGCTGCGCACCCGCATCATCCTGTCGTTCGTCCTGTTGGGTTTCGGATTGACCACGCTGTTCGCGTTTGCTGCACTCTGGGCAAGCAAGTACGTCGAGAACCAGCTGGTTGACGACGTGATGAATCGGAACATCGACGAATACGTGCGCATGCATCAGCGCAATCCGGATGCCAAGCCCACATTGGCGGTCGACCAGATGTACGGTCGGGTCGTGAATCCGAATGACCCGGGCTCGATGGCTCGTCTCGCTGCCGACTACCCGCAATGGGTCAGCATGCCGGAGGGCATTTCCAGCTACACCGGTACCGACGAGGCCAATCAACTACTGTCGTACAAGGTTGCATTGCGCAAGACACCCGACGCCTGGTACTACCTCGCTTACGACACGCGCAGGGCGAATATCGCCCAGCAACGTTTGTGGTGGTGGCTATCGTTAGCGGTGCTCGTGTTCGTGGCCTTGTCGCTGGCGCTGGGATGGTGGTCGGCATCGAAGGTAATGAGTCCGGTTTCGGAGCTGGCTTCCCGCCTTCGTGCCTATCGAGGTAGCAGCAATCCGCGTCCGTTGGCGCCGCATTTCCCGCAAGACGAGGTTGGCGAACTGGCGAAATCTCTGGATGATTACGCCGAACGCCTCACCGAAGTCGTCCAGCGCGACCGCGAGTTCAACGCCGACGTCAGCCACGAACTGCGCACGCCACTGGCCATCATCCGCGGCTCGGTGGAACTGATGCTGTCGCGGCCGGACATGGACGAGAAGACGCGCACCCGCATCCAGCGCATCCAGCGTGCGGAGCAGCAGTGCACCGACCTGATCAGTGCGCTGCTGCTGCTGTCGCGCAACGAGCGTGGCCATGGCAACACCGACGTGGCGCGCGTGGTGGACCAGTTGCTGGACGCCCATCGCGCCACGCTGGGCGGCAAGCCGCTGACGCTGCGCGTGGAGGGCGAGGAGGGCGCGCGCGTCGATTCTCCCGAGGCCGCGCTCTCCGTGGCGCTGGGCAACCTGATCGGCAATGCGGTGAAGTACACCAAGGAAGGCGAGGTCGTGGTCCGCCTGTTGCCGGATGCGGTGGAAGTGGTCGATTCCGGGCCAGGCCTGAGCAAGGAGGACGCCGCGCGCCTGTTCGAGCGCGGCTATCGCGGCACGCATGCCGGCCACTCGCAGGGCGGCGGCATCGGGCTGTCCATCGTCAGCCGGCTGTGTGCGCTGTACGGCTGGGAGGTCGGGGTACGGCCGGGCGAATCGAAAGGGGTGGTGGCGACACTCCGCTTCTCGCCGACGCGCGAGGCGTCGTCGGCCCATCCGGCGCGCGCCTGAAGCGCCCACGGCAACGCGCTTACAGCGTGATCCAGAAGCAGTTGTAGGCGCGTCGCAGTCCGAACGTGGTGTTCGAGGGCGTGGCGCCGTTCTTCAGCGTCTGCACGATGCGCAGGCCCACGGGGCGCGTGCGCTGTGCCGATGTCGGGTAATAGCCGTCCCGGTTGGGGTCGACGACGGCGCCCCCGGCATCGAGGATCGGCGCGGGGGCCGGGTGCACCGGCACGATGTCCACCAGCGGGCGCTGGGCGACCGCGTCCAACTGGTCGAGGATCCGCAGGGCGGCGGCATCGGAGACGCCGCTCCAGTGGTAGACGCCGGCAAGCCGGTTGACGTCCCCGGCGGTGATCGCCATGGACACCTGCGCCACCAGGTCGCTCAGCGTGCGCGAGCAACCGCCGCGATAGAGCGCGCCCGTAGAGGAAGGCCCTGTGCTGCCGGCGGAAGGCAGCCGATCCATCGCGCCGATGTCTTCGCAGTTCTTGTCGGTGTAGACGGTGTCGCCGGCCATCGTCGTGCAGCGTTGCACGCCCTGCTGCTGCGCTTCGGCGGGTGCTGGATCGAATGCGGCCCACAGGCACAGGCTGGCGAGGAGAAGAAGCGGAAAGCGCATGCCCGCAGCGTAATCCGGGCCTGCCATCCGGTCACTGTGCGCATGCCCGGATTGCGACCGCCGTTCACGTGCGGGTGGGGCGCATGGCGCGCCCGGGTGTTCAGTCCGCCCAGCCCAGCCGGGACAGGACGGTCTGGGTGGGCTTGGCGAGGTTCAGCGTGTAGAAGTGCAGCGACGGCGCGCCGCCGGCGATCAGCCGCTCGCACAGGCCGGCCACCACGTCGGCGCCGAAGTCGCGGATGGCCTCCGCGTCGTCGCCCAGCGCCTGCATGCGCTTGCCGATCCAGCGCGGGATCTCCGCGCCGCAGGCCTCGGAGAAGCGGCGCAGCTGGGCGAAATTGGAGATCGGCATGATGCCCGGGATGATCGGGATGTCCACGCCCAGCCTGCGTGCCGCGTCGACGAAGTGGAAATACGCATCCGCGTTGTAGAAGTACTGCGTGATCGCGCCGTTGGCGCCGGCCTCGACCTTGGCCTTGAAGTGGCGCAGGTCGGTCAGGGCATCCTCGGCCTGCGGGTGCGTCTCGGGGTAGGCGCCGACTTCGATGTGGAAGGTGTCGCCGTGTTCGGCGCGGATGAACTGGATCAGCTCCGCGGCGTAGCGCAGGTCGCCCGGGTGGCCCATGCCGGAGGGCAGGTCGCCGCGCAGCGCGACGATGCGCCTGCATCCCAGTGCGCGGTACAGCCGCAGCAGTTCGCGGATTTCCTCGCGGCTGCCGCCCACGCACGACAGGTGCGGCGCGGCATCGAAGCCATGGTGCTGGTTGAGATGGCGCACCGTCTCGGAGGTGTAGCTCAACGTGGAGCCGCCCGCGCCGAAGGTGCAGGACACGTAGTCCGGCGCATGCGCCTTCAGCTTCTCGGCGGTGCGATCGAGCTGGGCGCGCTGCTCATCGGTCTTGGGCGGATAGAACTCGAAGCTGATGGAGGGCATGGCGGCGTCCAGTCGTATGCCCGGATTATATCTCTTCATCCGGATGCGTGTGAATACCTGTCGGGTGGATGCAGGGCCTGTCAATCCGCGAACGTCTCCATGTTCGCCAATGCCAGGTCCAGCTGGACGGCGGGAGCCTCTTCCATCGGGATCGGGAAGACATCGACTTCATTGCAGGGGTTTTCGAGGGCGGCGAACTGGCTGTCCACCAGTGCCGCCGGCATGTAGTGGTCACGGCGTGCGAGCACGCGAGCGGCCACCAACGCCCTGTCGCCCTGCAGGAACAGGAACCGCAACGGCAGCCCGCTGGCGCGCAGCCGGTCGCGATGGCGTCGGCGCAGGCCGGAGAACGCCAGCACCACGCGCTCGCCCCCCGCCACGCGGCGCTGCAGGTCCGCGACGATGCGGGCTACCCAGGGCGCGCGCATGCGGTCGGTGAGCGGTTGCCCACCGGCCATGCGCGCTTTCGCCGCCGCGCTGTGGAAGTCGTCGGCATCCAGGAACGTCGCCGGCCAGGCATCGGCCAGGGCCCGCGCCAGTGTGGTCTTGCCGCTGCCCGACACGCCCATCACCACGACGACGCCCGCGCGTGCGGTCATGCCGGTACTTCCACCCGCACCTGGTAGGTGCGGCCGGCCTCGAAACCGCGGATGGCCGTGTCGTCCTGCCAGACGCCATCCAGCGCCACGCGCGCCTGCGCCAGTCCTGGCATGCGCTCGATGGCGACCTCGAACATCGCGCCCCGGAAGCGGCGCGAGGCGCGCGCCGAAGGCCAGTGCGAGGGCAGGTGCGGTTCGATCCGCAAGGCATCGCCGTCTCCGCGCAGGCCGAACAGTTCCTCCACCAGGCAGCGGTAAAGCCAGGCTGCCGTGCCGGTGTTGAACAACTGGCTGGAGCGGCCGGCGGTGCGCGGATACAGGCGCCAGGCACCCCGGTAGTAGTTGGGCACGAACACCGGCAACTGGCCGCGCTGCAGGCAGTCGGCCGGTGCGGGCGAGGGCAACATGGCGCGCAGCACCTGCCAGGCGCGGTCGGCATCCCCGATCTGGTACAGGCTGTACAGGTAGAACGCCGCCGCATGGTTGTAGACCGCGCCGTTCTCGGCGGTGCCCGGGAACTTCTGCGTCACCCGCCCGACATCCTCGCGCATGCGCGTGTACGGCGGGTCGTACATGGTCACGCCATAGGGCGAGACCAGGTGCGTGTCGATGGCATCCAGCATGCGCGCCTGCCGGCCCGCATCCGCCGCACCGCCGAGCAGGGCCCAGCTCTGCGGATTGAGGAAGATGCGGCCTTCCCGATCCGCACTGACGCCAAAAGCGACGCCGTCGTCGGTGATGCCGCGCCCGTACCAGTCGCCGTCCCAGAGGTGCGCGTTCATGGCGGCGTTGCATGCCTCGGCGCCCAGGCGCAGTTCGTCGGCGAGCCGCTCATCGCCGCGGCGCGCGCAGATGTCCGCCCACTGCTTCAATGCGTAGGCGCTGGCCAGCGTCAGCCAGCCCGACACGCCGCGCCCGCGCCAGCCGACCATGTTCATCGGATCGCACCAGTCGCCCTGTGCGATATAGCTGAGGCCGCGTGCGTCACGCGCCTGCAGCAGCCAGCGCATGGCGCGGGTGATGCGCTCGGCGACGGGGGCGGCATGGCCTTCGCGGTCGGCGACCATCGCATCGAGGATCGCGTCGTCGCCCGTCTCGTCCAGATAGGCGCGCAGGCAGATCGGCAACCACACGCAATGGTCCGTGTGCGGGATCTGGTTGATGTACTTCAACTCGGCGCCCTCGACCAGCAGGATGCCGTCGGGCATCGCCCCCGAGGGCTCCTGCTGCGAGAGCGCGTGCAGGAACGCCGCGCGTGCCGCCTCGGGACGCAGGAACCCCATGCCCATGTGGTCCTGCATGTAGTTGCGGGTCTGCGGATCGGTGGTCAGGCGGTTGACGTCGCCGTGATAGAAGACCTGCCGGGGCAGCCAGTGGTTGGCGAAGGCGTCCAGCCACGGATCGGGCGTCTCGATGCGCAGGCAGCCCGAACCCGCTTCGACGTGCGTCGCGCTGCCGGTGCCGGCTTCGGCAAAACCCGCCGCCGACAGATGTCGGGCGCGGAGATGCCGAATCCCGTCGTCGTCCCGCGCGGGTGCGAACACGAAGCGGTACTCCTGCACCTCGTCGTCGGCCAGCGCCACGCGATACTGCAGCACCGTCGTCGGCATTTCGTAGGCGGCGTCGCCCCCGCCCAGGCGCTCGCTGCCGACGATGCCGTCCGGCGCATGCAGCCCGCCTTCGCCTTCGAACTGCGCCTGGTTCGCCTCCCAGGCATCGGGCATCCGCTCGTAGAGCAGGACGGTGCGGTCCTTGAAGTCGCGGTGGCGGAAGTAGTCCTCCACCTTCTGGTAGGGCGTGACGCTGTCGCAGACGATGCCGCCCAGGTCGGCGCGGTGGCGGCCGGACTGGTTCATCCACGACATGTAGCCGACCGGGAAGTAGGGATACAGGCTGATGCGGCGGCGGCGACCCGAACGGTTGCGTACACGCAGGGTCCACAGTTCCGCCACGTCGTCGACAGGCAGCACGACGGCCATCTCCACTTCGATGCCTGCGCAGCGTACCCGCCACGCGACATCGCTCAGTCCCACCGAGAACGCGAACGCCTCCGGCGTGCGGCGGACCGGTTCGTGCGGCACCGAGAACAGGCCGCCGTCCTCCTCGTCCTTCACGTAACAGAAGCGACCCGGATGATGCGCGTAATACGGCTGCTCCGGCTGCATGAAGGTCTTGGCTTCCAGCGTCGGCGCATGCGCATACTTGGCCGGCTCCGGCTGCGTGAACTGCGCCGTGGCGAAGCCGCGGCAGTTGAGCTGCAGCAGCATCCGCCGGTTCCACAGGAACGTGGACGCTGCGGGCATCGCCGTGGGGCTGGTCAGGACGAACCGCCGGCCGCCTGCTTCGAACCCGTACGGGGCATCCGTCATGCGGAGGCCTCCCGGCGCGATCGCAGTTCGGCCTGGACCTGCGCCAGCGTGGCGCCATCCAGGGGATAGAAGCGCATCACCCAGGCCGCCAGCAGTGCGACGCAGCCCGGGATCACCGTCAGCAGCAGCACGATGCCCAACCGCGAGGCGTCCGACTGCGCCGCATTGGCCACATAGCCCATGCCGGCCAGGATCCACGCGATCGTGGCCGACGCGAGCGCGCCGCCCAGCTTCTGCGAAAACGTCGCCGCGGCGAACGTCATCGCGGTGGCGCGCCGGCCGGTCTTCCACTCGGTGTAATCGGCGCAGTCCGCGTACATCGAGAACGCCAGCGGGGATTTCGGCCCCAGCATCAGGCCGACCAGCAGGTTGAGCGCGAACATCAGCCAGACCGACTCGGGCGGGACGAAGAACATCGCACAGCTCACCACGCCCACGCCGGCCATCAGCCACGCCATCAGCCGCCGCTTGTCCACGTGGCGCGTCATCAGCGGTGTCAGTCCGGCGCCTACCGCCAGCGCCAGCGCGTACATGCCCAGGAACAGGCCGGTCAGGTCGGGGCGCCCGAGGTGGTACTTCAGGTAGTACGCCAGCGAGCCGCCGCGCATCACGATGGTCACCATGATGACGAGCGCCAGGGCGAACAGCACCATCCACGGCCGGTTGTGCAGCAGGTCGACGACATCCTGGCGGACGGCACTGCGTTGCTGCGGCGGCGGCGCGACGCGCTCGCGCGTGGTCAGGAATACGGTCACGAACACGGCCGTGGCGATCACGCCGTACAGCGACAGGGTCAGTTGCCAGCCCAGTGCCTCATCCCCGCGCCCGAGCCAGCGCACCAGGTCCAGCGTGAGCCAGTTCACCGCCATCGTGCCGGCGAAGGCGGCGATGAAGCGGAAGCTGATCAACTGCGTGCGCTGCTGGCTGTCGGCGGTGATCACGCCGGAGAGTGCGGAATAGGGAATGCTCAGCACGGTGTAGGCCAGCATCATCAGGGTGAAGGTCGCATAGGCCCATGCCAGTTTCCCGCCCTCACCCAGGTCGGGCACGGTCCAGGTCAGCACGCCGGTGAACGCCAGTGGCAACGCGCCGTACAGCAGGTAGGGACGGAAGCGGCCGAAACGGCTGCGGGTGCGATCCGCCAGTGCCCCCATCAGGGGGTCGGTGACGGCATCCACGATCTTGGTGACCAGCATCATGGTGCCGACGGCGGCCGCCGCCAGGCCCATCACGTCGGTATAGAAGATGAGCAGGAAGGCCGAGATGTTCGCCCAATAGAGGTTGAAGCCGAAGTCGCCGATGCCGTAGCCGGCCTTTTCTCCGAAGCGAGGTCCGGTGTCCGTCGCCGTCGTGCTGTCGGGCTGCGCGGTGCCGCCGCTTCCCTGTTCGCTGCGCATGTCCACTCCCGGTGCTGGGTCGTTGCGCCGCAGCCCAGGCACAGGCCTGGGCGACGGTACGGCGGCCAAGCTTGCGATGATCCCCTTAGCGAGGCAAGCGCCCAGCGGTATCGAAATGGTTGCGGATGAAGGCGCGCGACGGACACTCGCTGGGTGGAATGCGGAACGGGCGCCACAAGGCGCCCGTTCCGGGGGTGACGCATGAACGCCGGAGCGATCAGTAGCGGTAGTGGTCCGGCTTGTACGGCCCTTCGACCGCCACGCCCAGGTAGTCGGCCTGTTCCTTCGTCAGCGTGGTCAGCTTCACGCCGATCTTCTCCAGGTGCAGGCGCGCGACTTCCTCGTCCAGGTGCTTCGGCAGGCGGTAGACGGTCTTCTCGTACACGTCCTTGTTCGCCCACAGGTCGATCTGCGCCAGGGTCTGGTTGGCGAAGGAGTTCGACATGACGAAGCTCGGGTGGCCGGTGGCGCAGCCCAGGTTCACCAGGCGGCCCTCGGCCAGCAGGAAGATCGCGTTGCCGTTCGGGAACACGAACTTGTCGACCTGCGGCTTGATGTTGATGCGCTTGGCCTCGGAGGCGTACAGCGCGTCCACCTGGATCTCGTTATCGAAGTGGCCGATGTTGCAGACGATGGCCTGGTCCTTCATCGCCCGCATGTGCTCGAGGGTGATGATGTCCTTGTTGCCGGTCGTGGTGACGTAGATGTCGGCCTGGCCCAGGCTGTCTTCGACGGTGTTGACCTCGAAGCCTTCCATCGCCGCCTGCAGGGCGCAGATCGGGTCGATCTCGGTGACGATGACGCGGGCGCCGTAGGCGCGCAGCGAGTGCGCCGAGCCCTTGCCCACGTCGCCGTAGCCGCAGACCACGGCCACCTTGCCGGCCAGCATCACGTCCATCGCGCGCTTCAGGCCGTCGGCCAGCGATTCGCGGCAGCCGTACAGGTTGTCGAACTTGGACTTGGTGACCGAATCGTTGACGTTGATCGCCGGCACCAGCAGCTTGCCCTGTTCGGCGATCTGGTAGAGGCGGTGCACGCCGGTGGTGGTCTCTTCGGACACGCCCTTCCAGTCCTTGACCACGCGGGTCCAGTAACCGGGGCGCTCCTTGGCCACGCGCTTCAGCAGGTCCTTGATCACCTGCTCCTCGTGGTTGCCCGAGGCGGTGTTGACCCAGTCGCTGCCGTTCTCCAGCTCATAGCCCTTGTGGATCAGCAGGGTGACGTCGCCACCGTCGTCCACCACCAGTTCCGGGCCGGTCAGGGTGCCGTCGGCCAGGGTGAAGGTCAGCGCGTCCAGCGTGCAGTCCCAGTACTCCTCCAGCGTTTCGCCCTTCCAGGCGAACACCGGGGTGCCGCTGGCGGCGATCGCGGCGGCGGCGTGGTCCTGCGTGGAGAAGATGTTGCACGAAGCCCAGCGCACGTCGGCGCCGATGTCCTTCAGCGTCTCGATCAGCACGGCGGTCTGGATGGTCATGTGCAGCGAGCCGGTGACCCGCACGCCCTTCAGCGGCTTGGTGGCGGCGTGCTTGCGGCGGATGGACATCAGGCCGGGCATCTCGTGCTCGGCGATGTCCAGTTCCTTGCGGCCCCAGTCGGCCAGGGAAATGTCGGCGACCTTGTAGTCGCCCTCGGTGGAAAACTTGCGTACGGCGTTCATCGTGTTGGCTCCGGGAAGGTGGCGAGCGGGGCTCGCATGCTTGACCGGGCGCCGTTGCGGTTTCCTGCCGAGCCTGGCCGTGCTTGTCTGTCGGACAGACATCACGGTCGCAGCGCCCCTCGGCGGCCAGCATTATATCGCTTGTTCCGGATGAAACGATGACGCACGGCCCGGCCTGATCGGGTAGGCTTCGGATGCTGCCCTGCAGCAGACCAATGGTCCGCAAGGACAATACCAATTCCGGCCCACGATCGACCCCACGCCGCGCATGAACAGTCCCCGCAGCCTCGAATTTGCCCCGCCCGACGTCCCCCTGCGCGAGGACGTGCGTCGCCTGGGGACCCTGGTGGGGGAGATGCTGGCCGAACAGGTATCGCCGGACTTCCTGGCCCAGGTCGAACGGGTGCGCACCACCGCCATCGCGCGGCGCCAGTCGGGCGAGCCACCGCAGTCGCTGGCCGGACTGCTCCAGGGTCAGTCGCCGGCCCAGGCCGAATCGCTGATCCGCGCCTTCAGCACCTACTTCCAGGTGGTGAACATCGCCGAACGCGTCCATCGCATCCGTCGCCGGCGCGACTACCAGCGGACCGGCAGCGCGCGGCCACAACCCGATGGTCTGCACGACGCGCTGGTCCGCCTCAAGGCGCAGGGCGTCTCCCTGGAGGAACTGGCCGACTGGCTGCCGCGCATCGACGTGGAGCCGGTCTTCACCGCGCATCCGACCGAGGCCGTGCGCCGCGCGCTGCTGGAGAAGGAGCAGCTGATGGTGGCCAGCCTGATCAACGGGCTGGACGGCACGCGCACGCCCGGCGAACTGGCCACCGACACCGCACGCTTCCGCATGGCGCTGACCTCGGCCTGGCAGACGGCCGATTCCTCGCCGGTGCGCCCGGGCGTGGAAGACGAACGCGAGCATGTCGGGTTCTATCTGATCGAAGTGCTGTACCGGGTCATCCCGGTGCTGTACGAAACGTTGGAGAGCGCCATCACCGAGGTCTACGGCGCCGTGCCCGAGGTCACCGCGCGGCTGCCGCGCGTGCTGCGCTTCGGCACCTGGGTCGGCGGCGACATGGACGGCAACCCCAACGTCGACGCAGGCACCGTGACGGCCACGCTGGACGCGCAGCGACGGGCCATCCTGGCGCGCTATCTGAAGGAACTGCGCCAGCTGACCACGCTGCTGAGCCAGTCCTCGTCCATGGTGGGCGTGTCGGAGGAGGTCCTCGCGCAGGTCCAGCGCTACCGCGCGCTGATGCCCGATGCCGCCAGCAAGTCGCGGCCGCGGCACGGCGACATGCCCTACCGCCTGCTCAACGACCTCATGCGCGCGCGCCTGCACGCCACGCTGGAAGACCGGCCCGAGGGCTATGCCTCGCCGGAGGAACTGGCGCACGACATCGAACTCATCCTGCGCAGCCTGGAAACCAACCGCGGCATCCACGCGGGGTGGTTTGCGGTGCGCAGGCTGGCCTGGCGCGTGCGCACATTCGGCTTCCACCTTGCCCGGCTGGACGTGCGGCAGGAATCCAGCGTGCATGCGCGCGCCGTGGCCGCCGCGCTGGGCGATGCCGACTGGGAGCAGCGCGATGCGGTCGAGCGCGCTGCACTGCTGGGGCCGTATGCCAGCGGCGATGCCGTCCTGCCGGCCTCCGGCGAGGAAGGCAACCAACGGCTTGATGCGGTCTTCAAGGCCCTGGCCGATGCGCGCACGCGGCACGGCACCGATGCGCTGGGCACCTACATCATCAGCATGGCGCACAGCCGCGCCGACGTGCTGACCGTGCTGGCGCTGGCGCGCCGGGGCGGACTGGTCGACCACGCGGGGCAGGTGCCGCTCGACATCGCGCCGCTGTTCGAGACCATCGACGACCTGGGACATGGCACCGACGTGCTGCGCGACCTGCTGGCCGATCCGGTCTACCGGGCCCATCTGGCCGCGCGCGGCAACGTGCAGATGGTGATGCTGGGGTATTCCGACAGCGGCAAGGACGGCGGCATCGCCGCCTCGCGCTGGGGCCTGCAGCGGGCGCAGGTGGATCTGGTCGAGGCCGCCCAGGAACTGGGCATCAGGCTGACCTTCTTCCATGGGCGCGGCGGATCGATCATCCGCGGTGGCGGCAAGACCACGCGCGCGCTGGAAGCGGCGCCGCGCGGCAGCGTGGACGGGCGCCTGCGCGTGACCGAGCAGGGCGAGGTCATCCACCGGAAATACGGCATCCGCGCGCTGGCGCTGCGTTCGCTGGAGCAGTCGGTCGGCGCGGTGCTGCTGTCCAGCCTGCGGCCGCGTCCGCCGGAACCGCGCGAGGCGCGCTGGCGCGAGATCATGGCGCTGGTGGCGGAGGAAAGCACGCAGGCCTATCGCGCGTTCGTGCAGTCGCCGCGCTTCATGGACTATTTCCGCAGCGCCACGCCGATCGACGTGATCGAACGGATGACGCTGGGCTCGCGGCCCTCGCGCCGGTTGGGCCAGGACGCGGCGCTGGGCAACCTGCGTGCGATCCCGTGGGTGTTCGCGTGGAGCCAGGCGCGCGCGGTGATCCCCGGCTGGTACGGCGTGGGCGCCGGCCTGCAGGCCGCGGTGGATGCCCATGGGGAAGAGGCGCTGCGCGAAATGGCGCGCGAGTGGCCGTTCTTCAAGACCTTCCTCGACGATGTCTCCATGGTGCTGGCCAAGGGCGACCTGAGCATCGCCGAGATGTATTCGAAGATGGCAGGCGAACTGCATGGGGAGTTCTTCCCGAAGGTGCAGCAGGAACACGCGGCCGCGCTGCGCTGGGTGCTGGCGCTCAACGGCAACGAATGGTTGCTGCAGCACGACCAGCGCCTGGCGCTGTCCATCCGCCTGCGCAATCCCTATATCGACCCGATCAGCGTGATGCAGGCCGATCTGCTGAAGCGCTGGCGCGACAGCGACCGACAGGACGATGCGCTGCTGCACGCGCTGGTCGCCAGCATCAACGGCGTGTCGCAGGGCGTGCAGAACACGGGGTAAGGCGACCCTGCTTCTGTAGGAGCGCCCTCGGGCGCGATGCTCCTGCGCAGGGAATGATCGGAATCACAGGCATCGCGCCCGAGGGCGCTCCTACACGGGGGTCGGGATTTCAGCCATCCAGTTCCGACCAGCGCTGGTAGGCATGGTCCAGTTCGGCCTGCTTCGCGGCGAGTTCTTCGTTGGCGCGCTGCAGGTCGGCGGGGGGCTGCTGGTAGTAGGCCGGGTCGTTCATCGCCGCGGTGCGCCTGGCCACCTCGGCCTCCAGCGCTTCGATGCGCGCCGGCAGCTGTTCCAGTTCGCGCGTTTCCTTGAAGCCCAGCTTGCGCTTGGCGGTTGCCGGTTCGGGTTGCCTGGACAGTGCGGGCTTGACGGGCGCGGACGCCGTGGCGGTCGCCGCCGGCGTGCGGCGCTGGCGCAACCAGTCCGAATAGCCCCCGACGTAGTCGCCCAGCCGCCCTTGGCCTTCCAGCACCAGCGTGCTGGTGACCACGTTGTCGAGAAAGTCGCGGTCGTGGCTGACCAGCAGCAGGGTGCCCTTGTAGTCCAGCAGCAGCTCTTCAAGCAGTTCCAGCGTCTCGACGTCCAGGTCGTTGGTCGGTTCGTCCATCACCAGCAGGTTCGAGGGCTGGGCGAACAGTTTGGCCAGCAGCAGGCGGTTGCGCTCGCCGCCGGACAGGCGGGTGATCGGTGCGCGGGCGCGCTCGGGCGAGAACAGGAAGTCCTGCAGGTAGCCGATGATGTGCTTGCGGCTGCCGTTGATCTCGACGAAGTCGCTGCCCTCGGCGACGTTCTCCAGCGCGGTGCGCGATTCGTCCAGCTGGCTGCGGTGCTGGTCGAAGTAGGCGATCTGCAGGCCGGTGCCCAGCTTCACTTCGCCGTGCTGGGGTGCCAGCTCGCCCAGGAGGATCTTGAGCAGGGTGGACTTGCCGGCGCCGTTGGGGCCGACGATGCCGACCCGGTCGCCGCGCATGATGGTCGCCGACACGTCGTCCAGCAGCACCCGGCCGTCATACGCCTGGGTGATGTGCCTGGCCTCGATGACCTTCTTGCCCGAGGACTGCGCGGCGGCGGCTTCCATCTTCACGTTGCCGGACAGGTCGCGCCGTTGCGCGCGCTCGCGGCGCATCGCCTTCAGCGCGGTGACGCGGCCTTCGTTGCGGGTGCGGCGGGCCTTGATGCCCTGGCGGATCCAGACCTCTTCCTGCGCCAGCAGCTTGTCGAAGCGGGCGTTCTCCTGCGCTTCGGCATGCAGGCGCTCCTCGCGCCGGCGCAGGTAGTTGTCGTAGTCGCCGGGCCAACTGGTCAGCTGGCCGCGGTCGATCTCGAGGATGCGGGTGGCCAGCGAGCGCAGGAAGCTGCGGTCGTGGGTGACGAACACGATGCTGCCGCCGAAGGACTTCAGGAAGCCCTCCAGCCAGGCGATCGCCTCGATGTCCAGGTGGTTGGTCGGCTCGTCCAGCAGCAGGATGTCGGGATTGCGCACCAGCGCCTGCGCCAGCAGCACGCGGCGCTTCATGCCGCCGGACAGCGCGGCGAAATCGGTCTCTTCCGGCAGTTCCAGCCGTTCCAGCACCTGCTGCACGCGGCGGTCCAGGTCCCACCCGTGCCGGGCTTCGATCTGCGCCTGCGCTTCGCCCATCGCGTCCATGTCGCCGTCGTGCACGGCATGGTGGTAGCGCGCGAGCAGCTGGCCCAGGTCGCCCAGGCCCTGGGCGACGACATCGAACACCGTGCCCTGCGTGTCCTGCGGCACTTCCTGCGCCATGCGCGCGACCACCACGCCGTTCTGGACGCGGATCTCGCCGTCGTCGGGCTTGAGCTCGCCGGCCATCAGCCGCATCAGCGTGGACTTGCCCATGCCGTTGCGGCCGACGATGCAGACGCGTTCGCCGGATTCGATGGACAGGTCGACGTGTTCGAGGAGAAGCGGACCGCCGACGCTGAAGTCGACCCGCTGGAATTGCATCAGGGACATGCGCGTATTGTAGCCGGCGCGCGCCGCGCCCGCGGCGATCAGGCGGTTTCCGCCGTCCGTCCGCCCAGCTCGGCGTGCCGCCGTTCCATCTCCTCGCGCAGCTGGCGGCGCAGGCGCGCGGCGGCGCAGCGGCGGATCTCGTCGGGCGTGGACGGTTGCAGCGGCGGGACCGGGGTGGTCCGGCCATCGTCGTCCACCGCCACCATGGTGAAGAAGCAGCTGTTGGCGTGGCGCACGCTCTGCTTGCGGATGTCCTCGGCCACCACCTTGATGCCGATCTCCATCGACGACGTGCCGGTGTAGTTGACGGACGCCAGGAAGGTCACCAGTTCGCCCACGTTGATGGCCTGGCGGAACATCACCTGGTCCACCGACAGGGTGACCACGTACTTGCCGGCGTAGCGGCTGCCGCAGGCATAGGCCACCTGGTCGAGCAGCTTGAGGATGGCGCCGCCGTGGACCTTGCCGGAGAAGTTGGCCATGTCCGGCGTCATCAGCACCGTCATCGAAAGCTGGTGGCTTTTCAGCGTGTCCATGGTCTGCGTCCGAGGGGGGCCGGAGGGCAGGCTACCGCATCCCGTGCATGCCGGAGCAACCGACGGGCGCGATGGGAAATGCTCTGTAGGAGCGGGCATGGCCCGTTCCTACAATGAGCGCCTGCGGATGTCGCATGCGTCGGTATCGGCAGGAAAGCGAACGGGCCGCGTGAGCGGCCCGTTCGGGAGGAAGGGGGTGGATGCCCGGCCACGGGCATGGCCCACTCCTACAGCTTGGCATCCTTGCGCAGCGCTTCGGCGCGGTCGGTCTTCTCCCAGGAGAAGGCGGTCGCGGTGTGCTTCTTGCCGGCGCCGTCCAGGTAGCTGATCTGCTTCGGCTTGCGGCCGAAGTGACCGTAGCTGGCGGTGGCCTGGTAGATCGGGTGCTCCAGGTCCAGCATCTTGGTGATGCCGTACGGACGCAGGTCGAAGTGCTTGCGGATCAGCTTCTCGATCACCTCGTCGCCCACCTTGCCGGTGCCGAAGGTGGTCACCGAGATCGAGGTGGGCTCGGCCACGCCGATGGCGTAGGAGACCTGCACTTCGCACTTGTCGGCCAGGCCGGCGGCGACGATGTTCTTGGCCACGTAGCGTGCGGCGTAGGCGGCCGAGCGGTCCACCTTCGACGGATCCTTGCCCGAGAACGCGCCGCCGCCATGGCGGGCCATGCCGCCGTAGCTGTCGACGATGATCTTGCGGCCGGTCAGGCCGCAGTCGCCCACCGGGCCGCCGATGACGAACTTGCCGGTCGGGTTGATGTGCACCTTGTTCTTCGGCAGCGCGTCCAGCCACTTCTTCGGCAGCACGGGCACCAGGATGTGCGTGCGCACGGCTTCGATCAGGTCCTTCTGCTTGATGTCCGGATCGTGCTGGGTCGACAGCACCACCGCGTCCAGGCCGAGGATCTTGTTGCCGTCGTAGCGCAGGGTGACCTGCGACTTGGCGTCCGGGCGCAGCCACTTCAGCTTGCCGTTCTTGCGCACCTTGGCCTGCTGTTCCACCAGGCGATGGCTGTAGTACAGCGGGGCGGGCATGAATTCCGGTGCCTCGTTGCAGGCGTAGCCGAACATCAGGCCCTGGTCGCCCGCGCCCTGTTCTTCCGGCTTCTTGCGGTCCACGCCCTGGTTGATGTCGGGCGACTGCTTGCCCAGCATGTTGATGATGGCGCAGGTGTGGCCGTCGAAGCCGACGTCCGAATTGTCGTAGCCGATGTCGTTGATGACCTTGCGCGCCAGCGCCTCGATGTCGACCCACGCGGTGGTGGTGACTTCGCCGGCCACGATGGCCGCGCCTGTCTTCACCAGGGTCTCGCAGGCCACGCGTGCGCGCTTGTCCTGGGCCAGGATGGCGTCCAGCACAGCGTCGGAAATCTGGTCGGCGATCTTGTCCGGATGGCCTTCGGAGACCGATTCGGAGGTGAACAGGTAGCTGGACATCAGGCTTATATCCTTTGATTCGGATGAAAAGATGGGCGCGCATGATACACGCCGGGGGCGGTGCGTGCATTCTGCGCTGTTCAGGGTTGCCGGGAGTTAAGCGGAATCGGGCGCCCGGACTGTCACCGGACTGCCAGAAAACGGAAACCGTGCTGTCGCCGGCCAGGCGCAGGCTGCGCGGCGAAACCCCGCCGCCAGCCCCTGCCCATGCACCCGCTGGAACGCCAGATCGCCGAACGCTATCCCCGCTGGTTCCGTGGCCGCCGCGCGCGGCTGACCGGTCCGCTGCTGCGCACCCTGGGCCGTTGGTCCCGGCTGGACCAGGCCTACGCCTTCCTGGCCGACCATGGCCACCTGCAGGGCCTGGACTTCGTCGACGCCGCCATCGACCACCTCAACCTGCGGCCCGCCGTGGCCGACGAAGACGCGCGCCGGATCCCGGCGCAGGGTCGGCTGCTGATCGTCGCCAACCATCCTTCCGGCGCGCTCGATGCGCTGGCGCTGCTGCAGATGGTGGGCCGGGTGCGCCGCGATGTCCGCATCGTCGCCAACGACATGCTGGCCGGCATCGCGCCCATCGCTTCCCTGTTGCTGCCCGTGCGCATCCTGGGCGGCAAGCCCGGTGCCGACAGCGTACGGGCGGTCGAACAGGCCCTGGAAGCCGAGCAGTGCGTGATCGTGTTTCCGGCCGGTGAAGTCTCGCGCCTGGGCCCGCGCGGCGTGCGCGACACGCGCTGGCGCCGCGGCTTCCTGCGCTTCGCCCGGGCGACCGGCGCGCCGGTGCTGCCGGTGCGCGTGGCGGCACGCAATTCCGCGTTCTTCTACGGCGCATCGGCGCTGTTCAAGCCGGCGGGCACGGCGCTGCTGGCGCGCGAAATGTTCCGCCGCAGCCAGCGTCGCCTGCAACTGCACGTGGGCCAGCCGCTGCGGCTGGATCCGGCCATCGACCCTGCCACCCTGATCCGGCAGGTGCGCGAGGGGCTGTACGCGCTCGGCCGCCGCGAGGTCAGGCGCGTGGAGCCCCCGGCCGAGGTACAGGAGCCGCTGGTCGATGCGCTGGCGCCGGACGCGCTGGCGGCCTGCATCGATGCGCTGGACGTGCTGGGCGAAACCACCGACGGCAAGCGGATCTGCGTGGGCCGGCTGGCCGGCGGCTCGCCGCTGCTGCGCGAGATCGGCCGCCTGCGCGAACTGACCTTCCGTGCGGTGGGCGAGGGCACGGGCAAGCGCATGGACGTGGACGCCTTCGACACCTGGTACGAACACATCGTGTTGTGGGATGCGGCGCAACGGAAGATCGCCGGCGCCTACCGCCTGGCGCGCGGCGCGCCGGTGCTGGCGGCGCAGGGCCTGAAGGGCCTCTACACGGCTTCGCTGTTCGACTATGCGGAGGACGCGCTGCCGCGCCTGGCCGCGGGCATGGAACTGGGCCGCAGCTTCGTGGTGCCCGACTACTGGGGCAGCCGCAGCATCGATTACCTGTGGCAGGGCATCGGCGCCTACCTGCGCCGGCATCCGCGGGTTCGCTATCTGTTCGGTGCGGTGTCGATGAGCGCGGCGCTGCCGCTGCATGCGCGCGAACAGATCGTGGCGTACTACGCGCACTACTACGGCGATCCGAACGGCGAGGCGCGCTCGCGCCACCCGTTCCGCTATACGGCCACGCCGCCCTGCTTCGATACGCTCGAGGCCGATACCGCCTTCCGCGTGCTGAAGACCAACCTGGACATGCTGGGCGCCACCGTGCCCATGCTCTACAAGCAGTACACCGAGCTCTGCGAGCCGGGCGGGGCGCGTTTCCTCGCGTTCGGGGTGGACCCGGACTTCAGCGATTCCATCGACGGGTTGATCGAAGTGGACCTGCACCGCATCCGTCCGAAGAAACGCGAACGCTACCTGGGCCAGGCGTGGCGGCCGACGGAGGCGGCGGCATGAAGCCGCCGGCCGTGCCACGCTCGATGCGGCGCGCGGTCTTCGTTTCCGACGTCCATCTGGGTTCCAAGCACTGCCATGCGGCCGAGTTCGCCGACTTCCTCGCCGGGCTGCACTGCCGGCGGCTGTACCTGGTCGGGGACATCGTCGACCTGTGGTGGATGGCGCAGCGGCGCGCGTCCTGGGACGCCGCCCACAACCGGGTGGTGGAGGCGCTGCACGCGCTGGCGCGCAGCGGAACCGAACTCGTCTACGTGCCGGGCAACCACGACCGCCCCATCCGCCGCTTCTGCGGCCTGATGCTGCCGGCCATGCAGGTGCGTCGCCGTGCGATCCACACCACGCTGGACGGGCGCCGGCTGCTGGTCACCCACGGCGACGATTACGACGGCGTCACCCACTTCGGCGGCCTGCAGGAGAAGTTCGGCGACTGGCTCTATTACCGCATCCTCACCGGCAACCGCCTGACCAACCAGCTGCGCCGCCGCCTGGGCCTGCGCTACTGGTCGCTGGCGGAATACCTCAAGCGCCAGAGCGATGCGGCCGAGCGCTACATCGCGCGCTTCGTGCAGGCGGGCCTGGACGATGCGCGGCGGCGTGGGCTCGATGGCATCGTCTGCGGGCATATCCATCGCGCGTCGCTGCTCCAGCGCGACGGCCTGCTGTACGCCAACGATGGCGACTGGGTGGAAAGCCTCACCGCGCTCAGCGAAGAAGCCGACGGGACGCTGTGCCTGCTGTCCCACACGGGTCAGGTCCTGGCCGAAGTCGCACCGCGGTTGCGTCTGGTGCCGCAGGACGTGCCGCGCGCGGCGTGAGCCATCCCACCGGCGGCTGCTAGGATCGCCGCATGGATTCCCTCAGCCAGATCGTGCTCGGCGGCGCCGTCGCCGCCGTCATCGCCCCCGCCGCCCACCGTCGCGCCGCCCTGCTCGCGGGCGCCGCCCACCGTCGCGCCGCCCTGCTCGCGGGCGCCGCCCTCGGTACGCTGCCGGACCTGGACAGCCTGCCCATCGCGCTGTTCTCCGACAATCCGGTCACCCTGATGACGGTGCACCGCAGCTTCAGCCATTCGCTGTTCGTGCTGCCGCTGGTGGGTGCACTGGTCTGGTGGCTGTTCAAGCGGTTCGGCCACGGTCGCGTCGCATCCTCGCCGGCGCGCTGGTTCTGGGCCATCCAGCTGGCCCTGGTGACGCATCCGTTGCTGGATGCCTTCACCGTCTACGGCACGCAGCTGTGGTGGCCACTGTCCCCGCCACCGACGATGTGGTCCAGCGTGTTCATCATCGATCCCCTTTATACCGTCTGGCTGCTGGTCGCCTGCGTGGCTGCGTGGTGGCTGCGCGAACGCGTGGCCGCCGGGCGTGCGCTGGCGGCGGGACTGCTGCTCAGCAGTGCCTATCTTGGCTGGTCGCTGGTGGCCAAGGCCATGGTGGATCGCGAAGCCGAACGCACGCTCGCCGCCCTGGGCCTGGGCGATGCGCCGTACTTCTCGGTGCCGATGCCGTTCAACACGCTGCTATGGCGCGTGGTGGCGATGACGCCGTCGGGCTATGTGGAAGCCGAGCGTTCGGTGCTGGTCGATGAGGGCCGGATGCACTTCCGCGGATATCCCTCCAACGTGCAGGTGCTGAAACAGGCCAGGGGCATCCCCGCGGTCGATCGCCTGTCCTGGTTCAATCGCGGCTTCATGCGCGCGCAGGTCCTCGAGGACCGGTTGGTGCTGTCGGACCTGCGCATGGGGCTGGAGCCGAACTACAACTTCCAGTTCGAGGTGGCGACCTTGAGGGACGGACAATGGCAGCCCGTCCCTCCCGTGCAGCGGCCGTGGTCGTTGCCGGTGGCCGGCGGCGCAGGCGTGCGCCAGTTGCTGGCTGCCATGTGGCGCCGTACCTGGGACCCCGCGGCGGAACCGGTGGCGGGCCGGCTTGCAGAGGGGGCGGCGCCGGAAGAGGGAACCGGAAGTCCTTGACGCGCTACCCGTGCGACAGGGCGGTGTGCAGGTTCAGCCGCCGTCGTGCCCGGACCCTGCGGCGGGCGCCGGCGACGCCCCTGCCGCCCGTGCGGCGACGGCTTCCTGCGCGCGGGTGCGTTCGATCACGATGGATTCGCCGCGCATCAGGCGGTCGTAGTTGTGCTCGCCGACCGCGCGCTTGAACTGGCGCTCGACACGGCTGTACATGACGCGGTACTCCGCGTAAGGCGTGCGCGCACCCAGCACCATGCGGACATTGCGTTCGGTAAGGCCGGTTTCACGGGCCAGTTGGGCGACGGAGTCGTCGGCGTGTGCGGCGAGCGGAGCGACGGCCAGAACGGCCGCCATCAGGGATGCGGTTGTTGCGTTCATGGGATCCTCCAGGGGAGGTGATTACCGCGTGTGGCTGTAGTGCCCTGCAGGCCGGCAGGGGGACCGGCGCGGACATCGTGGCGCTGCGCAGCGGGGCGCCCCAGTGCCGGAACGCACGGTGACTCCGGTCATGTTTACCGTGCGCTCACCTTCGTCAGTAAACCGTTGCGCGGGCCTGCACGAAGGCATAGAAGAACACCGCGTCCGGATCGTTCTGCACGTCGTGCATCTCCTGGCGCATCCCGTCCACCACCGCCTGAGTGACGCGTTCGGCGCACACCAGCGAGTCGGCCGCCGACAGCAGCAGTTCCTCCCAGAACGCGATCATGTCCTTGCGCCGCGCCGGCTCGCGGTTGTCGAAATGCACCGTCTTGATCTCGGTGACGACGTCGCGGAAGCCGCCGGCCAGCAGCAGGTTGCCCAGCTTCGCGCCGATGAACGGATCGCCGCCGCTGTCGTGCTGGAAGTCGTTGAACGCCATCCAGTAGCGCCAGGTATTGGGCGAGTAGGGATGCAGCAGGAACGAGGAGTTCATCACCTCGGTGACGTAGATCGGCGAGCCCGGCGCCAGTACGCGCCGTACTTCGCTGAGCACGCGCGCCGGGTTGGGCACGTGCTCCAGGATCCAGCACAGGAACGCCGCGTCGAAGTCGCGCGCGCCGTAGGGCAGGCGGCTGGCGTCGGCCTGTTGCAGCGTGTAGCGGTCGCGGCACCAGGGCATCTTCGCCAGGTTGTCGCGCGCGGCATCCAGCTGCACCTGGTTGAGGTCCACGCAGGTGGCGTGCAGGTCGGGAAAGCGGCGCAGCAGGATCTCGGTCTGCGCGCCCACGCCGCTGCCGACTTCCAGCAGGCGACGCACGCCGGTGTAGTCGACATGATTGAACAGCGTGCTTTCCAGCAGGCGGGCCTGCTTGATCAGGCGGGCCTGCTCCACCGGCGAGAAGCCGTGCAGGTAGGGCGAACGGGATTCGGTCACGCTGGCCTCCGGTAAAGGATCAGGCCGCCGTCGGCAGTGCGTCGCCGGCGATCAGGGCATCGAAGTAGTCGCGCGTCAGCCGCAGCTGTTCCCCGGCGGTCTCGGCACGGTTCGCCACGGCGCGGAAGGCGGCCTGTTCCGGCCGGTCCTTCGCGTACCAGCCCAGGTGCTTGCGGGCGATGCGCACGCCCTGCGGTTCGCCGTAGAACGCGTGCAGCGCCTGCAGGTGGCCCAGCAGGATGTCGCGCACTTCGTGCAGCGTCGGTGGGGGCGGATGTGCGCCGGTGGCGAGGAAGTGCGCGATCTCGCGGAAGATCCACGGGCGCCCCTGGGCGGCGCGGCCGACCATCACCGCGTCCGCGCCGGTCTTCGCCAGCACCTGGGCGGCCTTGGCCGGCGAATCGATATCGCCATTGGCGACCACCGGGATGCGCAGCGCGGCCTTGATCGCCGCGATGGTCTCGTACTCGGCCACCCCGGTGTAGTGCTGGTCGCGCGTGCGGCCGTGCACGGCCAGCGAGGCGATGCCGCTTTCCTGTGCGATGCGCGCGATGGTCGGACCGTTGCGGTGGTCGCAGTCCCAGCCCGTGCGGATCTTCAGCGTGACCGGCACGTCCACGGCCTTCACCACGGCCTCCAGGATGCGGCCCACCAGCGCCTCGTCGCGCATCAGCGCCGAGCCGGCCCAGGCGTGGCACACCTTCTTGGCCGGGCAGCCCATGTTGATGTCGATGATCTGCGCGCCGTGGTCGGCGTTGTAGCGCGCGGCGTTGGCCAGCTGTTCCGGCTCGGTGCCGGCGATCTGGACGCTGACGGGGCTGGGTTCGCCCTCGTGGTCCATCCGGCGCAGCGACTTGTTCGTGTTCCAGAAGCGGGGGTCGCTGATGGTCATTTCCGACACCGCCATGCCCGCACCCAGCCGTTTGCACAGCAGCCGGAACGGCTTGTCGGTGACGCCGGCCATGGGGGCCAGCATCACCGGCGGGTCGATGCGGTAGGGGCCGATCTGCATGGCGGCATTGTACCGCCGGCCCGCGGGGTCAGCGCCTGCGGCGCCGCGCGCGCCAGAACAGGAAGCCGGTGGCCAGGAGGAAGGCGGGCAACAGGCCTGCGGCTGCGACGGCCCATTGCCAGGCGCGCCCGCCCACGAAGCCGCCGTGCAGCGGATACATCGTCTCGCTGATGCGGGCGCCGGTACCCTGCGCGGTCGCGTCGTGCACCTGCACCGCGCGTGCGCGGTAAGGGTCCAGCCAGATCACGCTGCGGCCGTTGGGATGCCACTCGCCGGGCGCGCGGAAACGGATCGACACCAGGGCGTTGTCGCCGCCGGGCACGCTGACGCGGCGGAGTTGGCTGCCCCGCGGAGCCGCCTCTGCCGCGGCCAGCAGCACGGCCGGCCAATCGATGGCGGTGGTCGCCCGTTCGATCGGCAAGGGCGGCACCACCTCGGGCCCGTCGGCGAAGGTCCAGCGGAGCGCATTCCGGAACGGCTGGCTGTACACCATCGCCACGCCGGTGAAGGTCACCACCAGCAGCAAGGGCAGCAGGAGTGCCCCCATGCTGCGGTGCCAGCTGAGCCAGCGACGGGCAGGCGGGGCGGCATGCCAGCGCAGGCTTGCCGCCAACGCCGCCAGGCGCGGCCACCACAGGTAAAGTCCGGACAGCAGCAGGAACAGCGCCACGATGCCGGATGCGCCCAGCACCTGCTCGCCGGCCTCGCCGGCGAGCAGGTGCGTGTGCAGGTCGCGCAGCCACATCACCGCGTCGTTGCCGGTATTGCGCACCAGCAGCAGCTCGCCACTGGCGGCATCGAAGTAGTGGCGTTCGCCGTTGGCGGCGAACGCCTGCCAGGCAGGCAGGCGCGGCGAGGGCAGGTCGATGGAACGGATGCCGCCGTCTTCCGCGCCCGCCACGATCCGCGCCAACGCCTGGCCCTGAAACGCCAGCGGCGGCAGCCGTTCGCGTTCCAGTCCGGGGTGCGCCGCCAGCAGCAGTTCGGCCTGGAAGGCCAACACCGAGCCGGTCAACGACACCACGGCGAACACCAGGCCGGCGGACAGTCCCAGCCACAGGTGCAGCCACTTCAGCAGGGGGCGGACACGCCACGTGGGGGATGAAGCCATGGCCTGGCGAGGGAGCGTGCGGGGCATGGGCGGCGTGGGTCAGAAGCGGTGCGACCAGCCCACCGTGAGCACCCGCCCGCGGCCGGCGGTGTAGGTGTCGTTGCGCGGCGTACTCTGCGAGTAGTAGGTGACGTACTGCTCCGAGAAGACATTCTCGACGCCCACGCTGAGTGTGCCGACGGGCAGCCTGACGCGGGTGAGCAGATCCACCGTGGCGTACCCGTCGAAGCTGGCCACCGGGTTGCCGCGCAGGTCGAATTCGCGGTCCAGCGCCTTGCTCGCCTGCAGGCGCACGTCCACCGCTGGCGTGAACGACGCCTCCCAGAACGCGGTGACCCGGTCCGGGCTGATGTTGATGCCCGGCAGGTCGCTGTCGACGCGCTCATCGGCATTGCTGTCGTAGCGTCCTTCGCTGCGCGCATAGGCCAGGCCCGCGCGCATGCCGTCGTTGAAGCGGTACGACAGGCTGCCATCGAAGCCCTCGATTTCGGTCCGCTCGCGGACCACCGCGTACGTCTGCGTCGCGGTATCGAAGGCCAGGCGCGAGCCCAGGTCCGAGTCGGAGCGGTACAGGGCCAGGTGCACCAGCCAGCGGCCGTCGTCGTAATCCAGGCCGATCTCCTGGTTGTCGGCGATCACCGGCTGCAGGTCGACCAGGTTGTCCACCCGCTGCCCGGCAGCGGTGATGCCGCGCAGCACGCGACCGATGTCGGCCACGGTGTAGCCTTCGGCATAGGACGCATACAGCTTGAGCGCATCGGTGGCTTCCCACACCAGGCCCAGGTTCGGCAGCGTCTCGCTGGTCCGGGTGGTGCCGCCGGTAACCAGGTAGCGGGTTCCCTTCACGCCGGCCGGCACGGTGCGCTGGTCGGGGATGGTCAGGTAGTCGTCCACCTGCAGTTCGCCGCGCTCATGCCGCAGGCCGCCCGTCAGCAGCCAGGCGTCGGCGATCCGCCATTCCGCCTGCACGAAGGGCGAGACCGATTCGTAGGTCGTTTCCGGCACCCAGTCGATCTGTGCATAGACCAGTTCCTGGTAGGTGCTGTCGCGGGCAAGGTCCAGCCCGAACGTGGCGCGCAGGTCCCGTCCGAACAGGTCGCCGCGCGACCAGCTGAACTTGCCGCCCAGCTTCTCGGACGCATTCTGCGACTGGTCGTACCAGTCCGGATCGCGTCCGTCGCCCCAGAAATCGCCCCAGTAGCTGCCGCCGTACAGGGCCTTGAAATCCACCCAGTACAGCTGCGTCTGCAGGAAGCCGCCGGCCAGGTCGTGATCGGTGTAATCCAGCACCACCGATGTCGAGCGATTGCGGGCGCCTTCGCCTTCGCTGCCGCCGGGCGCAGACGTGGCCAGCTGGCCGGTGGCGATGTTGCCCGGCACGGTGTGGTAGTCGTTGTTGCCCTGCAGTTCGTAGTGGTTGGCGCTGACCTGCAGCCGGCGCTGGTCGTCGAGGTTCCAGCCGACCTTGGCGAACAGGTTGTGGCTGCGCGCGTCCATCAGGTCGCCTTGGACGTCGTTGACGGCGATCGCCCGGCCATCGCCGTCGTAATAGAGTCCTTCGCTGGCCAGGGATGCGCCGCCGACGAAGTCGACGTCGCCGTGGCGCGTGCCGAAGACGTAGGACGCCTTGTAGCCCGCGCTGTCGTCTTCGCGGGGGACCGCCACGCTTGCGCTGACGCTGACATCGTGGAACGTCTCGCCGTCCTTGCGGGGTGCGCGCTTGGTGATGATGTTGATGATGCCGCCGGAGGCGCCCAGGCCCTGCAGCGCGTTGGCGCCATGGATCACTTCGATGCGCTCGATCATCGCCGGGTCGATGGTGTGGCCGTCGCGTCCGCCCTCGCGCAACGGCGTCGACTGCGGTACGCCATCCACCAGGTACAGCGGCTTGCGGCCGCGCAGGTTCTCGCCGGCGTTGGTCAGCTTCTGGCGGGAAGGCGTGAAGGCGGGAATCAGGTTGGCCAGGACCTGGGACAGGTCCTGGGTCAGCGCCAGCTGCTGCTCCAGCTGCTGGCGATCGATGATGGTGATGGTGTTCGGCAGCGCCGCGGCGGAATCCGGAATGCGGCTGGTACTGGCCGAGACCGTCACGCGGTCGAGCTGGACGGCATCGTCCGACTGCGCAAGCGCAGCGGGACTCAGGACGGACGAGAGGGCAAGCGAAAGCAGGCTCAGGCGAAGCGGAAGGGTCATGGAGAAAGATCGGGCATGTCGGACCCGATCATTCTAAATGAGAATGGTTATCAGTAGCTAGGGTGCCCGGAGACTCCCGCCCCGTCGCGGCCTTCGAGGGGCCCGTTTTTCAGCCGGCCACGGTGTCGAAGCGCGCCTGCAGTTCGCTCAGCAGCGGCATGGCCAGCGCGGCTCCGTTCCTTTCGGTGGACAGCGCCGCATACCGGTTGGCGAAGCGCACGTGATCGGCGAACGACGGCGGCGAAGCTTCGGCCAGCGACGCGGCCAGCGCACCGTTGAAGGCATCGCCGGCGCCTGTCGTATCGACGACCGTCGCCGCTTCGGCGGCCACGCGGTAGTGCGGCCGCGCATCGCCGCGCAATGCCTCCTCGGGGTGGGAGACGTATACGCCGGTGGCGCCCAGCGTCACCACCACCGTGCCGTGCGGGAACAACTGCCGGCAGTGCTGGTGCAGGGTGACGCCATCGAGGGTGGCGACATCGTCGGCGTTGATGCGTTCGCCCAGGTGGCGGGCGAGCAGCGCTGCGAACTCGGTTTCGTTGGGCGTGATGACGTCGGCATGCGCCAGCAGGTCGGTGGTCGTCGCGGCGTTCGCCGGCGCCGGGTTCAGCAGCGTGGTGGCGCCGTGCTGCCGTGCGGCCTGCAGCGCGGCCAGCACCGCGTCGGCAGGCGATTCCAGCTGGACCAGCACCACGCCGGCCGTCGCCAGCACGTCCGCCTGGCGGGCGACGAAGTCGGCCGACAGCATTGCGTTGGCGCCGGCACCGATGACGATGGTGTTGCGCCCGTGCGCGTCCACGTAGATGCCGGCGGTGCCGGTGGGCTCGTCGCTCGCCTGCACGCGCAGCGCCAGGCCGTCGGCGGCCGCCAGGTCGCGTGCCAGCCGGCCACCGGCGTCATCGCCCAGCGCGCAGACGAAGGTCGTGTCCGCCCCGGCCCGCACCGCCGCGATGGCCTGGTTGAAGCCCTTGCCGCCCGGGCCGTTCGTGTAGCGGCCGGCGATGGTCGCGCCGGCCACGGGCAGGGCGTCGCAGCGCCACACATGATCGACGTTGAAGGAGCCCACGACGACGACGCGGGACAGGGCGGGGGATGGCGTGTTCATGCGCAGATACCTGGAGTCCGGACCACGGCGATGCCGCGGTCACGGGAGGGAAACGTAAGCAGGAGGAAGGAAACGGCCGACGGCCGCCCCATCCGGATCAGCCGAAGTGCGACAGCACCCCGGCGATGGTGGCCGTCATCAGCGTGGCGATGGTGCCGCCCAGCACGGCGCGCAGGCCGAAGCGCGCCAGGTCCGAGCGCCGTTCCGGCGCCAGACCGCCGATGCCGCCGATCTGGATGGCGATCGAGCTGAAGTTGGCGAAGCCGCACAGGGCGTACGTGGCGATCAGCCGGCCTTCTTCGGTCAGGCTCACGCCGGGCGTCTGCCCGTTCACGATGCCGGCCAGCTGCAGGTAGGCGACGAATTCGTTGATGACCACCTTCTGGCCGATCAGCGAGCCCACCGTGGTGGCGTCCTGCCACGGCACGCCGATGACCCAGGCGATCGGGGCCAGCAGGTAGCCGAAGATCGTGGCCAGGTCGGTCGGCTTGCCGATGGCGGCGGCCAGGCCGGTCACGTCGCCGAACCAGGTCAGCGGCGCGTTGATCAGCGCGATCAGGGCGATGAAGGCCAGCAGCATCGCGCCGATGTTCAGCGCCAGCTTCAGGCCGTCGCCCGCACCGGCCGCGGCGGCGTCGATGATGTTGCTGGAGGTCTTCTCGACCTCCATCTTCACCGTGCCGCGGGTCAGCGGCGTGCCGGTTTCGGGGATCAGCAGCTTGGCCACCACAAGCGTGGCCGGCGCGGCCATGATGGACGCGGCCAGCAGGTGCTTGGCATAGAAGGCCTGCTGCTCCGGATCGCCGCCGCCCAGCATGCCCACGTAGGCCGCCAGCACGCCGCCGGCGATGTGGGCCATGCCGCCGATCATCATGGTGATCAGCTCGGACTCGGTCATCTTCGGAATGTACGGGCGCACCGTCAGCGGCGCTTCGGTCTGGCCGATGAACACGCTGGCGCACACGCTGGTGGTCTCGGCGCCGGACACGCGCATCACCTTGGTGATCGCCAGCGCCATCATGCGCACGATGAACTGCATCACGCCCAGGTGGTACATCACGCCCATCAGCGCGGCGAAGAAGATGATGGTGGGCAGCACCTGGAAGGCGAAGATGAAGCCGAACTTCTCGGTGTCCATCAGGCTGCCGAAGATGAAGCCGGAGCCGGCCTTCACGAACTCCAGGATCTTCACGAAGCCGTGGCCCAGCCAGTCGAAGACCTCGCGGCCGCCCGGCACCAGCAGCACCAGGGCGGCGAAACCGATCTGCAGGGTGATGCCCGTGGCGACCAGCTTCCAGTCGATGGCCCGTCGGTTGTTGGAAAACAGCCAGACGATGCCGATCAGCACCGCCAGACCGAACAGGCCGAAGCCGATCCGCCCCAAGACTTCCAGCATGTATTCCCCCAGACCTTGCGTATTGTTCTGACCGCGCAGTCTAGCAGCGCCCGACCCGGCCCCGGTCGTTCAGCCTACGCCTCGCACGGCCACCCAGACGGCCAGGGCGAAGAACACCAGTGCGGCCAGGCTGCGGGCCAGCTTGAGCGGCAGCCTGTCGGCAAAACGGTGGCCCAGCCATACCACCGGCAGGTTGGCCAGCAGCATGCCGATGGTGGTGCCGGCGATGACCTGCCACAGCGGGTCGTAGCGCGTGGCCAGCAGCACCGTGGCCACCTGGGTCTTGTCGCCGATCTCGGCCAGGAAGAACGCCACCGTGGTCGCCAGGAAGGCGCCCCGGGCCGGCAGGTTGTCGGCCTCGTCCTCCAGCGTGTCCGGCTTCAGCGTCCACAGGGCCACGGCCAGGAAGCTGGCCGCCACGACCCAGCGCAGCACCTCGGGCGACAGCCAATCGGTCAATTCCGCGCCCAGCCACGCCGAGATCGCATGGTTGACCAGCGTGGCGGCCAGGATGCCCAGCGCGATCGGCCACGGCTTGCGGTAACGCGCGGCCAGCAGCAGGGCGAGCAGCTGGGTCTTGTCGCCGATCTCGGCCAGGGTGACGGTGCCGGTGGACACCAGCAGGGCTTGCAGGGACAACATCTGCGACTCCGGGGCCAGGCATTCGCGGAAGGACGCGAAGGCAAACGACGCACTGCCCGGCCCGGGTAAGCGCGACGCCTGCCTTCGGTCTTGCCCGGCGAAGCGGATCGCTTCGTCCCGCGCACCATGGCCTGTGGACCAAGTGTGTTGATGCGCGGACCCCGTCGGGACGGGTGGGCTACTCCCCGGAGGAGGAAAGTGCGCGCATTGTAAAAGGTGTGCGGCGTGCAGGGCGGAGCCATTCTCATTTGGCGGCGTGCTGGTGGCCCGGACGGGCGCTACGATGGGCACGGTCGTCACCGGAGCCTGCCATGCAATACCGCCGCCTGGGCACGTCGGGCCTGCAGGTCTCGGCCCTATCCTTCGGTGCCTGGCTGACGTTCGGGCAACAGCTCGGCCCGCGCGAGGCGGGCGAACTGATCGCCCTGGCCTGGGACCACGGGATCAACTTCTTCGACAACGCCGAGGTCTATGGCCATGGTGAAGCCGAGCGCGTGATGGGCGAAGCGCTGCGCGCGCTGGCGTTGCCGCGGGACGGCTTCTGCGTGTCCAGCAAGGTGTGTTTCGGTGCAGTGGAGAACCCGCGGCCCACCCAGCGCGGCCTGTCGCGCAAGCATGTGTTCGACGCCTGCCACGCGGCCCTGCGCCGGCTGCAGGTGGACTACCTGGATCTCTACTACTGCCACAGGCCGGATCCGGACACGCCGGTCGAGGAGACCGTCTGGGCGATGGACAGCCTGATCCGGCAGGGAAAGGTGCTGTACTGGGGCACGTCGGAGTGGCCGGCCGCGCGCATCCGCGAAGCCGCCACGATCGCGCGCAAGCACCATCTGCACGGGCCCACCATGGAGCAGCCGCAGTACAACCTGCTGCATCGCCAGCGGGTGGAACTGGAGTACGCGCCGCTCTACGCCGAACTGGGCCTGGGCACCACCACCTGGTCGCCGCTCGCCTCCGGACTGCTGACCGGCAAGTACGGGCAGGACATCGCCGGCGACACCCGGCTGGGCCGGGCCGGGCATGAGGATCTGCGCCGGATGGTGCTGGGTGCGGAGGGCGCGCGGCGGCCGGAGCGCGCGGCCCGCTATGCCGCCGCCGCGGCCGAACTGGGTGAGAAGCCTGCACCGCTGGCCATCGCCTGGTGCCTGCAGAACCCGCATGTCTCCAGCGTCATCCTGGGCGCCAGCCGCCCGGAGCAACTGCGCGAGAACCTCACTGCGCTGGAGCTTGCGGCGCGATACGACGAACCGGTGTGGGCCCGGCTGACGGCCGCCGCGGACTGAGGCGGCAGCCCCGCCCGGGGGGTGTTGACTCGCAAATAAGAATCATTATCATCACTGGCGTTCCGTCCTGGAGCTTCCCGATGATCTCGAACGTCACCGCATTGCCCACGTCCGATTCGCTGGCGCTGCGCGAGCGCCTTTCCCTGTCGCACGCCCGGCCGCAGGCCGAGGACACCCTGGACAGCACCGCCCTGTTGAAAGGGCAGCGCGAAGTCCTCATCCGCCACGGCGACCGCGTGTATCGCCTGCGCCACACCAGCAACGACAAGCTGATCCTCACCAAGTAGGTCGCACCCTCGTCGCGACGGTGCATCGTCGCGACGCGCCGCTGCAGAACACCCTCTCTCCACCGGGCGCCAGCCAAGGATTCTCCGGCCGCCAGCCTTCCGGGTCTGCTCACCACCCACAGGAATGCTGTACGCCATGAAGCGTCCCACGCTGCTCACCGCGGCCGTGTGGCTGGCCCTTGCCGGCCATGCCCGTGCCGAAACTGCCGCCGATGCGGCGCCGTCGTCCTCCTCCAGTGCAGGCGCACACGAACTGGAACGGATCCAGGTCACCGCCACGCGCAGCGAGCGCGCCGTTGCCGACGTGCCCAGCACCGTCAGTGTCATCGACCGCGAAGCGCTGGACGACCGTCTGGTCCGCGACATCAAGGGGCTGGTGCGCTACGAGCCGGGCGTCACGGTGACCTCCAGCTTCGGCCGCTTCGGCCTGGGCGGTTTCCGCATCCGCGGCCTGGAGGGCAACCGCGTGCGCATCCAGACCGATGGCATCCCGGTGTCGGACGCGTTCTCGATCGGCAGCTTCTCCAATGCCAACCGCAACTTCGTCGACCTGGACACGCTGAAGCAGGTGGAGATCGTGCGCGGGCCGTCCAGTTCGCTGTACGGGTCCGATGCGCTCGGCGGCGTGGTCTCCTTCATCACCAAGGACCCGTCGGATTATCTCGACCATGGAAAAGAGGCGTACTTCGGCTTCCGCCTCGGCTACGACGGCAGCTGGAACGGCCTGTTCGGCAACGCCACCGCGGCGTTCGGCGGCGAGCGCTGGAGCGGCCTGGTCAGCGTGGGCCATCGGCAGGGCCAGGAAACCGAGAACCACGGCGACGTCGCCGGCACCGGCGGTGCGCGCACTTTGCCCAATCCGCAGGAGCGCGATGGCCGCAGCCTGCTGACGAAGCTGGTGTTCGCACCGAGCGAAGGACAGCGGTTCCGCTTGACGGTGGAGGGCAACGAGGACAGCGCCGATACCGACCTGCTGACCCAGCAGGGCTACCAGTCGCTGACGCGCGCCACCAACGACCGCGTCAGCGCCCGCGACCACCAGACGCGCGCGCGCGTGGCCTTCGCACACGAGTGGGACGACCTGTCGGCCGGATTCGCCGACAGCCTGGACTGGCAGGTCTACCGGCAGGACAGCGAGACCACCCAGTACACGCGCGAGGAGCGCACGCTGCCGGCACCGACCCTGCGCGACATCCGCGAGCGCGAGTTCAACTTCGACCAGCGCACTTACGGGCTGCAGGCGAACTTCCGCAAGGCGTTCGGCACCTCGGTCCGGCACGACCTGATCTACGGACTGGACGTGGCGCGCACCGAAACGCGGCAGAAGCGCGACGGCCTGCGCACGTTCCCGCTGACCGGCGTCAGCACGCCGGTGATGTCGCCGGATACCTTCCCCGTGCGCGACTTCCCCACCAGCAGGACCACCACGGTCGCCCTCTATGTGCAGGACGAGATCGGCTTCGGCGATGGCGCGTTCAGGCTGGTGCCCGGCCTGCGCGTGGACCACTACCGGCTCGATCCCCGGCACGATGCGATCTTCGATGCCGACAATCCGGGCGTGGCCCTGGCGGACATCCGCGAGACCAGCGTGTCGCCCAAGCTGGGCATGGTGTGGACGTTCGCGCCGGACTGGTCGTTGTTCGGCGGGTATGCGCATGGCTTCCGGTCGCCGCCCTACAACGACGTCAATATCGGCTTCACCAACGTGCAGTTCGGCTACACGGCCATCGCCAACCCGGACCTGAAGCCGGAAACCAGCGATGGCGTGGAATTCGGCGTGCGGTATGCCGGCAAGGCGGCGTATGCCAGCCTGTCGGGGTACTACAACCGCTACGACGACTTCATCGAGTCGATGCGTTTCATCGGCTACGACGATGCGGGACTGATGGTGTACCAGTCGCAGAACATCGCGCAGGCCCAGATCCACGGGGTGGAACTGAAGGCGGGCCTGGACTTCGGCGCGCTGTCCGACGCCTGGTCCGGCTGGTCGCTGCGTGGCGCGGCGGCGTGGTCGCGCGGCAAGGACCGCAGCACGGATACGCCGCTGGACAGCGTGGATCCGCCGACCGCGACGCTGGGCCTGGCCTACGACACTGCGTCATGGGGCACGGAACTCGCGGGCCGGTTCGTCGACCGCAAGCGCCGCGTCTCCGATCCGGATTACTACCGCCAGCCGGGCTATGGCGTGCTCGACCTGTACGCGCACTGGAACTTCGCGCCGGGCGCGAAGTTCAACATCGGCGTATTCAACCTGGCCGACCGTCGCTATATCGAGGCGGGCGACATGGCGCTGGTCGCCACCGGCAGTACCACGCTCGACCGCTACACCGCACCGGGCCGCACCCTGTCGGCCAGCGTGGCGGTGAGCTGGTAGCCGCCATGCCGATGCTGCGGGCACTCCCCGGCTCCGTCGCGGGCGCATCCGCGGATGCATTCCCGGCCGCCACGCAGCTGGCGGCGCTGGGCCCGGTGCTGTGCCTGTACCGCATGGAGCATGGCAGCGAGCTGGCCGGCTGGCAGCACGCGGTGCGGGTGGAAGTCCGCACCGGTGTGGGCAGCGACGGACTCGACGAGCGCCTGCTGTTCTTCGACGCGCAGGGCCGCTGCTGCTGGCGCCTGTGCCTGTTGCCGGACAGCGACTTCGTCGCATGGGACCGGTTGGCGGCATCGCTGCCGGTGGGCAGGGACACCGATGCCGGCGGCCTGGCCGACCGCCTGTGGCGCCGCCTGTCCGGGTGCCTGCTCGGCGGGCAATGGCGGGCCTGCGTACTGCACCTGCACGCGGTATCGCAGCCCGCAGCGCTGCCGGTGCTGGCCGCCAGCCTGCCGTTGATGTCGGCACTGGGCACCGCGACCGCGCAGCGCATCGCGCAGGCGGAAGGCGCCCATCTGGAGAGCGGGCCGTGCGCCGACATCGGCCTGCCGTCCCCCATCCGTCCGCCCCCCGGTGCCTCCGCGTCGAAGGACGCACGGGAGGCGGGCGACAACGTCGTTCCGCTGATCAGACGAACATGAAAGGAAACCCCATGAAGAAGCCGGTCGCCACCTTGATGTCCACTGCACTGCTGCTCTCCGCCGGCCAGGCCCTCGCCGCCGATCCCGTCCGCGACCGCCAGGCGATCCTGGCGATGCAGGGCGACTACACCGTCGATTTCGCCTTCGACGAAACCGTCCTGCTGCAGCCCGGCTACGAGCGCCAGCCCGCCATGCGCAGTGGCGGCGACGAGACCGTCATCGTCGTCGAGGACACGCCCACGCGGATCGTCCTGCAGCACATTCTGGTGGATGCCAGGAGCGGCCACGTCACCAAGCACTGGCGGCAGGACTGGACCTACGAGGCGCCGACGCGCTTCGAGTTCAGCGACGACCAGACCTGGCACGTGCGCGCGGTTGCGGCCGATGCCACCCGTGGCGCCTGGACGCAGTGCGTGTACGAGGTCAGCGATGCGCCGCGCTACTGCGGGACGGGACGCTGGGACTATCGCAACGGCGTGGCCACGTGGACCAGCGACCCGAGCTGGCGTCCGCTGCCGCGTCGCGAGTACACCCGGCGCAGCGATTACAACGCGCTTTCCGTGGTCAATCGCCACACGCTGACGCCGAACGGCTGGACCCACGAGCAGTTCAACACCAAGGTGCTGCGCAAGCCCGACGGAACCCAGGTGGAGCTGGCGCGCGAGTTCGGTTTCAACGACTACCTGAAGACCACCGAGGTCGACTTCACGCCGGCGCGCGATTACTGGCGGGCCACGGCCGGCTACTGGGCCAAGGTGCGCGCGCACTGGGATCGGTTCCTGTCCCGCGCGCCGGGCGTCCACCTGAAAACCAAGGTGGATGGCATGGCGATGATCATTCCGCTGTTCACCCAGGCCGGCGAGGTGCAGGAAGGCAAGACCGTGGCTGACGCCGCCATCGCCCAGGTGTTCGCCGACTGGGTCGAACCCGCGCCGGCGGACCGTGCCGCCCCGGCAGCACCGTCCCGCTGAAGGTCTCTCCGGCACAGGGATGTGCCGCTCTTCAGAAAAAAGACCCCCGCGGATGCGGGGGCAGGGGATTCACGGGTTTCTCTTCTGATAATGCGTGTCAGAGCAGCGTGCCGCCCTTGCCCGAAGGAGGCGCAGGCGGAGCCGGCGGCGGCAGAGGTGCGTCGCTGTCGTCGTCCTCCAAGGTCTGCACCTTGCCGTCCTGGTCGACGATCATCACGCGTCGACGCTCCACGACGGTCGGCGCTTTGCCGGCCACGTCGGCCACGCGCGGCTTCACCACGACGCGCGAGGTCGAGGGGAACCGGAACGCAGCGGCCCTGGGTACGGTGACGGTGCTCGTCCGTATCTGCCGATCACGCAGGTACTCGACAGCGACCCTGGCGTCCTCGGGCTTGCCGCGCAGCGCCTGGGTGACGTCGCGGGGCGTCGTCACCGGCTTGCCGTCCACCTTGCGGATCACGTCGCCCGGCTGCAGGCCTTCGAGTTCCTCGCCGACCGACAGCACGAGCACGCCGGCATCGGTGCCGAAGTAGCGGCCGAGCGAGGCCTCGACCGTCGCCAGATTGAGGTTGCTCCAGCGGAACGCTTCGGCCAGCGCGGGCAGATGGCAGTCCTCGCCCTTGCAGTCGCCCAGTTGGCCGAGCCGGCGGAGTTCGCGCTGGACCTGCGGGGAGATGACATTCTCCAACTGATCCATCGGCACCGGCCCGCCCTCGATCCATGGCATGCCGTCTTCCCCGCCGAGGAAGAAGGCGCGGCCCGGTCCTTGTCCGCTGAAGGTGAAGCGCGGCGACACCTGCGTGGGCGTGACGCGGGCCTCGTGCGTCCTGCCATCACGCTGGTAGGCGATCAGCACGGGCGTATCGGCCTTGAGATCGGCCAGCAGCGTGCGCGCATGCGCCAGCCGCGCGTGGGCGCCGTCGCCCGTGATGGCGTCGCCGCCCACGCGCAGCAGGCGGTCGCCCGCCTTGAGTCCGGCCCTGGCCGCGCCGCTGTCCGGCGTGACGCCGGTGATGCGCACGCCGTCGGCGTCGTCGCCCGACAGCAGCACGCCCAGGCGCGGCCGGCCTGCGATGGCGTGGTCGATCCGGAGCGGGGCGCGGAGCGCGTCGGTTCCGCGCGAAAGTTCGGCTACGCGCCGTGCGGCGCGCTGCAGATCGACGCGCGCGGCTTCCAGTTCCTTCTGTCTGGCCGCATCGTCCTGCTGCGCCAGGGCCGTCAGCGGCGACATCAGCGCAAGGGCCAGCAGCGTCCGGGAAAAGGGCTTGAGCATGGTGGGACTCCTCGTTGCGTGTTCGGGTCAGTAGACGGCGGTATCGGCGGCGGTGCCGTCGAGGGCCACCTGCCAGCGCTGGGTGGCTTCCACGCCGGTGAGCTGGCGCAGGGTGTCGACACGCTGCTGCCACAGTGCGGCACGCGTGGACTCCCGCAGGGCCGGCTGCGACAGGGCCAGATCGATGTGCGCGACCTGGTCCTGCAGATCGGCACTCACTGCCAGCATCGCCACGTTGCCGACCGTGTTGTCGGGCAGTTGGGCCAGGACGGCCTCCAGGCGTGCGGACTCGGTGTACAGCGCATCCAGCGGTGCGGGGTTGTCCTGTCGCGCCGGCATGGCGTGCCCGGGCGTCCGCTGCGCGCCGGACGCAGGGGCGGACCGCGCCGCGCGGGGAGCATCCTGCGCGGCCACCGCCGCCGCGACCTCCGCAGGTCGGACCAGCGGGTCCGGCGTCGCCACGCGGGGCAGGCGTGGCGCAATCGCAGGCAAGGGGGCGTGCGCGGGTGGCAGCGGTGTGTCCACCGCGGTCCGCCATGGCAGCAGCGGGGCCACCGCGGCGAAGAACGCCGTCGCCGCCAGCGCCAGCGCAGGGCGCCGCCATTGCGTGCGACGAGCGGGCGTGTGGATGGGCGGCAGCGCGGCGGCGATGCGCTGCCAGGCCCCCTCGGGCGGGGCTTCCAGCGGGAGGTTGCCGAATGCGTCGGCCCAGTCGCGTGGCAGGGGCGCGCGGGCACGGGAATCAGGCATGGACGGCGTCCTCGATGTTCAACAGCGCCCGCAGGCGACGCGTGCCGCGGGAGACCTGCGATTTGGAGAAGCTGGGCGTGCGCTGCATCAGCCCGGCGATCTCTTCGTGGGTGTAGCCCTCCGCGTGGTACAGCCACAACACGCTGCGCGTCGCCGCCGGCAGCGCCTCGAGCGCGCGCTGCAGCAGCGCCGCATCCGCCGCGGCCGCCGGAGGCAGGCCCTGGTCCTGCGGCAGGTCGTCTTCCTCCACGGTGATTTCGGCGACCAGGCGCTTCTGCCGCCGCAGCCGCAGCAGCGCCTCGTTGATCGCGATCTGCCGCAGCCAGCCCCAGAAGGGGCAGTCGCCCCGGTAGTCGGGCAGATGGTGGAAGAGCTTCAGCATGGTGTCCTGCAGTACATCGCCCGCATCCTCCCGGTTGCCGCAGATCCGCAGCGCCAGGGTGAAGACCGGGCGCTCGAAGCGCCGGTAGATCTGCTCGAATGCCTCCCGGCAGCCGGTCCGCGCGCGGGCGACCAGGCGGTCCGGGACATCGACGGCGAACTGCGATCGGCTCAAGCGGAGGGATTCCCGGGGCTGTCGGACATAGGGATGCCGCAGCGGGCAATACCGTCGCAGGGTTGCGGAAGTTCCCGCGCACGGCGCCGGGACCGCCCATGCCTATAATCGGACCATCGTCACAGGCAGGGGGTCAGCGATGGAGTTCGGTCTTTCCACATTGGTGGTGGCGGCGGTGGTGCTGTTCATCGTGGTCACCTTCTTCAAGGGTGTCCGGGTGGTGCCGCAGGGCTACGAGTTCACGGTGGAGCATTTCGGCAGGTACACCCACACCATGTCCCCCGGCCTGCACTTCCTGATCCCGTACATGCAGAGCATCGGCCGCAAGGTCAACATGATGGAGCAGGTGTTCGAAGTGCCGTCGCAGGACGTCATCACCAAGGACAACGCGGTGGTGAAGGTGGACGGCGTGGTCTTCTTCCAGGTGCTGGACGCGGCCAAGGCGGCGTATGAAGTGTCCAGCCTGGACCAGGCGATGATCGCGCTGGTGCAGACCAACATCCGCACCGTGATCGGCTCGATGGACCTGGACGAGTCGCTCAGCCAGCGCGAGACCATCAACGCCAAGCTGCTGGGCGTGGTGGACCATGCGACCAGTCCCTGGGGCGTGAAGGTCAACCGCATCGAGATCAAGGACATCCAGCCGCCGCGCGACCTGGTGGACGCGATGGCCCGGCAGATGAAGGCCGAGCGCGACAAGCGTGCCTCCATCCTCGAGGCGGAGGGCGCGCGCGCCTCGGAGATCCTGCGCGCCGAAGGCGAGAAGCAGAGCGCCATCCTGGAAGCCGAGGGCAAGCGCGAAGCCGCCTACCGCGAAGCCGAGGCGCGCGAGCGCCTGGCCGAGGCCGAGGCCAAGGCCACCGAACTGGTGTCCAATGCCATCGCCCAGGGCGACGTGCAGGCGATCAACTACTTCATCGCGCAGAAGTACGTGGAAGCCTTCAAGGAGTTGGCGACGGCGCCGAACCAGAAGTTTGTGCTGATGCCGATGGAGGCCAGCGGCGTGATCGGCTCCATCGCCGGCATTGCCGAACTGGCCAAGGAGGCGCTGACCAAGCAGCAGGTGGTGGCGCCAGCGCGTCCGCCGCGCGTGCCGGGAGCCTGACATGAGCTTCAAGTTCGCGTTCTGGGCGATCGGGGCGCTGGTGCTGTTCGCCGCGGAGGCGATGGTGCCGGGCGCGTTCATGCTGTGGTTCGGCTTCGCCGCGGTGGCGATGGCGGTGGTGGTGCTGGTGGCGCCCGGGCTGGGCTGGCTGGCGCAGGCGGTGCTGTTTTCGGTGCTGGCGCTGATCTCGGTGGCGGTCTATCGCAGGTGGTTCCGGGGCAAGGGGCGGCAGAGCGACAAGCCGCTGTTGAACCGGCGCGCCGAACAGCTGGTGGGCAGCGTGGCCGTGCTCGACCAGGCCATCGAAGGAGGGCGCGGCCGGGTGAAGATCGACGATGCGTTCTGGACGGTGGAAGGCCCGGACTTGCCGGTGGGCGTGCGGGTGCGCGTGATCGCCGTGAACGGCATGACGTTGAAGGTGCAGGAGGCCTGAGGTGGGTTCGAGCACGCTGGCATGGTCGATGTCGCTGCTGGCGCCGCTGTCGGTGACGGCGGCCGACCTGATCGGTCGGGTCATGCCGCCCTATCCCGCCGGCCTGGACGAACTGGGCGGGAGTTGCGTCTCCGATCCGGTCGAACCCGCCCGCGTCTGCGACTACTCGGTCGGCGTGCTGGCCTCGCCTTCCACCACGGACGGCGGCGAACCCGTCCCGCGCTTCGTCGTTGCCGGCCAACTGGCCGGTCGCGACGGTGCCCGCGCACAGTGGCGCATCACCGACGCGCTGCCGTATCCGGCCGGCCGCCCCGGCTATTACCTTCAGTTCGGCACGTGCCGGGTCAACGGACGCGACGATGCGCGCGTGGCCGCCATCGTGCGGCAGCACGACACCTCGACCGAATGGCTGAAGGACGTCGCCTGGGCCGGGCGCCTGCGCCTGCCGGATGCGCGCTTCGATGTGCTGGACGCGCGCACGGTCGATTGCGTCAACGAGGCCTACTACGGCCTGTGATGGGGGGCGCACCGCACTGGGGCGTTCTGGGATAATGCGCTTCTTTGCCGCCCCGGAAGCCGCCATGACCCAGAAGACCCTCCTCAACGAAACCCATCGCGCGCTGGGCGCCAAGATGGTCGACTTCGGCGGCTGGGACATGCCGATCCACTACGGTTCGCAGATCGAAGAACACCACCAGGTGCGCCGCGATGCCGGCATGTTCGACGTCAGCCACATGACCGTGGTGGACCTGCGCGGGCCGCGGGCCCGCGAGTTCCTGCGCCAGCTGGTGGCCAATTCGGTGGACAAGCTGCAGAAGCCGGGCAAGGCGCTGTACACGACCATGCTCAACGAGCAGGGCGGAGTGGTCGACGATCTGATCGTCTACTTCATGGACGAGGCCTTCTTCCGCCTGGTCGTCAACGCCGCCACCCGCGAGAAGGACCTGGCGTGGATCGGTGCCCATGCCGCCGCGTTCGACGTGCAGGTCAGCGAGCGCCCCGACTTCGCCATGATCGCCGTGCAGGGCCCGGCCGCGCGCGAGCGCGTGCACGGCCTGCTGCGCGAGGAGGACCGGACGAAGGTGGGCAAGCTGACCCGCTTCTCCGCCACCGATGCCTCCACCGCGGCCGGCGTGCCGCTGTTCGTCACCCGCACCGGCTACACCGGCGAGGACGGCTACGAGATCGTGCTGCCGGGAAGCGAGGCGGTCGCGTTCTGGAATGCGCTGCTGGCCGCCGGGGTGAAGCCGGCCGGCCTGGGTGCGCGCGACACGCTGCGGCTGGAAGCCGGCATGAACCTCTACGGGCAGGACATGGACGAAACCGTCTCGCCCTACGAGGCGGCCCTGGCCTGGACGGTCGCGCTGGACGAGCACCGCCCGTTCGTGGGCCGCGCGGTCCTGGAAGCGCAGAAGGCCGCGGGGGCGCCGCGGCAGATGATCGGCCTGGTGATGGACGAGAAGGGCGTGTTGCGTCACGGACAGAAGGTGCTCACGCCGCGCGGCGAGGGCGAGATCCTGTCGGGCACCTTCTCGCCGACGCTGGGCAAGGCCATCGCCTTCGCGCGGGTTCCCGCCGGCGACATCGCGCTGGGCGCGGCCGGCGACGTACGCGTGGACATCCGCGGCAGGGAAGTACCGGTGCGCGTGGTCAAGTTCCCGTTCGTGCGCGACGGTCAGGCCCAGCCGGGCGTGCTGGAATGAATCGCAGGCTGCCATCTTCACCTGTGGCTTACTCCGCTAAACTATCGTTCCCATCCCGACCTACCGCACCGATCCGGAGTACCCCATGAGTGAGATTCCCGGCGATCTGAAGTTCCTCAAGTCCCACGAATGGGCCCGCCTCGAGAGCGACGGTCGCGTCACCGTCGGCATCTCCGACCATGCGCAGGGCCTGTTGGGCGACCTGGTCTATGTCGAACTGCCCAACGTCGGCGATCGCATCGAAGCCGGCAACGCCAGCGCCGTGGTCGAGTCGGTCAAGGCCGCCTCCGACGTGTACAGCCCGGTCACCGGCAAGGTCGTGGAAGTCAACGCGGCGCTGTCGGACAAGCCGGAGACGATCAACGAGGATGCCTACGGCGAAGGCTGGATCTTCGTGATCGAGGCCGAGGAGCCCGACCAGCTCAACGAGCTGCTCTCGCCCGACGACTACGCCGAACTGATCGAAGACGAAGACCACTGAGCGGCCTACCGGCTGTCCCCTGGCGGGGAACCGGCGGCGAGGGAGCCCATCTCCCTCGTTGCCGGTTCCCCGCTTCGTTTCCGCGGTCGTGGATGCCGGCCGCAGGACGGCTCCGCGCGTGGACACCGGAGCGGAGTGTCCGGCGAGCGCATGCAACCCCTCGGCCCAGCGCGGACTGCGGACGCATGCGGGCCGCGGAGGACGGGGCGGAATCGCCGGTACACATCGATGGCGGAGGTGATGGCGCCGTCGATCAGCGGCCATGCGAGCGCGCGACGGCGATGATGCGGAGGCGTCGGACATGCCGACGCGGTGGTCGCGGGAGAGGAAAAAGTTTGCGCAGTTCGGCGCATTCGGGCTTGTGCGACGCGAAATCCGATGCCTTTCCGGAAAATTTTTTTAGCTCGCGTTCAAGCCTGCGGATCGCTCGCCGCTGCCGCCGCCAGGTGCGCGCATCCACCTTCCTCCTTGTCGTTGCGCGTACCCCCGTTGAAAGAAAAGGCGCGTTTTCCCGATGTTTTTTTCATGCGTGTGTCGCGTCGCCGCGAACGGTGCCCGCTCGAAGGCGACGGTACCGGCGCGCCGATCGTTCGCCATCGCCATCCGGTCCGGACAGCGGGGCGGAAAAAAGTTGCGCGAAGGTGTTGACACCTCGAAAAACCGTGATTAGGTTTCGCCCCAAGCAGAGCATGCTGCGGAAGCGAGTGAGTCGAATCAACACGACAGCGCGAGAGACAACACAGTCCATCGTCACCCGGATCGGGGTGGACGCAGGCCTCGCTTCCCCCGCAGAAACGCAACGCCCCCTTTCCATGACACCCGCATCGCCCGGCGACGCGGGTGTTTTCTTATTTGTAGGGAGCCGGGTTTCGCACGCCCGGCCCCTGGGGAATCCGTATCGCCGCGCGTGTCGCGGCAGCGGCTGCCGACGGGTCCGATCCCCGCGGCGTTTCTTGCAGCTGGGCCTGCCCTCGGGCAGATGTGCTGTAGCCAGACGTAAAACACCATAGTTCACAGACGAGGAGCCATCACATGGCAATGAAGAAAGCTGCGAAGAAGAAACCGGCCGCCAAGAAGGCCGCCAAGAAGGCCACCAAGAAGTCGGCTGCCAAGAAGACCGTGAAGAAGGCCGCCAAGAAGGTCGCCAAGAAGGTCGCCAAGGCCAAGAAGGCGGTGAAGAAGGTCGCCAAGAAGGCCGCCAAGAAGGTCGCCAAGAAGCCGGCGAAGAAGGCCGCCAAGAAGACCACCAAGAAGGCTGCCAAGAAGGTCGCCAAGAAGCCGGCGAAGAAGGTCGCCAAGAAGGCTGCCAAGAAGACCGCCAAGAAGGCTGCCAAGAAAGTAGCCAAGAAGCCGGCCAAGAAGGCCGCCAAGAAGGCTGCGAAGAAGCCCGCCAAGAAGGCTGCCAAGAAGTCCAAGAAGAAAGCGGCCCCGGTCGCGCTGCCGGCCACCCCGGCTCCGCTGATCTAAGCCAACCCCGATTAGCCGTAACACCATGGACTCTCTCCCTGTGCCCAGCGGGGGGAGAGTTTTTTTATGGGCGAGCGGCTAGGCTACCGCCCTGGACCCACCCTGGAGCACGGGCATGAAGTTTTTCAGATGGACGCTGGCGACGATCGTCGCGGCCGGGCTGGTCTTCGTTGGCGGCGGCTTGCTGCTGCCGGCGACGACGCACGTCGAGCGCAGCGTCCTGATCGAGCGCAGTCCCCAGCAGGTCTTCGCCACCCTGGATTCGTTCGCGCGTTTCAACGCGTGGTCGCCGTGGGCCGAGTACGACCCGCAGGCCAGGTATACCTTCGAAGGCCCGGCGCAGGGTGCAGGCGCGCGCATGCGCTGGGTGGGCAACCGGGCCGTGGGTAGCGGCAGCCAGGAGATCGTTGCCAGCCAGCCGCACAGCAGGATCGTGGTGGCGCTGGATTTCGATGGCAGCCAGGCACAGGCCACGTATCTGCTGGAGCCGGAAGCCGGAGGAACACGGGTGACCTGGGCATTCGACAGCACGCACGGCCTGAATCCTTTCAGGCGATGGCTCGGTCTGCTGTTCGACCGGATGATCGGTGCGGATTACGAGAAGGGACTGGCCAGACTCAAGGCGCTGATGGAGGCCTCGGCCGAATAGCCCCGGCGCGCTGCGGGAGGGAGGCTGCAGCGCATACGTGCGCTCACCGGGGCGAGGCGGTGCTGCGTTGCGAGGAGGTGCCCGCGTCGTTGCGCTCGCGTGCCGGAGCGCCATCGGGCGACTCGGCCAGCAGCAGGTCGTAGTCGGCGGGCGTCTCGACCCACGGCTCGCCCGGCAGGCCCATGGCCCGGTCGAGGATGGTCGGCAGCAGGCCCGAGGGCAGCGAGCTGTCGCTGTTCCAGACCATGGCCACGCCCAGATCCTGTCCCGGCACCAGTGCCATCAGGCCGCGATAGCCCTGCACCGCACCGGCATGGAAGATCACCTGCTGGCCGGCGTAGTCGAACACGCGCCAGCCCAGGGCATAGCTCGCCGAGTGGACGCGCTCGCGGCGCCAGCCGCCGCGCATCTCGCCCGGCGTGGTCACCACAGGGGCATGCAGGGTGGCCAGCAGCGGCGCCGGCAGCACGTCAGGCCGGTGGCCCGTCTGCGCGATCAGCCACTGCGCCAGATCGCTGGCGCTGGCATTGACGCCGGCGGCGGGCGGCAGGCGGTAGTAGGTCGGTTTGGGCGTCAACGAAACCCAGCCGTTGCGACTGCGCACGTGCGGACGCGCCCAGCGCGTACTGCCCTGGATGCCGGCCAGGCCCAGGCTGGCGTCGTTCATGCCCAGGGGTTTGAAGATGCGACGATCCACCGCCTGGTCGTAGAACGTGCCCGACGCCGCGAACACCACGTCGCCGATCAGGCTGAAGGCGACGTTCTGGTAGGCATAGCATTCGCCGGGCGCGCACTTCAGTGGCGCGTAGGCGAGCTTGCGCGCGACATCGTAGTACTCGGCATTGGCCTCGATGTCGCGGTCGAAGGCGTTGTGCGCCTGCAGCCCCACGCTGTGGCTCAGCACATCCGCCACGGTCACGCGCGAGGTCGCCACGGGGTCGCTCAGCTGGAAACCGGGCACGTACTGGTTGACCTTGCTGTCCCAGCGCAGCGAGCCGTCCTGCACCATCAGGCCGGTCAGCGTACTGGCGAAGGACTTGGACAGGGACGCCAGGCGGAACACGGTATGCGCGTCGACCTGCTGCGGGTTGACCACATCGGTGACGCCGTAACCGCGCGCGCTGAGCACGCGCCCGTTGTGGACGATGGCCATGGCCAGTCCCGGCACGCGCTGGCCCACCGTCAGGTGCTCGGCCATCGTCTCGAAGGCGCGCACATCGAAACCGGCGGCCAGCGGGCGGATGTCCTGGCCCGCCAGCGCGGTGCGGTAGAGGCGCGGCTGGGTGGGGGACACGTACGGAGCGGTGCTGGCGGTGGCCACGCCGGAAACCGCGGCATCGGACCCGGTACCCGGCGATGTCCAGCGCAGCGGCGTCTGCGCCGTGGACGACAGGGTCAGCGGAAGCATCATGCCAATCAGGGCGATCCGCAGGGAATGCGGCGATCGCCGGCTCGTCTTCGGTTTCATCGTGCGTGACGCCCTGCGAAAGCTGGTGCTGTCCGGGATCATAACGCCGCTTTTTTCCATTGCACAAACCGCGGGAGGTTCGAGGGCCATGTCGTTCATCCTGCTGAAGATTGCAGATGTGCCGGGCGTCCCACTTCGGCACACGGTGCGCGTCGCCTGAATACGCGCAGGCGCGCGGCCGCATGGCGGACGCCTCGTGTGCACGTGCAAGTTCCGGGCCATGGATCCCCGTGGCGGGCGGTGCATTCGGCCCACTGCGGCGTGAAGACCGGCCACGCCGCCGGGGCGCGCCGACCTCAGCCGGCGGAGGCCAGCGGAATCGCCTCAGGCTCGGGTCGTGCCGGCTGAATGGGCGCGGCGGAGAGCACCGGCCGGTTGCGGACCAGGTCCGAAGCGCGCTCGGCCATCATGATGGTCGGCGCGTTGGTGTTGCCGCCGATCAGGGTGGGCATCACGGAGGCATCGATCACGCGCAGGCCTTCCAGCCCACGTACGCGCAATGCCGGATCCACCACCGCCCCATCGTCCAGCCCCATCCTGCAGGTGCCGACCGGGTGGTAGACGGTTTCGGCCTTGGCCCGGATGAACTCGATCAGTTCCGCGTCGGTCAGGTCGCTGCGGGCCGGATGGATGGGGGCGCCGCGGTAGGGATCGAACGCAGGCTGGGCGAGCAGTTCGCGCGCGAGCTTCGCGCACTCGACCATCATCTTCAGGTCGAAGCCTTCCGGATCGCTCAGGTAGTTCGCTTCGATGCGCGCATCCGCGCGCGGGTCCGCGCTGGCCAGCAGGATGCGGCCGCGGCTGCGTGGGCGCAGAAAGCAGGCATGGGCCGTATACCCGTCGCCGGGCAGGCGGTGGCGGCCATGGTCGTCCAGCATCGCCGGCACGAAATGCATCTGGATGTCGGGACGCTCGTCCGGCGCCAGCGGCGAGCGCACGAACGCGCCGGCCTCGGCGATGTTGCTGGTGCCGGGGCCGCGACGTCCGCGCAGGAAGTAGTCGAAGGCGGTCTTCAACTCGCTGGTGCGGTCGTAGGTCACCCGCTGGGTGCTGTGCTGCAGCGTGCAGATGTCCAGGTGGTCCTGCAGGTTGCGGCCCACGCCGGGCAGCGCGTGCCGGACGGTGATGCCGTGCGCTGCCAGATGGTCGGCCGGGCCGATGCCCGACAGCATCAGCAACTGCGGCGAGTTGATCGCGCCACCGCAGAGCAGGACCTCACCTTGGCATCGCGCGACGACCTCGTGGCCGCCCCGTGCATGGGCCACGCCGATCGCGCGGCCCTTGTCCAGCAGGATGCGCCGCACCAGCGCGCCGGTGACGATGTCCAGGTTCTGGCGACCGCGCGCCGGGTCCAGATAGGCCACGGCGGCGGAACACCGTGCGCCCTCCTTCTGGGTGACCTGGTAAAGGCCGAAGCCTGCCTGCGTGCTGCCGTTGAAGTCCGGGTTGCGGGCGTAGCCGGCCTGCACGCCCGCCTCGATGAATGCCGCCGACAATGCGTTGGTGTAGCGCAGGTCGGAGACATGCAGCGGGCCTTCGGCACCGTGCAGGGCGTCCGCGCCGCGGCTGTTCCGCTCCGAACGGCGGAAGTAGGGCAGCACGCTGTTCCAGTCCCAGCCCTGCGCGCCGGCCGTGGCCCAGTCGTCGTAGTCCTGCGGTACGCCGCGGATGTAGCACATGGCGTTGATGGAACTGGAGCCACCCAATACCCTGCCGCGCGGCCACCACAGGCGCCGGTCGTGCAGGTGCGGCTCGGGCGCAGTGTCGTAGTTCCAGTTCACGCCCTTCTGACCCACCAGCTTGGCCAGGCCGGCCGGCATGTGGATGAAGGGGTGCCAGTCGCGTGGCCCGGCTTCCAGCAGCAGTACGCGGCAGGCCGGGTCTTCGCTCAGGCGATGAGCGAGGACGCAGCCGGCCGAGCCGGCGCCCACGATGATGTAGTCGTACACATGCTGCCCGATGGCCAAGACCGGCCGAACCTAGCCGGGGGGGATAGAGCAAATGCTCTGTCGCGCCGACGCTCCCGCGCGCGTACGTACCGGCCTGCATCCGTCCCGCCTGCCTGTCGTGAAAAGGCTGGCGATGTTGCAGTGCATCGGATACCTTGCGCGCCACAGGCGGGCGGTGCCCGCGTCCCGATGATGCGATCACAGGCCGCGCCCCATGCACCCGTCCCCTCCAGCGACCACCCGGTTCGGCCGATTCCGCATGGCGATGACCGAGTCGCCGCCGCTGCTGTGGGCGTTCGTCTATTTCTTCTGCCTGCTCTCCGGCTACTACGTGCTGCGGCCGGTGCGCGAGGCGATGGGCGCATCCAACGATGTCCAGGCGGTGTTCCCGCCGGCGATGATCGAGTTCTTCGCCGCGCGCGGCATGGCGCTCAAGGACTTCACCCTGCAGGTGCTCTTCACCTGCACGTTCATCATCATGCTGTTGCTGCAGCCGGCATACGGCTGGCTGGTCAGCCGGTATCCGCGCCGGGTGTTCCTGCCGGCGGTCTACGGCTTCTTCATCGGCACGCTGCTGCTGTTCTACGTGCTGTTCGACAGCGGCATGCCCGGGCGCGGCATGGCGTTCTTCCTGTGGATCGCGGTGTTCAACCTGTTCGCGGTGGCCGTGTTCTGGAGTTTCATGGCCGATGTGTTCAGCAATGCGGAGGCGCGCAAGTACTACGGGTACATCGGTGCGGCGGGCACCGTGGGCGCGATCCTCGGCCCGGTGCTGACGCGCACCTTCGTCGAACGGATCGGCATTGCCAACCTGATGCTGGTCTCGGCGGGGTTCCTGGTGGTGTGCGTGTTCTGCCAGTTGCGCCTGCGCCTGTGGGCGGTCGCGCGCGAGCGCGAGCGCAAGGCGGTCAGCGGCGAACAGCCGATGGGGGGCGAGATCCTGGCCGGCCTGAAGCTCATCGCGCGCGAGCCGCTGCTGCGCTGGCTGGCTTGCCTGGTCGTCATGGGGGTCGGCGTGGGTACGCTGCTATACAACGAGCAGGCCGCGATCGTCCGCCAGTACTACACCGACCCCACCGCCAGCACGGCGTACTACGCGAGCATCGACACGGCGGTGAACGTGCTGACGCTGCTTGTGCAGCTGCTGCTGACACGCTGGCTCCTGCGCAGCTTCGGCATCGGCCCCGCGCTGCTGATCCCCGGCTGCGCGATCATCCTGGGCTATTCGATCCTGACCGCATCGCCGCTGCCGCTGATGGTGGCCATCGTGCAGGTCGTCACCCGGGCCAGCGAATTCTCGCTGGCCAAACCGGCGCGCGAGACCATCTACACGCGGGTCGGGCGCGAATGGCGCTACAAGGCCGGCGCTGCCATCGACACCGTCATCTATCGCGGCGGCGACCTGAGCTTCGTATGGCTGCACAAGTTCCTGTCCGCGTTCGGCTCCAACGTCGTGTTCGGCGCCGGCCTGCTGGTGGCCAGCGCGATGACCTTCAGCGCTTGGCGCCTGCTGCGCGAGGAATCCAGATTGCCGTCCGAACGTGCGACGGCGGGCACGTCCCCGGCGGCCACCAACGCCTGACGTATCCGCGCATAGCCGCTATGCTGCCGGCACACGACGGGAGGCGGGGATGGATGTGATCGCAGCGGTGCTGGTGGTGCTGGTGGCGGCGTTGCACGCCTGGTTCCTGGTGCTGGAAATGTTCCTCTGGACCCGGCCCGCCGGCTTGAAGACCTTCCGCAATACGCCGGAGAAGGCCGAGACCACCCGTGTGCTGGCCGCCAACCAGGGCCTGTACAACGGCTTCCTTGCAGCCGGCCTGCTGTGGAGTCTGCTGACCGCGCAATGGAACGTGGTGGTGTTCTTCCTGCTGTGCGTGGTCGTGGCCGCGCTGTACGGCGCGTGGAGCGTCAGCCGGCGCATCTTCTATGTGCAGGGGCTGCCCGCGATCGCCGCGCTGGCAGCCGTCTGGCTTCGCTGATCCGGCCCCGGCAACGATGATGGGGGAGCGACGCCAGTCGCGATGCCTTGCGTTGGTTCGTGCCGGGCTTCCGGACGGGCCGTTGGCGACTTGCATCGCTCCCACGACCGCGTTGCGTCAGTCGGCGCGTGGAGGCTTCGGCGACACCCACATGCCGATGCGGGCGCGGAACACGGGTTCGCCCTGGGGGTCGCTGACCACCACGTCCATCGGCAGGTCGTAGCCTTCTGCCGACTCGTGCGGCGGGAAGGCCGGCGTGGCGACGGCGTGCATGGTGCCCACGGCCTTCTTCAGGTATTGGACGGTCATGCCCTTGGGGATCCAGCGCATCGAGCGCGGGATGCTGGCATCGGTGGTCAAGCCGCCGACGAACTCGGCCAGGTTGCACAGCGCGATGGCGTGCACGGTACCCAGGTGGTTGGTGACCGAACGGCGGTGCCGGATGGTCGCCTCGCCGCGGCCGGGTTCCAGCCGCAGCATGCGCGGACCGATGCTGCCGAAGTAGGGTGCCTTGAAGCAGATCAGGCGCGAGAACAGCCAGTGGCCCAGGGGTTTGCGGCTCAGGCTGCGGTAGATCTTCAGGACGTCGGCGCTCATCGTGGGCTCCTGTCGCGACGACGGCGGGACATGCCCGCCGTCGTCGTGTCTTCCGGGGTGGACGTCAGGCCGCTTCGCGCGGCTGCCGCTTGTGCTGCGGCAGGTCGTAGTAGCTGGCGGCGCGCAGCTCGTGCACGTCGAAATCGTCCACCGTGATCGTATCCAGCGTGATCGCACGCAGTTCTTCCAGCTGCTTGCGCTCCTCCACGGTGATCCAGCCCTCGCGCACGCCTTCGTCCAGCTGCGCGCCGTAGTCCAGGGCTTCGATGTCCTTGGTCTTCAGCGCCTTCAGGAACTTGCGCTCCACCGGCTCGGCGGCCACGGCCGCGGCCAGGTAGCTGTCGATGCGGCCGCCGGGGTTGTTCTCGCACGCGGTCAGGAACACGCCCTGGCCCAGGCGGTCGCGCGCCTCGTTGGGCGCCATCAGCAGCATGGCGACGCGATGGCTCAGGCGGTCGCCTGGGGCCACGGCGCGACGACCGAACGGGAACACCACCGGCCACAGCAGCCAGCCCAGCGGCTTGATCGGGAAATTGCGCAGCGCCTGCGACAGCGCCAGTTCGATCTCGTAGGCGCTGTTGTGGAAGGCCCAGGCCAGCAACGGCTTGTCGGCTTCCGGCGCGCCTTCGTCATGGTGGCGCTTGAGCACCGCGCCCATCATGTACAGGTGGCTGAGCACGTCGCCGAGGCGTCCGGACAGCGATTCCTTGAACTTCAGCTTGCCGCCCAGCGCGCCCAGCGAGATGTCGGTGAGCAGGGCCAGGTTGGCCGCGTAGCGGTCGAGCTTGCGGAAGAACTTCTTGGTGTAGGCATCGCCCGGTGCGGCGCCGATCTTCGAGCCGGTGATGCCGAACCAGAACGAACGCACGGCGTTGGAGATCGCGCCGCCGATGTGCGGATACAGCACGGCGTCCAACTGCTGGATGCCGGCCTGGGTGTCCGGATCCTGCGCCGCGCGCATTTCCTTGATGATGTACGGATGGCACAGGATCGAGCCCTGGCCGAAGATCAGCAGGCTGCGGGTCATGATGTTGGCGCCTTCCACCGTGATGGCGATCGGCGAGGCCTGCCAGGCGCGGCCGGCGAAGTTGCGCGGGCCCAGGATGATGCCCTTGCCGCCCACCACGTCCATCACGTCCTTGGCGATGTCGCGGGCCATGTTGGTGCAGTGGTACTTGGCGATGGCCGACGGCACCGACGGCACGTCGCCGCGGTCCACGGCGGCGGCGGTGGCCTGCGACAGCGCGCTGATGGCATACGCCTTGCCGCCGATGCGGGCCAGCGCCTCCTCCACGCCTTCGAAGCGGCCGACCGACAGGCCGAACTGCTTGCGGATGCGCGCATAGCTGCCGGTGACGCGCGCGCCGAACTTGGCTCCGCCGCTGGCGGTGGAGGGCAGGGTGATGGAGCGGCCCACGGCCAAGCACTCGTTGAGCATGTTCCAGCCCTTGCCGGCCATCTCCACGCCGCCGATCAGCTGGCTCAGCGGGATGAACACGTCGCGGCCATGGATGGGGCCGTTCTGGAACGGCGAGTTCAGCGGGAAGTGGCGACGGCCCACGTCGACGCCGGGCGTATCGCGCGGCAACAGCGCCAGGGTGATGCCGATGTCGCGGGTGTCGCCCAGCAGGCCGTCAGGGTCGTACATGCGGAAGGCCAGGCCGATCAGCGTGGCGACCGGGGCCAGGGTGATGTAGCGCTTGTCGAAGGTCAGGCGGATGCCCAGCACGTTGGCCCCGTTCCACTCGCCCTTGCAGACGATGCCGTAATCGGGGATCGAGGTCGCGTCGGAGCCGGCGAACGGACCGGTCAATCCGAAGCACGGCACTTCCTGGCCGATCGCCAGGCGCGGCAGGTAATAGTCCTTCTGCTCCTGCGTGCCGTAGTGGTTGAGCAGTTCGCCCGGGCCCAGCGAGTTCGGCACGCCGACGGTGGAGCTGACCACGCTGCTGATCGAGGCGATCTTCTGGATGACCTTGTGGTGCGCCAGCGCCGAGAAGCCCAGGCCGCCGTACTGCTTGGGGATGATCATGCCGAAGAACTTGTTCTTCTTGATGTAGTCCCACAGTTCCGGCGGCAGGTCGGCATGGACGTGGGTGATCTCCCAGTCGTTGGTCATCCTGCACAGTTCTTCCACCGGGCCGTCGAGGAAGGCCTGTTCTTCGGCGGTGAGCTGCGGCTTGGGATAGGCCAGCAATTTGTTCCAGTCCGGGTCGCCGGTGAACAGGTCGCCTTCGAACCCCACCGAGCCGGTTTCCAGCGCGATGCGCTCGGTCTGCGACAGCGGCGGCAGTGCGCGGCGCAGGAAGCCCAGCGCAGGCGCGGTGACCAGCGGCTTGCGGATCGCCGGGATCAGCAGCGGCACGGCGATCGCCAGCACCACCAGCGCGGCGACCAGCGTCGCGGTGGGATTGGCGCCCAGCAGCCAGCAGGCCACCAGCAGGCTGGCGGTGATGGCGGCCCAGTAGGCGAGCCGGAGCCGGTGGTAGGCGGCGAACGCACCCGCCAGCAGGAAGGCGAGGAAGGGGATGGCGATGCTCATGGGGTTGCTCCGGACACGGATTCGGTTACATCGGATTCGGCATTGCCCGGCGCGGCCGGCAGGCCTGCCAGGTATTCCAGCACGGTGGCGGTAAATGCGTCGTTGTCGTCGCCGGCCACCATGTGGGTGGCCTGCGGCAGGTGCACGTGGCGCGCGTGCGGCACCAGCGTCTTGAATTCTTCGACGGTCTTCTCCGAGACCAGGTCGCTGCGCCCGCCGCTGATCAGCAGCACCGGGCACTGCACGCGGCTGGCGGCTTCGGCGATGGCGTCCTGATGCCGGGCGCTGTCGCGGGCCAGTTCGTCCACCAGGCGCGGATCCCAGTGCCAGCGCCAGCGGCCGTCGCTGCCTTCGCGCAGCAGTTCGCGCAGGTCGTCGGCGGATCTGCGCGTGCGGCGTTGCGGCTGGTAGGCCGCGATGGCGTCGGCCGCGTGCTCGAGCGAGTCGAAGCCGTCGGGAAACGCCGTCATGAACGCCAGGATGCGTTGCAGGCCGGCGTGTTCCCAGCGCGGGGTGATGTCCACCAGCACCATGGCGCGGAACAGACCCGGCCAGCGCGATTCGGCGATCAGCCCGAACAGCCCCCCATCGAGGCGCCGACCAGCACCGGCGGTTCCGGTTGTTCGCCTGCCACCACGATCAGGTCGTCGGCGAACTGGTCGCCGGTATAGGGCGCGTCGGGCGCATTGCGGTCCGAGTCGCCATGGCCGCGCGCGTCGTAGGCCAGGCCTGCATAACCGTGCGCGGCCATCGCCTGCCCGGTGCGGTTCCATGCGCCGCGGGTCTGGCCGAAGCCATGCGCGTACACCAGTGCGGGGTGGCCCTGGAGTACGCGCGGGGAGGGGAAGCGACGCACCGCGAGTGCGAAATCCCCTTGGCCGCTCAACACGCGATCCGACCTGCCGGCAGTCATGTCGGTAGCGGCGTCATGGACAGGAGAGGCGCTCTTCACCATACGGTCAAGTATGGGCTTGCGCATTTAGAGTAGTCAATCGGTTCGTGAAAGGCGTTTCGAATGCAACCGATTGATTTGGCTTTATTTGTTGTGCGTCGCAACATACATACCGCTACACACCGCGCCGTATGGTTAAATGCGGAACATGAATACACCCGGCCCCGAAAGCTCCCCCTCCACGCCCACCCGCAACGCGCGCCTGAGCGCTGACGACTGGGCGCAGGCCGCCCTCGACCTGATCGCGGAGCAAGGCGTCTCGGCCGTGGCCGTGGAACCGCTGGCGCGTCGTCTGGGTGTCACAAAAGGCAGTTTCTATTGGCACTTCCCCTCGCGCGACGCCTTGCTGCAGGCTGCGCTGGAGCGCTGGGAGGCCGTGGAGCAGGAAAGCATCTTCGGCAGCCTGGAACAGGTGGCCGATCCGCGCGAGCGCCTGCGTGCGCTGTTCCAGCTGGTCGGCCACGAGGTGAAGCCGCACATCATCTACAGCGAGCTGCTGAAGGCGCTGGACCACCCGTCCGTGCAGCCCGTCATCGACCGCATCTCGCAGCGTCGCCTGGAGTATCTGGTGGCGATGTTCCGCCAGGCCGGCCTGCAGCGTACCGATGCCACCCACCGTGCGCGCCTGACGTATGCGGCCTACGTGGGCTTCCTGCAGCTGTCGCTGCAGCTGCAGCAGCCGCGGATGACCTCGGAAGAGTTCGAGACCTACCTCGAACACGTCATCTCGACGCTGATCCCGACCTGATACGCAGGAGGGCCCTGGCCCACTGCGCATGATCCCCCTGTCGACGACGGGCCAAGGCCCGCCTTACGGCGTGGCCGGGGTCGTCCGCTTCAGCTCCGACAAGCGCACCACCACGTACGCCAGCAACGCCACTGCGAAGAACGCCAGCAGCATCCAGGCGATGCCCTGCAGCGTCTGGATGACGGTGCGGTAGACCTCCAGCACCCAGCGCTCGCTCGTCAGCGCGATGATCTGCGTCTTGTCCTTGTCCATCCGCGCCCACTGGAGCCATCCAGGACAATGGCGTCGAACGCGTCGCAACGCGCCCGTGTGGTGAACAGCTGCAGCTCACGCCGGCCCCATCGCCCGCTGCCGCACGCCACCGCGCCATTCCCGCTGCTCGCGCACATAGCCGCTGCGCTCCAGCCAGCGGAAGATCGAGCGCACGGTGATGACGGGGTAGTCGCCCGAGAGTCGCGTGCCGACCGGGTGGTCGGTGAAGTCGGTGTTCGCCGAGAACAGCCCGCCCAGCAGGCGCTTCGAGTAGGCGATATGCACCGTATCGGGCACGAAGCCGTCGCCCTTTGCAAAGGCGTAGGCGCTGCGGCGGTCGTAGATACCGCGGTCGGCGAGCGCAGCGGCCATCACTTCCACGATCCAGGCGGTGGAGTTCTGGTAGTCCTCACTGCCCGGCCGGGCGATCAGGTTGTAGCGCGGGTGATGCAGGCCATGGCGCGGTATCTGTTGCAGGCGCGCGGCCAGCCGGCCGGCGACCTCCGGCGGGAACCACACGATGCGCAGGTCCTGGTTCACCAGGTCGTCGGCGAAGAAGTTCACCAGCCCCTGCGCGTACAGGCCGGAGCGGTCGCTGCCGCATTCGTTGAGCAGGTGCACCACTGTCCAGCGGCCGTATGCGTGGTCGCGTACCACGAAGCCGGCATGGCTGTAGACCAGGCCCTGTTTCGACAGGTCGGTCCCGACGCGCGCGATCAGGGCGACCGGTGCGTCCACCTCGTCCAACTGCTGTGCCGCCAGCAGCGCGGTACGCGCGGCCTCGGCCACCTTGTACGGCGGCATCTCCAACTGTTTGCAGGCATTGCCCGCGCGCGCCGTCCCCGGCAGCGCGAGGGCGATGACGAGGAACACCGCGAGCGCGCGCAGCACCGGCTCACCCACCGTAGCGGTGGCTGTGGATGTGCGGCCGGGCGGCGTCGTTGGCGATGAAGCACAGCGCTTCACCGGCCGCACTGAGGATCCAGCCCGTGGACACGGCGGCGACACTGACCGCCGTCCCCACCGCGATGCCGAGCCGCTTGATCGCTTCCGCGCTCAGGTAGACCACGAACGAGGCCGCGCCCACCACACCCGCTGCGGCAACCGACACCGTCACCGCCACGCTGCCGGCCACCACCGCCACGCCGGTGACCACCGCCGAGGCGCCATGGCCCAGCGCATGGATCACCGCCACCGGCACTTCGATCGAGGCCTCCAGGCTGGCCTGGGACATCCGGCTGGCGCCGTCGGACTGCGGCGCCGCGTGGGCGGGCAGGGCCATGCCACCGGACAGGGCGGCGGCAAGTGCGAGGGTCAACGGGCGGGCGATCAGACGGTGCATGCGGGGTCCTCCGGGGTGCCGCAGCCTTGCCCCGGGCCGGGGCGCGGTTCAACCGGCATCGACGAGGTAAGCTCCCACGCAACACCCGGTATAGGAATGCGCTACCGATGGCCGTCTCGGTGGACCTGATCGATGCCCTGAAGCGCTGCCTGCGCGCGCAGGAACTGACCTACCGCGAGCTGGCCGCCCGCATCCGCATGAGCGAAGCAGCGGTCAAGCGCATGTTTTCCCGGCGGGCGATGAGCCTGCAGCGGCTGGAGCAGATCTGCGATGTCCTCGACGTGGGGCTGGCCGAACTCAGCGCCGAGGCCTCGCGCGGGCGCAAGCCGATGGCGCAGCTGAGCGAGGCGCAGGAGCAGGCGCTGGTGGACGACCCGCGCCTGCTGATGGCGCTGTTCCTCACCCTCAACCGCTGGCGCGAGGACGACGTGATGGGCCACTTCGGCTTCACGACGGCGCAGTGGACCGGGCTGCTGGTGAAGCTGGACCGGCTGGGCATCATCGAACTGATGCCCGGCAACCGCGGCCGCGCGCTGACCGCGCGCAATTTCCGCTGGCGCGCCGACGGCCCGATGGAGCGCTATTTCCGCCACACCCTGCTGACCGATTACTTCGCCGACGCCTTCGACGGCGAGCAGGACGCGCTGCTGCTGCTCAGCGGCAGCCTGAGCATCGACGGCGTGAAGCAACTGCGCCAGCGGCTGGAGGAAGTGGCGCGCGAGTTCGACGCCCTGCTGGCCCGGGACGCCACCCTGCCCGCGGAAGACCGGGTGGGGGTCAGCCTGGTGCTGGCGCAGAAGCCCTGGCTGCTGCAGCTGTTCAATCCCTACCGGCGCTCGCGCGAGGCGTAGGCGCCCTACAGGGCGCTGAACCTGTGGGAGCGGGCCATGCCCGCGATGCTCTTTTTTGGTTCATGGGAAAAGCATCGCGGGCATGGCCCGCTCCTACAGAATCCCTTTTTATTCAATTGGTTGCGATGGCCCTTGTCCGAAGGGAGACGTCCAGCCTTGTCCTGGCGTGCCTGTGCCCCGCGTTCTCCTCGTCTGAAGGACAAGACATTGGTATCATTTTGGTCTCACTTTCCGAGGGTGTGGCATGAACGCAGCGGTCGATGTTTTCAAACGCAACGAATTCCAGGGCAGTTCGCTGGACGCATTGAACGCCTGGGTTGCGGAGGTCGCCGCGCTCACCCGGCCGGACCGCATCCACTGGTGCGACGGCAGCGATGCCGAGAGCGCGCTGCTGACCCAGCAGATGCTGGCCGACGGCACCCTGCTGCCGCTGAATCCGGAAACCCACCCGCACAGTTGGCTGCACCGCTCCAGCCCCAGCGACGTGGCGCGGGTGGAACACCTGACCTTCGTCTGCACGCCGCAGCGGGAAGACGCCGGCCCCAACAACCCCTGGATGGCTCCGGCCGAGGCGCACGCGAAGATGGATGCGCTGTTCGCCGGCTGCATGCGCGGGCGCACGCTGTACGTGATCCCCTACTGCATGGGCCCGATCGATTCGCCGCTCTCGCGCTGTGGCGTGGAGATCACCGATTCGCCTTACGTGGTGGCGAACATGCGCATCATGACCCGCATGGGCGCGGCCGCACTGGCGCGCATCGAGCGGGAAGGGACGTTCGTGAAGGGCCTGCACTCCACCGGCGAACTGGACCCGGACCGCCGCTTCATCATGCATTTCCCCGAGGAGCTGACCATCAAGAGCTTCGGCTCCGGTTACGGCGGCAATGCGCTGCTGGGCAAGAAGTGCCACGCCCTGCGCATCGCCTCGCACCAGGCGCGCCACGAAGGCTGGCTGGCCGAGCACATGCTGATCGTCGGCATCGAAAACCCGCAGGGACAGACGCATTACATCGCCGCCGCGTTCCCGTCCGCCTGCGGCAAGACCAACCTGGCCATGCTGATCCCGCCGGAGGGCTACCGCCAGGCCGGCTGGAAGGTGTGGACCGTCGGCGACGACATCTGCTGGATGCGTCCCGGCGCCGATGGCCGCCTGTATGCGATCAATCCGGAAGCCGGCTTCTTCGGCGTGGCGCCCGGCACCTCGGACAGTTCCAACCCGAATGCGCTGGCCACCATCAGCCACCACACCATCTTCACCAACGTCGCCGTCACCGACGACCAGGAACCGTGGTGGGAAGGGCTGGACTCGCGCACGCCCGCGCTGGACTGGCAGGGCCGCAAGTACGACCCGGCCAACGGCCCGGCCGCACACCCGAACTCCCGCTTCACCGTCGCGGCCCGCCAGTGCCCCAGCTACTCGCCCAAGGCCGAGGATCCGCAGGGCGTGCCGATCAGCGCCATCGTCTTCGGCGGCCGCCGCGCCTCGCTGGTGCCGCTGGTGTTCGAGGCGCGCGACTGGACGCACGGCGTGCTGGTGGGCGCGGCGATGGGCTCGGAAACCACGGCGGCGGCCACCGGCGCGGTGGGCGTGATGCGCCGCGACCCGATGGCGATGAAGCCGTTCTGCGGCTACAACTTCGCCGACTACTTCGCGCACTGGCTGTCGTTCGACCAAGCTGGCGCGAAGCTGCCGAAGATCTTCCACGTGAACTGGTTCCGCAAGGGCGGCGACGGCAGGTTCCTGTGGCCCGGCTTCGGCGAGAACCTGCGCGTGCTGGAGTGGATGATCCGGCGCGTCGAGGGCAGGGCGGAGGCGGTGGAAACGCCCATCGGCCACCTGCCGCGCGCCGAGGACCTGAACCTGGACGGCGTGGCGCTGAGCGACGAAGCCCACGAGCTGCTGTTCGGCTTCGACCGCGCCGGCTGGCAGGCCGAGTTCGCCAGCATCGGCGAGTACCTGCGCGAGTTCGGTGCCCGCACACCGCAGGCGCTGAGGGACGAGCAGCAGCGTATCGCCGCCCGCCTGGCGGGCTGATTCCCCGCCTCGCGCATCGCTTCCTGCGCTGCCCCGCACGCGTCCCGGACGCGGCGGGGCTTTTTTCGCGCAGCGCCGGGTGCGCGGTCTGGGATAATGCCGGCGTTCGTTCCCATCGAAGGCCGACATGACCCAGATCCTCCGCATCGCCATGGCGCAGTTCGATTTCCCGGTCGGCGCGGTGGCGCAGAACAGCGACAACATCCGCCGCATGATCGCCGAGGCGCGCGACGAGTACGGGGCCGACGTGGTGCTGTTCCCCGAGCTGGCGGTCAGCGGCTACCCGCCGGAAGACCTGTTGCTGCGGCCGCGCTTCCTGGCCGATTGCGAGACCGCGCTGACCGGGATCGCGGCCACCACGCACGGCATCGTGGCCGTGGTCGGCTGGCCGCAGAGTGCGGGCAGCGTGGTCTACAACGCCGCCAGCGTGCTGCGCGACGGGGTGGTGGAGACCACCTACCGCAAGCGCGAGCTGCCCAACTACGCGGTATTCGACGAGCGCCGCTACTTCGACGTGGATCCGGACGGGGGCGCCTGCACGTTCGAGGTGAAGGGCGTGCCGCTGGGCCTGGTGATCTGCGAGGACCTGTGGTTTCCCGAACCGCTGGCCGACACCGCCAGGGCGGGTGCCGTGGCGACGCTGGTGCCCAACGCCTCGCCGTTCGACCGCGACAAGCACGCGCAGCGCGACGCACTGATCGCCGAGCGTACGCGCGAAACCGGCATGGCGCTGGCCTACCTCAACGTGGTGGGCGGTCAGGATGCGGTGGTGTTCGACGGCGCATCGGTGGTGGCGGACGGCGATGGCGCCGTGCACCCGGCGGCGGCCGCGTTCACCGACCAGTGGCTGGTGGTGGACTTCGACCCGGCCGCGCGCAAGTTCAGTCCCGTGGTGTGGATGGACGACGGCGACGAGAGCCGCGACGCGCTGGCCTGGCGCGCCATCGTGCGCGGCATCCGCGACTATTGCGGCAAGAACGGCTTTTCGAACGTGTGGCTGGGCCTGTCCGGCGGCATCGATTCGGCGCTGGTGCTGGCGCTGGCGGTCGACGCGCTGGGCGCGGAGAACGTCACCGCGGTGCGGTTGCCGTCGCGCTACACCGCGGGCCTGTCCAACGACCTGGCCGCCGAGCAGTGCGCGGCGCTGGGGGTGAAGCTGGAGGCCATTTCGATCGAGGCGCCGTTCAAGGGCTTCCTCGAGGCGCTTGGCCCGGTGTTCGGCGACCGGCCCGCCGACACCACCGAGGAGAACCTGCAGTCGCGCAGCCGCGGCGTGATCCTGATGGCGCTCAGCAACAAGTTCGGCGGCCTGCTGCTGACCACCGGCAACAAGAGCGAGTACGCGGTCGGCTACGCCACCATCTACGGCGACATGTGCGGCGGCTACGCGCCCATCAAGGACCTGTACAAGACGGAGGTGTTCGCGCTGGCGCGCTGGCGCAACACCGTGGGCGGCGCGCCGGTGATCCCGCCGGCCGTCATCGACCGCCCGCCGTCGGCCGAGCTGCGCGAGAACCAGAAGGACCAGGACTCGCTGCCGCCGTACGACGTGCTGGACGCCATCCTGTTCCGCTACGTGGACCTGGAACAGTCGCGCGACGAGATCGTCGCCGCCGGCTTCGACGCCGCCACCGTGGACCGCATGCTGCGGCTGGTGCGCATCAACGAGTGGAAGCGCCACCAGGCCGCGCCCGGGCCGAAGGTCTCGCGTCGTGCGTTCGGCCGCGAGCGCCGCTACCCGATCACCAACAAGTACGCGCTGTGAGCCGGCGACTGCGCCGCGCACGCCCGCTGCGGAGCTGCGCATGAGCCGAAAGAAGAAGCGCAAGGCGCACCCCGTGCATCAGGCATCCCCGATGCCGCGCGCGGCGACGCCGCCAGATCGCGTGATGCTGGCGCTGGCGGTGCTGGGCCTGCTGATCACCGGCTACCTGGCGTGGGCGGGGGGCAGCGGTTCCGCGTCCGCGTTCTGCACCGGCGAGGGTGGCTGCGATGCGATCCAGCGCAGCGGCTGGTCCACGCTGTTGGGCGTGCCGATGGCGGGGTGGGGCTTCGGCCTGTATGCGGTGGTCGCCTGGGTGTCGCTGTCGCGCAAGGCGTCGGCGCTGCTGCGCTGGCAGCGGCAGTGGCGGCTGGTGCTGCTGGGGCTGGGGATCAGCGTCTACCTCACTGCGGTGGGGGCGGTGGTGCTCGACGCATTCTGCATGGGCTGCCTGGCTTCGCTGGCGGTGCTGGCGGCGATGTTCGGCCGGCTGCAGCTGAGCCGCCCCGTGTCGGCGCCCGGCCAGCCCTGGAAGCGCTGGTGGGCCGTGCAGGCGTTGCCGGTACTGCTCGTGGTGGGCGTGCTTCACGTGCATCAGAGCGGACTGCTGCACCAGCGTCCGGAAAGCCGTCGGGCGGCGGCGCTGGCGCAGCACCTGTCCGATTACGGCGCCAGGTTCTATGGCGCGTCATGGTGCGTGGAGTGCCGGCAGCAGAAGCGCCGCTTCGGCCATGCGGCGGACCGGCTGCCCTACGTGGAATGTTCGCCCGGCGGGCGCAATACGCCCATGACGTCCACCTGTGCGGCGGCGGGCGTGACCGTGTTCCCCACCTGGGTCATCGATGGCATCCAGCACAACGGCGTGCTCGAACCGCGGCAACTGGCGGTGCTGACGCGCTTCGACTGGGACAAGGCCGGCACGGCCGAATGATCCGGTCCGGAAACGGAGAAAGGGCCCGAAGGCCCTTTTTCGCGCACGACCTGCGCTGCGCTCAGTCGTCGTTGCGGCGGTCGGCGGTGTTGATGGACTTCTCGCTGGCGAACGGGTTCAGGCGACGCACCATCCACGGATAGTCCGGCCACTTGCCGGCCAGCCAGGGATGCTGCGGGTCGTTCAACTCCAGCACGCGCCGGGCGTCGGCGGCCAGGGCCTCGTTGCCCAGGTGGGTGTAGGCCTCGGCCAGCACGGCGACGGCGTCGTTCTGGTAGGCGCTCTGCGGATAGGTTTCCAGCAGGTACCTGGCGCGGCTGGCGGCCGACACCCAGGCGTCGCGACGCAGGTAGTAGATGGCCGTGTCCAGTTCGTGCAGGGCGAACTGGTTGCGCAAGGCCACCATGCGCTGGCGGGCATCGGCGGCGTAGCGGCTGTTGGGGTAGTTCTCGGCGACGCGGTTGAAGTCGTTGTAGCCCTGCATCGGGGTGGCCAGGTCACGGCGGCTGGCGTCCAGACGCCATACCTTCTGCAGGAACACCGTGTCGCGGTTGGAGTTGGCCAGCCCGCGCAGGTAGTACATGTACGGGATGTTGCGGTGCGTGGGGTAGGTGCGGATGAAGCGGTCGATGGTGGTCACCGCGTCGTCCAGCTTGCCGGCCTTGTATTCGGCATAGGCCGTTTCCATCAGCGCCTGCTCGGTGTAGGGACCGTAGGGATACTGGGCGATCAGGCGGCGGAAACTGGTCAGGCCGCGGTCCCAGTTGTTGTTGGCCATGGCCTGGTGCGCTTCCTGGTACATCACCTCGACCGGCTGGTTCTCGGGTGCTTCCTTCTTCTTGAAGATCTTGCCGCAGCCGGTCCCGGCGAAGGCGACCGCCAGCGCCAGCAGGACCAGACGGGCGGACGCGGAGGGGCGGGTAAGGCGGGGAAGGGCACGCTGGGTCATGGGCTGGCGGCAGGCCGCGGCAGGGAAACAGGCTGTCGATGATAGCCTAGGCGCCGCCTTCGCCATGAACAATCGGCCAATACGGACCGGCGGCATGGCCTTCCTGGACGTTTTCCCGCATGACCGAACCCGATTCCCCCGATACGCCCCGCACGGCCGTCGTGCCCGCCAGCGCCGCCGGCCGGCGCTTCGACGCCGCCCTGGCCGAGCTGTTCCCCGAGTTCTCCCGGTCGCGCCTGACCGAGTGGATCAAGTCGGGCAACGCCCTGCTGGACGGCCAGGTGGTGCGCCCTCGCGATCCCGTGCGCGGCGGCGAGACCGCCAGCCTGGACGTGGTGCTGGATACCCAGACCCACGCCGAGCCGGAAGACATCCCGCTGGACATCCTGTACGAGGACGAGCACGTCTTCGTGCTGGACAAGCCGGCGGGTCTGGTCGTCCACCCCGGCGCCGGCAATCCCACCGGCACGCTGGTCAATGCGCTGCTGTTCCGCGATCCGTCGCTGTCGGCGTTGCCGCGCGCGGGCATCGTGCACCGGTTGGACAAGGACACCTCGGGCGTGATGGTGGTGGCGCGCACGCTGCCGGCGCACACCTCGCTGGTGGCGCAGCTGGCCTCGCGCGACGTGCATCGCCAGTACCTGGCGATCGTGGTGGGCGCGATGGTCTCCGGCGGCACCGCCAATGCGCCGATCGACCGCCACCCGCGCGACCGGCTGAAGATGGCCGTGCGCGAGGATGGCCGCGATGCCGTCACCCACTACCGCCTGCGCGAGCGCTTCCGTGCGCACACCGCGCTGGAATGCCGGCTGGAAACCGGGCGCACGCACCAGATCCGCGTGCACATGGCGCACATCAAGTACCCCATCGTCGGCGATCCGCTGTACGGCGGCCCGCTGCGCCTGCCCAAGGGCGCCAGCGACGAACTGATCGCGGTGCTGCGCGGCTTCCGCCGGCAGGCCCTGCATGCCGAGACGCTGGAGTTCGCCCATCCGGTCAGCGGCGAACCGGTGCGCGTCACCGCGCCGGTGCCGGCCGACATGCTGGCGCTGCTGGCGGCCCTGCGCGCGGACACCCAGGCGCAACGCAAGTGAATCGCGCCCCCGCCGTCGCGGCCGACTGGCCCGCACCGGCGGGCGTGCACGCCTTCACCACGCTGCGCCATGGCGCGGGCGAGTCGCAGCCGCCGTTCGACCACTTCAACCTGGGCAACAGGTACGCGGCCGATGGCGATGACCCTGCGGTGGTGGCGCGCAACCGCGCGCGGCTGGTCGAACTGGCCGGCCTGCCTTCCGCGCCGCACTGGCTGAAGCAGGTGCATGGCATCGACGTGCTGCGCGTGGAAACCCCCGCCGATCCCGCCGCCACGGAACCGGTTGCCGATGCGCTGGTCACGTCCACGCCGGGCGTGGTGCTGGCCATCCTCACTGCCGATTGCCTGCCGGTGGTGTTCGCGGCGAAGGACGGCCGCGAGATCGCCGCCGCGCATGCCGGCTGGCCGGGCCTGTCCAAGGGCATGCTGGAAGCGACGCTGGACGCCATGGACACGCCGGCGGCGGACCTGGTGGCGTGGATCGGGCCGGCCGCCGGTCCCCTGCGCTATGAGGTCGGCCAGAACGTGTTCGACGCCTTCGTCTCGCAGCGGGCCGGTGCGGCCGCGGCGTTCGCGCCGACGCGTCCGGGCCATTGGCTGGCCGATCTGCCCGCGCTGGCGCGCCGCCGCCTGGTCGCGCGCGGCATGCGGGCGGACGCCATCCATGGCGGCGATCTCTGCACGATCAGCGAGCCCGACCGCTTCTTCTCCCACCGCCGCGACGGCCGCAGCGGCCGCATCGCCACGCTGGCGTGGATGCAGCCGTAAGCCCGCTGTTCGCCGTGCCGCTGGGTACGGCCTTCGACGCGCTGCCGGGACCGGTGCGCGCGCTGCATCTTGCGCAGGGCCGGCGCCGTTACGCCGGGATGGTCGAGGTCGAACGCGGATCGGGGCTGCTGTCGCGCCTGGTGGCCTCCGCCACGCACCTGCCGCCGGCCGGATCGGGTCCGCTGTGCGTGGAGATCGACGCATCGCCCGACGCCGAGCGCTGGACGCGCTTCATCGGCGGGCGCGCCATGCCTTCGCGCCTGTGGCGCGACGGCGACGTGCTGTGCGAGCGGCTGGGCCTGGCGACGTTCGGCTTCCGGCTGGAGGTGGTGGACGAGGCGATAGTCTGGCGTGTCGTCCGCGTGAGCGTGTTCGGCGTGTCGTTGCCGGCGCGCTGGTTCACGGGCGTGGGCGCACGCGAGTCCGCGGACGGCGAGCGTTACGCGTTCGATGTGTGGGCCTCGTTACCGCTCGTCGGACTGCTGGTGCACTACACGGGCTGGCTGGATGTACGCGACGAGTGAATGGTCGTCCTTCTCCCCGCGTGCGGGGAGCGGGGAATCATCCTGTTTGACGGAGAGGTTGCGTGACGACAAGGGATCCATCCAGCCCGCGAGTGCCGGTCATCGTCTTCGACGGCATCTGCGTGCTGTGCAACGGCTGGGTGCGTTTCCTGCTGAAGCACGACCGTGAGGGCCGCTATCGTTTCGCGGCGATGCAGACCGAAGCGGGTCGCGCGTTGCTGGCGGGGCATGGACTGGATCCTGACGACCCCGCATCGTTCCTGCTGGTCGACGGCGAGCGTGCGTGGACTGACAGCGCTGCGATCCAGCGCGTGCTGACGGGCCTGGGTGGCGTGTGGCGATTGGCGGGTGTGATCGCGGTGGTGCCGCGCGCCGTGCGCGATCCGTTGTACCGGTGGATCGCGCGGCACCGGTACCGGTGGTTCGGGACGACCGCGTGCCACGTGCCTACCGAGGAAGAGCGGGCGCGGTTCCTCGAACAGACCGATCAGGTCGGCCTGCCTGATCGTCATCCCGGCCTTCGCCGGGATGACGGTGTTCCTGCTCAGAACGTGTAGCGCACCCGGGTGTAGTAGTACGCGCCATTGCTGCCGATGGGCGAAAGCACGTCGTAGGGCAGGTTGCCGAAGTAGTAGATGTCCTCGTTCGACAGGTCCGGGTACTCGTCGGTCAGGTTCAGGCCGCCGATGGCCACGCTCCACCTGGGCGAGACGCGGTATTCGACTTCCGCGTCCAGCTGCCACTCGGCGCCGTAGGTCTGTTCCGGCTCGAAGCCGCCGCCGAAGTTGAACACGCGCTTGGCGCTGCCATGCCGGCTCACGCGACCCAGCAGCGACCATTGCGGGTTGTCCCAGGTGGCGGTGAAGGTGCCGCGCGTGCGCGGTGCGGCGTCGGTCAGCGTGTTGCTTTCCTCCACGCCGAACAGCACGTAGTCCGGATCGATGGCCAGCAGTTCGGCCGGCGTGGCCGCGATGTTCTCCAGCTCGGTCCTGGCGTAGCTGTAGGCGCCGGTCAGCAGCAGGTTGCCATCGCCCAGCGCCTGCCGCCAGTTGGCCACCAGCTCGGCGCCTTCGGTGCGGGTGTCGGCGGCGTTGATGAAGAAGTTGGCGCTCTGCACGCCCGGCACGCCGAAGTTGTCCAGCACGAAGTCGGTCAACGCGTCGCCGCTGATGCGTTCGGTGAGCGCCACGCGGTCGTCGATGTCGATGCGGAACACGTCCAGCGACACGTCGAAGTGCTCGCCGATGCGGCTGGTGAAGCCCACGCTGAGGTTCAGCGACTTCTCCGGCTCCAGGTCCTGCGCGCCCAGCGCGCGGGCGATGGGATTGTTGACCGACAGCAGGCGGCCCTGGGTGAGCTGGCCGGAGGCGTCGTAGCCGGTGGAGGTGGATTCGAAGCCGATCTGGCTCAGCGACGGGGCGCGGAAGTTGTTCGACACCGAGCCGCGCAGGGCGAATGCGGGCGCGAACTCGTAGCGGGCGGCCAGCTTTCCGGTCAGTTCGCCGCCGAAATCGTCATAGTGCTCGTAGCGCGCGGCGATGTCGGTGGTGAACTTCTCGCCCCACTGGCTGCTGAGGCTGGCGTAGACGCTGGACACGTCGCGGTCGAGGTCGGCGGTGTCCTGCGGGGTCAGTCCGCCGCCCGCCTGCGAGCCGGTCGGGCGGTCGGTGTAGGGGCCCGCCGCATAGGAAGCAGGGTCGCCGGCGCCGGTTTCGAAGGTCTCTTGGCGGAACTCGAGGCCGGTGGCGAAGGTGTGCGCGCCCAGCACGCGGCTGATGTCCAGGTTCAGCAGGGTCTGGCCGGACTGGTAGTCGCCGGTCTTGAAACGCGTGGGGCTGGTCGGGCCCAGCGAGGCGTTGAGCGAGTTGCGCAGGCGGTAGGTGAATTCATTGCGGCCGTGGTTGAGGCTGGCGTCGTAGTCCCAGTCGCCCCATTGCCCGCGCACGCCGGCCACGCCGGCCAGGTCCAGGTTGTCGCCTTCCGAGACCGGGCGGTAGCCGTTGGGGTAGACCTGCTTCCAGTTCGCCACGCCATCGGGGTAGCGGAAGTAGTTGGCGCCTTCGGTATCGCTCTGGTGGTACGTGCCGAAGGCGTACAGCTCGGCCGATGCGCCCAGCGGCACCGCCGCGTTGAGCCAGGCGTTGATGTCGCGGGAACTGCCGTCGCCCAGCACGTAATTACGCTGGCCGGCCAGGGCCAGATTGTCCGGCGTCTGCTCTTCGAAGAACGGGATCTGGTCCAGGCCGGCGCGGTTGGTGCCCTCGCGCTGCTTGTATTCCAGGCCCACGCGGAAGAAGCCGCCATCGCCGATGCGATCGCCCACCTGCGCGCTGAAGAAACCGGTCTGGCCGTCGGTGACGGTCTGGTCGATGGGCTCGACCTTCGTGTGGTGCGCGCCGTAGCTGGCTTCGAAGGCGCCGCCTTCCGGCGCGTCGTTGAGGATCACGTTGATGACGCCGGCGACGGCATCGGAGCCGTACTGGGCGCCGGCGCCATCGCGCAGCACCTCGATGCGCTTGATCGCGCTGACCGGGATGGCGTTGAAGTCCACCGGCGTATTGCCCTTGCCGATCTTGCTGTCGGTGTTGACCAGCGCGCTGGTGTGGCGGCGCTTGCCATTGACCAGCACCAGCACCTGGTTGGGGCTCAGGCCGCGCAGCTGCGCGGCGCGGATGTGGTCGGCACCGCCGGAATTGGACTGGCGCGGGAAGTTCAGCGAGGGCAGCAGCGCCTGCAGCGCGCTGCCGAGTTCGCCGTTGAGCACGCCGGCCTTGCGGATGTCCTCGGCGGTCAGCACGTCGATGGGCGAGGTGGACTCCAGCGCGGTGCGGTCGCTGGCGCGGGTGCCGGTGACGATCACCGCGTCCAGGTCGGTGGCGCCGGCAGGCGCGGTCTGGGCATGGGCGGGGAGGGCAAGCGCCAGCACGATGGCGGCGCCGAGCGGAGCAAGGGCGGGGTGGGACATGCGGGTCTCGTGGGGCGAGGGAGGGAACAGAATAAAGTCTATCGCTATATTGCGATGAAGCGATATATTAGCCGCCACTGCGGGCCCTGCGTCATCTCCGCTGTCCATCACCTTATGCCGCCGCGTCATATGGCCACCGCGGCGGCATGCTCCATCCTGTCCTTCCCTGCGAGGTCTTCCCCATGTCGCATCGTGCTGTCTGCCTGCTGGTCCTGCTTGCGCTGGCCGGGTGCGCCTCCCCGCCGCCCGTCGCGCCGGCCCCTGCCACCACCGCGGCACTGGAAGGCGATGCGCTGCGTCCTGCCAGCGCGAGCGGCTGGGTGCGCAGCGAGCTGTACTTCGGCGTGGGGGAAGAGACCGGTCCGGCCGACCGTCCGCAGGCCGAGCCGATCAGCGAAGCGACATGGCGCGCCTTTCTCGACAAGGAAGTGACCGCGCGCTTTCCCGACGGCCTGACCGTGTTCGACGCCTACGGCCAGTGGCTGTTCCGCGGTGCGAAGGAACCCAACCGGCTGAAGACCAAGGTGCTGGTGGTGCTGCACGAGGACACCCCGCAGCGCCGCGCCGACATCGAGGCGATCCGCCTGGCATGGAAGCGGGCCACCGGCCACCAGTCGGTGCTGTGGTCGCGGCACCCGGTGGACGTATCCTTCTGAAGCAGGAGTGAGTGGAGCGGCGTGGGGAGTGAGCGGAAAACCGCGTGCTCGCCATGCTTCGCCTTTGCTCACTTCCCACTCATCTCCCCTCACTCCTCGCGCCCATGACTTCCCAGACCCGCAGCGGCAAGTGGTTCGTCCCCGGTGACCTCAACGGGTTCTTCGGCCTGGTGGTGGACAACCTGTCCATCCTCGGCTTCATCGCCGCCGCGCTGATCGGCATCTTCCAGTTCCCGGCCGAGGTGGTGTTCACCCGCATGTTCCCCGGCACGGCGCTGGGCGTGCTGGTCGGCAACCTGATCTACACGTGGATGGCGCACCGGCTGGCGGCCAGGACCGGGCGCGACGACGTCACCGCGATGCCGCTGGGCCTGGACGCGCCCACCAGCATCGGCATGGCGCTGCTGGTGCTGGGGCCGGCCTTCCTCGGCTTCAAGCAGGCGGGCATGGGCGAACAGGCCGCGGCCATCGCCACCTGGCAGCTCGGCATGGCCTCGCTGGTGGTGATGGGCGTGCTGAAGCTGGTGCTGTCGTTCTTCGGCGATGCGGTCACCCGCGCCGTGCCGCGCGCCGGCCTGCTGGGTTCCATCGGCGGCGCGGCGCTGACGCTGCTGGGCTTCCTGCCGCTGATCGAGACGCTGCGCCAGCCCATCGTCGGCTTCGTCACCTTCGGCCTGCTGCTGTACGTGCTGGTGGCCAAGGGCAGGCTGCCGGTGAAGATCCCCGGCGTGCTGCTGGCCTTCATCGTGGGCACCACGCTGTACTACGGGCTGGGCCTGGCCGGCCTGGGCGCGCCGGGCTTCAAGGTGCCCGAGGCCGTGCCGCTCGCGCTGACCCTGCCGCTGCCCACGCTGGGCTGGCTGGACGGCCTGGCCTACACCGTGCCCTACCTGCCGCTGCTGTTGCCGTTCGGCCTGCTGATGGTGGTGGGCGGCATCAACGTCAGCGAAAGCGCGCGCGCGGCCGGCGACGACTACCGCACGCGCGACGTGCTGCTGGCCGAGGCGGTGTCCACCCTGGTGGCGGGCTTCTGCGGCGGCGTGGCGCAGACCACGCCCTACATCGGCCAGCCCGCCTACAAGCACATGGGGGCGCGCAAGGGCTACACGCTGTTGACCGGCCTCTTCATCGGCCTGGGCGGCGTGCTCGGTTACGTGTCGGGCCTGGTGCAGTGGCTGCCGGTGGCGGTGCTGGCGCCGATCATCGTCTACGTGGGCCTGGACATCACCGTGCAGGCTTTCACCGAAACGCCGCGCAAGCACGCCATCGCGGTGGCGCTGGGGTTCCTGCCGTCGGTGGCCTATCTGCTGACGATCAAGTTCGGCAACCCCGCGTGGATCGCGCCGGACCGTTTCGCCGGCCTGTACGAAGGCGTGGACGGCCACGGTCTGCCGGACCTGGCCACGATAGTGACGCTGGGCAACGGCTTCATCATCACCGCCATGGTCTGGACCACCGCGCTGGTGGCGATGATCGACGGCCGCAACGGCCGTGCCGTCGTCGCGCTGCTGGTGGGTGCGGTGCTGACCCTGTTCGGCATCATCCACTCGGTGGATCCGCGCGGCGGCATCTACCTGCCGTGGGACGTGGAAGGCCTGAGGGCGACGATCCTCTGGCAGTTTGCCGGGGCGTACGCGGCGCTGGCCGTGCTGCTGGGCCTGCTGTCGCTGCAGAAGAAGCCGTAAGGCGGGCCCCGGCCCGCCCTACGGGCAGGGGATATCGGAAGGTGGGCCAAGGCCCACCCTGGGTGAATCCGTGTCTCACCTGCTCTTGAAACACCGCCGCTTAACCGCATGTGGGTAGCATCGGCCGGACTCGCTGGCCCCTACCTTCCTTGAGGTTCTCCCGATGCGGATGGACAAACTGACCTCGCGTTTCCAGCAGGCGCTGGCCGACGCGCAGTCGCTGGCCGTGGGCCGCGACCACACCATGATCGAGCCGGTGCACGTGCTGACCGCACTGCTGGAGCAGCAGGGCGGCAGCACCCGCCCGCTGCTGGCGCAGGCCGGCGTCAACGTGCCCGTGCTGCGCGAGCGGCTGGGCGACGCGCTGGACAGACTGCCGAAGGTGACCGGCCAGGCCGGCAACCTGTCCATCGGCAACGACCTGGCGCGCCTGCTCAACGTCACCGACAAGCTGGCGCAGGACAGTGGCGATACCTACATCGCCAGCGAGTGGTTCCTGCTGGCCGCGCTGGACGACAGCGGCGCCGCCGGCCAGGAGCTGAAGGCCAGCGGTGCCGACAAGCAGAAGCTGCGGGCCGCCATCGAGAAGCTGCGGGGAGGGGAAAAGGTGCAGTCGGAGAATGCCGAAGACCAGCGCCAGGCGCTGGAGAAGTTCACCATCGACCTGACCGCGCGCGCGGAGTCCGGCAAGCTGGACCCGGTGATCGGTCGCGACGAGGAGATCCGCCGCACCATCCAGGTCCTGCAGCGCCGCACCAAGAACAACCCGGTGCTGATCGGCGAGCCGGGCGTGGGCAAGACCGCCATCGTCGAGGGCCTGGCCCAGCGCATCGTCAACGGCGAAGTGCCCGAAGGCCTGCGCGGCAAGCGCGTGCTGTCGCTGGACATGGGCGCGCTGATCGCCGGCGCGAAGTTCCGCGGCGAATTCGAGGAGCGGTTGAAGGGCGTGCTCAACGACCTGGCCAAGAACGAAGGCCAGATCATCCTCTTCATCGACGAACTGCACACCATGGTCGGCGCCGGCAAGGCCGAGGGCTCGATGGACGCCGGCAACATGCTCAAGCCGGCGCTGGCGCGCGGCGAGCTGCACTGCATCGGCGCCACCACGCTGGACGAATACCGCAAGTACGTCGAGAAGGACGCCGCGCTGGAACGCCGCTTCCAGAAGGTGTTCGTGGGCGAGCCCAGCGTCGAGGACACCATCGCGATCCTGCGCGGCCTGAAGGAAAAGTACGCCGTGCACCACGGCGTGGAGATCACCGACCCGGCGATCGTCGCCGCCGCCACGCTGAGCCACCGCTACATCGCCGACCGCCAGCTGCCGGACAAGGCCATCGACCTGATGGACGAGGCCGCCAGCCGCATCCGCATGGAGATCGACTCCAAGCCGGAGGAGATGGACCGGATGGAACGCCGGCTGATCCAGCTCAAGATCCAGCGCGAGGCGCTGAAGAAGGAGAAGGACGCGCAGTCGAAGCAGCGCCTGGCCGACCTGGAAACCGAGATCGAATCGCTGCAGCGTGAGTTCAACGACCTGGAGGAGATCTGGAAGGCCGAGAAGGCCACCCTGACCGGGGCCACGAAGATCAAGGAGCAGATCGAGCGGGCGAAGCTGGAGCTGGAGGCCGCGCAGCGCAAGCAGGACTATGCGCGCATGAGCGAGCTGCAGTACGGCCAGCTGCCGGAGCTGGAGAAGCAGCTGGCGGCCGCGCAGGAAGCCGAGCAGAAGGGCTTCCGTCTGCTGCAGGACAAGGTCACCGACGAGGAGATCGCCGAGGTCGTCAGCCGCTGGACCGGCATCCCGGTCAGCAAGATGCTGGAGGGCGAACGCGAGAAGCTGCTGCAGATGGAGCAGTCGCTGCGTGGCCGGGTGATCGGCCAGGAGGAAGCGATCAAGGTCGTCTCCGATGCCGTGCGCCGCTCACGCGCCGGGCTGTCCGATCCCAACCGGCCCAGCGGCTCGTTCCTGTTCCTCGGGCCCACCGGCGTGGGCAAGACCGAGTTGTGCAAGGCGCTGGCGGAGTTCCTGTTCGACAGCAGCGACGCGATGGTGCGCATCGACATGAGCGAGTTCATGGAGAAGCACGCGGTCAGCCGGCTGATCGGCGCGCCTCCCGGCTATGTGGGCTACGAGGAAGGCGGCTACCTGACCGAAGCCGTGCGCCGCCGTCCCTACAGCGTGATCCTGCTGGACGAAGTGGAGAAGGCGCACCCGGACGTGTTCAACATCCTGCTGCAGGTACTCGACGACGGCCGGCTGACCGATGGCCAGGGCCGCACGGTGGACTTCCGCAACACGGTGATCGTGATGACGTCCAACCTGGGCTCCAGCCTGATCCAGGAACTCTCGGACGACAGCCCGGAGAGCTACACGCAGATGAAGGCCGCGGTGATGGGCGTGGTGCAGGCGCACTTCCGCCCCGAGTTCATCAACCGGCTGGACGACATCGTCGTGTTCCATCCGCTGGACAAGGCGCAGATCCGCGAGATCGCCCGCATCCAGACCCGCTACCTGGCCAAGCGCCTGGCCGAGCGCCAGATCGTGCTGGAGCTCGACGACTCGGCGCTGATGCTGCTGGGCAATGTCGGTTTCGACCCGGTGTACGGCGCGCGGCCGCTGAAGCGTGCGATCCAGGCCCAGCTGGAGAATCCGCTGGCGCAGAAGATCCTGTCCGGGGAGTTCGGCCCGGGCGACACCGTGCGCGTGCACGCGGCGGGCGCCCAGTTGCAGTTCGACCGCGCGTCGCATTGAGGTCGCGGGCACGGACGGACCGACGAGCGGTCCGCCCGTGCATGGGGTAATGCGTGGGGGGCTGCGGCACGCTGCAGCACTCCCGGCCTGTGGGTTTCCGTGTCAGGATGCGGCGGGGGAGGCAACACACAGGATACGCATGCATGGGTGACCACGCCGACAGCCGGGCGCGTGGCCTGGGCATCAGCACCAGAGTGCTGTTGCTCGGCGGCCTGTGCCTGTTGCTGCAGCAGGTGGCGGTCGGCTACCGGATCGATTTCTTCGGCCAGGTGTCCGACGCCTCGCTGATCCACCTCCATGCCGGCCTGCTGCTGGCGCTCGCCATGCTGGAGCACGACCGTCGCGTCGTCGCCGGCTGCTTCCTGCTGACGTTCGCCGGCTGGACGGTGCGCCAGCTCTATTTCGACGCGTGGCGACCCGGCCCGGTGCTGGCCTGGGGCGCGGCCAGCTACCTGTTCGCCTTCGCCTGGACCTTGCTGTGCGCGCGCTTGGCCGGCTGGCCGCGCGCGCCCGGCCAGCGGGTGCAACGGCGCGACCTGATCCGCTTTGCCGCGATCGGCCTGCTGCTGTATCCGCTGATGCTGGCGCTGGTGGGTTTCAGCATCGCCATGATCTCCACCTCGTCCGCGGCGATCAGCACCGTCTTCCAGATGTTCTTCGCCAAGCAGTTCGGCGTGGCGGTGGTGACGCTGCCGCTGGTGGTCGCCTGGCGCGAGCGCGGCCACGCGCCGCCGCGCAGCGAGGCGGCCTTGCACTGGCTGTGGCCGATCGCCCTGGGTGCGGGCCTGGCCGCCAGCATGTGGGCGGCGGTGCGGGTGCGCCGGGCATTCGATACCGGTGCCGCGGCACCGGAACTGGTGCTGATGGACTACCGCTTCGCCCTGCTGCTGGTGCTCGGCTGGGGCATGCTGCGGCTGTCGTCGCGTTGGGCGATGGCGGCGCTGTCGCTGACCCTGCTGCTGCTGGTGGGCATGGTCGCGGGCACGGCGGAGTACGCCAGCAGCGCGGTGGGCTTCTTCAACCTGCTGCACATCACGCTGGAAGTGAACATCCTGCTGCTGGCCATGATGTACCTGTGGCTGACCCATCGCGACCGCCACGAACTGGCCGAGCGGCTCTCGGCCGAAACCCTGCGCGAGCAGATCACCGGGCTGCCCAACCTCAAGGCGCTGCGCGAGCGCGTCGCCCGTCCCCTGGCGCGCACCGAGCTGGGCTATCTGCTGCTCGACCAGACCGATACGCTGGTGGCCGGTTTCGGCCTGGATACCCAGGCGCAGGCGATGAATGCGGCCGCACGCCGGCTGGAAGACCTGGTGGAAACCTATTACGTGGGCACCGGGCAGTTCGCGTTGCTGCCCCGGCAGGCGGGCGATCCCGATCTGTGGGAACGCGTGGTGGCGCGGGTGGAACATGCCGAGATCGATGTCGACGGCCAGCCGATCCGGCTGCTGCCCTACCTGGGCGTGGCCGCCTTCAACGGCACGCATGCGCGGGTGGTGGACCGCGCGGTGGTGACCGCCTCGCACCTGGCCTTCGAGGCGCGCCGTCACGGCGAGCTGCGCCCCCGGTACCACGACGCGGGCCACAGCCGCGTGCGTCAGAGCCAGCGCCGCCAGCTGCACGATGCGACGGAGGCCCTGGCCAGCCTCCGCAACGAGCGCGTCGTCCTGTACTTCCAGCCGATCCTCGAACTGGGGGACGCGCCCGTCGCCGATCCGCATGCGCTCACGGGCGAGGTGCTGTGCCGGCTGCTGGACGAGCGGGGCGACATCGTGGCGCCGGCGCGCTTCATGGCGCCGCTGGAGGCCGCGGGTCGGGGTGCCGAGCTGGACCTGGCCGTGGTGCGCGCGCTGTTCCGCCTGCTGCGCAAGTCGCCTGCCGCCCTGCCGCACTGCCGGGAGATCGCGATCAACCTGACCGGGCAGAGCCTGGCTTCGATGAGCTTCCAGGTGGAACTGCGCACGTTGCTGGCCGGCTCGCCGTTGCCGATGAGCGCGTTGTGTTTCGAAGTCACCGAGACCGCGGCCATCTCCAACACGGCGGCGGCCAGCCATCTTCTGGCCGACCTGCGCGCGCTGGGTTGCCGCATCGCCATCGACGACTTCGGCACCGGCATGCAGAGCTTCGCGCGCCTGCGCGAATTGCCGGTGGACGTGATCAAGATCGACGGCTCGTTCGTGCGCAACGTGGCCCAGCTGGGCAAGGACTATGCCGTGGTGCAGGCATCGGTGGCGGTGGCCAAGGCGTTCGGCGCGGCGACCGTCGCCGAGTTCGTCGAGGACGAAGACACCGAATTCTGCCTGCGCCGCCTGGGCGTGCAGCGCGTGCAGGGCTACCTGTACGGCGCGCCCCGGCCGCTGGCCGAGGTGCTGGCCGACACCGTGGCCGAAGCCGCGGCCTCGGGCCGCTGATCCGCCGGGTCAGCCCGCGGCGCGCTGTGGGCGGTAGGGCGGGGTGGACATCACCATCTCCGCCAGCGAGAACGCCAGTTCGCGCTCGGCCAGCACCGCGCCGTCCGCGCCGTGTTCCAGCAGGTGTTTGACCTCGCCTTCGCTGTGCGCACGCGCCAGCAGGGTCAGCGCGGGATTGATCGCGCGCAGCTTGGCCAGTGCTTCGCCGGCCTCCAGCGGTTGCGGGATGGCCAGCACGGCGATCTTCGCGCGCTCGGGATGCGCTTCGGCCAGCACCCGGTCGGCGGCCGCGCTGCCGCGTATGGCGGGGATGCCGGCGTCGTGCGCGCGCGCCACATGGTCGCCGTTGTCGTCGATGACGATCAGCGGCACGCCGCGGTCGCGCAGCACGCGCGCCAGTTCGCTGCCCACCCGGCCGTAGCCGATGATGATGGCGTGGCCGGTCACGTCCAGCGAAGGGCCCGGCGGCACTTCGGGTTGGTCGGGTACGGGCGCGAGCGCCTCCTGCCGCGTCTGCCAGCGATCCAGCCAGGAGAACAGGAACGGATTGGCGATGATCGACAGCAGCGAGCCGGCCAGGATCAGGTCGCGGCCGTCCGGCGGCAGGATCTTCAGCGACACGCCCAGCGCGGCCAGGATGAAGGAGAACTCGCCGATCTGCGCCAGGCTGACCGAGATGGTCAGGGCGGTGCTGGCGGGGTGCTTGAACGCACGCACGATGAAGAACGCCGCCAGCGACTTGCCCACCACGATGATGCCGAACGTGGCCAGTACCTGCCACGGATGCGCAATCAGGATGGCCGGATTGAACAGCATGCCCACCGAGACGAAGAACAGCACCGCGAAGGCGTCGCGCAACGGCAGTGAATCGTTGGCGGCCTTGTGGCTGAGTTCCGACTCGTTGAGCAGCATGCCGGCGAAGAACGCGCCCAGGGCGAAGGACACGCCGAACAGCGTGGCCGAGCCGAACGCGACGCCCAGCGCGATCGCCAGTACCGACAGGGTGAACAGCTCGCGCGAGCCGGTGGCGGCGATCTTCTCCAGCGTCCACGGGATCGCCCGGCGGCCCACCAGCAGCATGAAGGCCACGAACGCCCCCAGTTTGACCAGCGTCCAGGCGATGGCCACGGCAAAGGTGCCGAAGCTGGCCGGCTTTTCGCCCGACGCTCCGCCGAAGGTGTCGGCCAGCACCGGCAGCATCACCAGTGCCAGCACCATGGCGATGTCCTCCACGATCAGCCAGCCCACCGCGATGCGGCCACGCCGGGTTTCCAGCAGGCGCCGGTCTTCCATGGCGCGCAGCAGCACCACGGTGCTGGCCACCGACAGCGCCAGGCCGAACACGAAGCCGTTGAGCGGCGTCCAGCCCATGCCCCAGGCCAGCGCCCAGCCCAGGCCGGTGGCGACCGCGATCTGCGCGATGGCGCCGGGGATCGCGATCGCCTTGACTTCCAGCAGGTCCTGCAGCGAGAAGTGCAGGCCCACGCCGAACATCAGCAGCATCACGCCCAGTTCGGACAACTGGTTGGCCAGTTCCTGGTCGGCCACGAAGCCGGGCGTGAACGGGCCGACGAAGATGCCGGCGAGCAGGTAACCGACCAGCGGCGACAGGCGCAGCCTGTGCGCGAGCGCGCCCAGCACGAAGGCCAGGGCCAGCCCTACCGCGATAATGTTGATCAGGTCGGTGTCATGGTGCATCGAACGGCGCGGTTCCTCGGCGTGATCGGTCGAGTGTCGCCCATGCGGCGACCATGCCGCAAACCGGCACGGGGGCGCAGGAGGCCGTCGATGGCGCCGCGCAAACGGAAACGCCCCGCGTGGGGCGGGGCGTTCCGTCGTACCGGTGAGGCTTTCGGATTACCAGGAATAGGCAACGCGGCCGTACGCATAGGCGCCATTGAACCCGAACGGACTCTGCGACGGATACGGCAGCTGGCCCGAGGTCGAGGTGGCGTAGATGCTTTCGTCCGGGTACTCGTCCAGCACGTTGTCGCCACCCAGGGTGAACTCCCAACCGCCGGTCTTGTAGCTGAAGGCCAGGTCGAACAGCCACTTCGGGTCGAAGGTCTGGTCCAGGGCCGGGTTCGAATTGCGGATGGTGAACTCGCCGTAGCGCGTGGCGGTGGCGCTGACGCTGAAACCGCCCTTGGTCCAGATGCTGTTGAGGAAGAACTTGTCGCGGGGCGAGCCCACCTCGAACCGGCCCAGTTCAACGCGGCCGAAGCGCAGCGCGGTGGGGTCGATGGCTTCGAGCGCCGCCGGGTTTTCCGCCACGCGATCGATCGAGGTCTTGTTGTAGTTGTAGCCGGTGGTGAAGTCCAGCGTGCTCGCCGCCAGCGCCCATTTGTAGGTTCCGACGATATCGACGCCCTTGGTGGTGGTGTCCAGCGCGTTGGTGAAGTAGCGGCCGCCGGCCACGTCCGGGAACCCGTTGTCGTTGAGCCAGGTGCGCACGGCCGTGCTGGTGAGGTTCTCCGACAACGTGATGCGGTCCTTCACCTTGATCTGGTACGCATCGATGGTGACGTACAGGTTCTCGACCGGCGTCAGTACCAGGCCCAGGCTCAGGTTGTCGGATTTCTCGGCCTTCAGCGGCTCCGCGCCGAGCGCGATGCCGGCCGGGTTGGTCACCCGGAAGGTCACCAGGTCGAACGGAACGCCGCCGATGAAGTTGGTCGAGGTGGTCTGGTAGTACTGCTGCTGCAGCGACGGCGCGTGGAAGCCGGTGGAGGCGGTCGCGCGCAGCGCCACCGCGTCATTGAAGGCGTAACGCCCGGTCAGCTTGCCGGTGGTGGTGTCGCCGAAGTCGCTGTAGTCCTCGTAGCGCACGGCTACGCCCGCCGACAGCTTCTCGGTGATGTCGCCTTCCAGGCCTGCATACAGCGAGATGTTGTTGCGGTCGAAGCTGCCGCTGTCGCTGGGGCGGAATCCGGGAAATACCTGCGCACCGGAGGGTGCGGGCGCGCCACCGATCAACACGCCGCCGTTGATGTAGGAGCCGGGTTCGCCGGCGCCGATGGTGAACTTCTCGCCGCGCCATTCCGCGCCGTAGGACAGGGTGACCGGATAGGCCAGGCCCCAGTCCAGCTGCTTGTTGAAATCGAAGTTGAGCACGTGCTGCTTGAACTCCAGCGCGCCGGCATAGAACTCGGTGGGCGAGGTCGGGCCCAGGCTGCGGTTGAGCGTGTTCTGGATGTCGAACTCCAGCTCGTTGCTGCCGTAGGTATAGCTGATGTCGATGTTGGTGCCGCCCTCGGTATAGGTCTTCAGGCCGCTGGAGACGCTTACGTCGGTGGAGGTGTTGAAGATCTGGGGCAGGAAGCCGTCCGGATAGATCGACGGGATGTTGCGCGAGTCGCCGGCGGGGCGGAAGAAGCCGTTCGAGAGCGTCTCGCGCTTGGTGTACAGGCCATAGGAATAGAAGGTCAGGTAGTCGGTGACGTCGACCTCGCCGTTGTAGAGGAACGAAGCGTTGTCGACCTCGGGATCGCCGTAGCGCTGCACCACCTTGCCGCCCGGAGCGCTGGTGGCCGTCACGGTGCCGAGGAAGGGACGGGCGCGGTCGGTCTGGTCCTGGTGGCCGGCCTGTGCGGCGAAATGCACCTTGCCGCTGCTGCCCAGCTTGAAGCCGGCATCGGCCTGCGCCTGGTACTGGCGGCCGTCGCCGGCGCTGTAGCCGCCGCCGGTCACGCTGACGCTGCCGCCGCTGTCGGCGCTCTTCAGCACGATGTTGATCACGCCGGCGATGGCGTCCGAGCCGTACTGCGCGGAAGCGCCGTCGCGCAGGACTTCCACGCGCTCGATGGCGGAGATCGGAATGGAGTTGAGGTCTACCGGCGAGGAGCTGCGCCCCTGGCTGCCGTTGACGTTGACCAGCGCGCCCGGGTGGTAGCGCTTGCCGTTCACCAGCACCAGCGTGTGGTCCGGTGCGAGGCCGCGCAGCTGCGCAGGACGCATCGCGTCGGTGCCGTCGTTGATCGCCGCGCGCGGAAAGTTCAGCGAAGGCACGGCGCGCGAGAGGGCGGTGGCCAGTTCCACCGTGCCCGTGGATTCGAGGACGTCGGGCGTGATGACGTCGATCGGTGCGGTGGATTCGGCCACCGTGCGGTCCGCTACGCGGGTGCCGGTGACGATCAGGGTGTCGAGGGTCTGTGCCTCGGAAGACGGGCTGGTCTCCTGCGCCTGGGCGATGGGCGCGGCGAGCGCCAGGGCAACGGCGAAGGCGAGTGGCGAGAGCTTGCGGGTCATGGTGGCTCCAACGGGGTGGAAGGACGGCGCAGCGGGTCGATGGTGGCAGGAAAGTTGCCGCTGAAATCACTTTTGTGCGTTGCACCAATGCCTTTGTTACCGCCCCGTTACATGGATGTCAATGGATTCTTAACAGCCGTGTGGCGGCCTGCTACCGATAAACTACGCGGCCGCTTCCCCCAAATCCCCGTAGGTTGTTTCTTGATCGCCCTTCGTAATTTCGCGCTCCGCCGTGGTGAGCGCCTGCTGCTGTCCAACGTCGACCTCACCCTGCATGCGGGTTACCGCGTCGGCGTGGTGGGTCGCAACGGTGCGGGCAAGTCCAGCCTGTTCGCCGCCGTGCAGGGCGAGCTGGAGGCCGACAAGGGCGATCTGGACCTGCCGGGCAAGGTCCGCATCGCCAGCGTGGCGCAGGAAACCCCCTCGCTGCCGGACCCGGCCCTGTCGTTCGTGCTGGGGGGCGACACCGAAGTCGCCGCCGTCCTGCAGGCCGAAGCCCAGGCCAGCGCGCGGGAAGACTGGGAAGCGGTCGCCAATGCCCACCAGAAGATGGCCGAGATCGGCGCGTACGACGCCGAGGCGCGCGCGGGCAAGCTGCTGCATGGCCTGGGTTTCCCGGCGGACACGCATTCGCGGCCGGTTTCGTCGTTCTCGGGCGGCTGGCGCGTGCGCCTGAACCTGGCGCGCGCCCTGATGATGCCCAGCGACCTGCTGCTGCTGGACGAGCCGACCAACCACCTGGACATGGACGCGGTGCTCTGGCTGGAGCAGTGGCTGCTGAAGTATCCGGGCACGCTGCTGCTGATCTCGCACGACCGCGAGTTCCTCGACAACGTCGCCACCCACACCCTGCACCTGCACGGCGGCGGCGCCAAGCTGTATACCGGCGGCTACACCGATTTCGAGCGCCAGCGCGCCGAGCAGCTGCGCCAGCAGCAGATCGCCCACGAGAAGGAGCAGGCCGAGCGCGCGCACCTGCAGAGCTTCATCGACCGCTTCAAGGCCAAGGCCTCGAAGGCGGCGCAGGCACAGAGCCGCATGAAGCGCCTGGCCAAATTGGCCGGCACCGAGGCGGTACGCGCCGAGCGCGAATTCCGCATCGAGTTCGCCGAGCCGGCCAAGCTGCCCTTCTCGCTGATCCGCTTGAACCATGTCCAAGCCGGTTACGGCGGCGACGCGGTGATCCTGCACGATGTGGGCTTCGGCCTGGAGGCGGGTCAGCGCATCGGCCTGCTCGGCCCCAACGGCGCCGGCAAGACCACGCTGGTGAAGACGCTGGTGGGCGAACTGCCGACGATGGCCGGCGACCGCATGGCGCACCCGGACCTGCGCATCGGTTACTTCGCCCAGCACACCGTGGAGTCGCTGCACGAAGGCCAGTCGCCCATGGACCACTTCCGCGACATCTCGCCCGATGCCAGCAACCAGTCGTTCCGCGATTTCCTGGGCAAGTGGAATTTCCCCGGCGACCGCGCGTTCGAGCCGGTGGATGGCTTCTCCGGCGGCGAGCGCGCGCGCCTGGCGCTGGCGCTGATCGCCTGGCAGCAGCCCAACGTGCTGCTGCTGGACGAACCCACCAACCACCTCGACCTGGAAATGCGCGAGGCACTGGCAGAAGCACTCAGCGATTTCGACGGCGCCATCGTGATGGTGTCGCACGACCGCCACCTGATCGGCCTGGTCTGCGACACGTTCTGGCGCGTGGCCGACGGCGTGGTCGAGCCCTTCGCCGGCGACCTGGACGAGTACGCGGCCTGGTTGCGTACGCGCGCCTCTGCGCAGGGCAGCAAGCCGCTGCGCAGCGAACCGGCGCCCGCGCCCAAGCCTGCGCCCGCGCCCGCGAAGAAGGTCAATCCGGTCAAGCTGGCGGCCGCCGAGGCCCGGGTCGCCGAACTGGAGGGCAAGCTGGTCGACGTGGATGCGCGCCTGGCCGAACCGAAGACGTACGCCGACGCCGACCTGGCCGCTCGCCTGGGCCGAGAGCGGGAAGACCTGCAGCAGCAGCTGGCCAAGGCCGAGGAAGCCTGGTCGGCGCTGTACGACGAGGCGTCCTGATCCCTGGAGCGTTCGTCGGGGACAGGGCCCCGCCAATTCCGAAGCCATGCGCACAGGCGTCATGCCGACCCGTTCAACGGTCATCGTTGCACCCGATGGGCAACGCCCCAAGGCCGGCGCCGCGTCGATGCGGATTCGAACACGCGCCCCGCGCCCAAGGGGGGCGCCGGGCCTGCGAAAGCGAGCCGGTCCGCCGGCTCCTTGGCTGGACCGCCGCGGGTATCGTTACAGGAGTGCCTGTCCCTGCAGCCACGCCGCCACGCGCCGCATGGCATCGGATTCCTTGCGTGACCGCAGGCGGGTCAACCAGTAGCGCCCCAGTTCCAGCGTGGTGGCAAAAGGCTGCAGCAGGCCACCGCTGCCCAGTTCGTGCCCGAACATGTCCAGCGGCAGCAGTGCCACGCCCGCGCCGCCTGCTGCGGCGCTGGCCAATGTGATCGAGGAATCGAATACCGGTCCGCGTGCTTCCACCCCCGCGGCCTCGGCGGCGGCCAGCCAGCGCGGCCACTCATCGTTGCGGTACGAGCGCAGCAGGCATGCCCTTGCCAGGTCGCGCGGATGTTCCAGCACCGGCGCCAGCGCCGGGGCACAGACGGCGGAAAACCGGGCCGCCCGCAAGGGGATCCGGGCCTGCCCCGGCCAGTCGCCTTCGCCAAAGCGGATCGCCAGGTCCAAGCCCTCGCCCGCAAGATCGACCAGATTGTTGTGGGTGGAGATGCGCAGTTCGATGTCGGGATGGGCCGCAGAGAAGGCCGGCAGGCGCGGCAGCAGCCAGCCGGTGGCGAACGTCCCCACCACGCCCATCGTCACCACCTGGCGGCTGTGTCCCCCTGCGAACCGGTCCATCGCCAGACCGATGCGCTCGAACGCCTCGTTGATCTGCGGCCACAGCGCCGTGCCCTCCTCGGTCAACGCCACCCCCCGCGGCAACCGCTGGAACAGGGTCACACCCAGACGGGTTTCCAATGCCTTGATCTGGTGGCTCAGCGCGGCCTGGCTGACGCACAACTCGTCCGCTGCCCGCGTCAGATTCTGGTGCCGGGCGGCGGCTTCGAACGCGCGCAGTGCGTTCAGCGGCAAACGGGGCCTGGGTGGGGGAGACATGAGATTCCTTGATGCTTGTGATCCAACTATCGCGCTGGTGACGTCCTGGGCGAGCGGAAACAATAAGGTTTTCTCAAGGAGAGCACGATGATCATGAGGCGGCAGTTCCTGCAGTGGGCTGGAGTAGGGTTGGCTGCGGGCCTGGTCCCGGGCTACTCAAGGGCGTGGGCTGCCGGGGCGCCGGAACCGGCGGAGGCGGGACCGGACTGGGCGATGCTGGAGCGCGCCAGCGGGGGACGGCTGGGCGTGTGCCTGATCGACAGCGGCAGCGGCCGACGCTGGGGGCACCGTCAGGAAGAACGTTTCCCGATGTGCAGTACCTTCAAGTTCCTGCTTGTCGCCGCGGTGCTCCAGCAGGTCGACCAGGGGCGGATGGCCCTGACGCAAAGGGTACCCATCCGTCAGGAGGACATGATTGCGCACGCCCCCGTGACCGAGAAATACGTCGGTCGCGGCTTGAACGTCGGGGAGTTGTGCAGGGCGACCATGATCTGGAGCGACAATCCCGCAGCCAATCTGCTGCTGCCGTTGGTGGGCGATCCAGCCGGTCTGACGGCCTTCCTGCGCGCGACCGGCGACAGCGTCACCCGCAGCGACCGGAACGAGCCGACCTTGAACCTGTTCAGCCCCGACGACCCGCGCGACACGACGACGCCCGCAGCGATGGCCGTCAACCTGCAGCGCCTGGTGCTGGGCACGGTGCTGTCGCCCGCCTCGCGACGAATTCTGGCCCGCTGGCTCATCGACAACCGCACGGGGGGCCACCGCCTGCGCGCCGGCCTGCCCTCCGGGTGGACCGTGGGCGACAAGACGGGCAGCAACGGCACCGACACCACCAACGACATCGCCGTGATCTGGCCCGGCCATGGCCGGGCGCCCTTCCTGCTGGCCAGCTATCTCCAGGGCGCTTCGGTGGACGCCGCGGCCCGCGACGACACGCTGCGGCAGGTCGCGGTACTGGCGGCCGGGCCGATGGCGCGGTGAACGCGCCGTGGCCGTGCAAGCGGTTGAAACGGCGGCCCGTGCCCCCAGAATACGGGCTCCGCGTCAGTCCCGTATCCGCCATGCCCATCTACGCCTTCGAATGCACCCAGTGCGGCCACCATTTCGACCGTCTGCAGAAGCTGTCCGACCCCGACCCCGACACCTGCCCGTCCTGCGGGCAGTCCACGGTGAAGCGGCAGATCACGGCGCCGGCGTTCCGCCTGGCCGGCAGCGGCTGGTACGAGACCGACTTCAAGAAGGATGGCGACAAGAAGCGCAACCTGGCCGATGGCGGCGAGGGTGCCAAGCCCTCCGCAGAGGCCAAGCCCGCCGACTCGGCACCGGCGAAGAGCGAAAGCGCGCCGGCGAAGGTGGACGCCAAGCCGGCACCGTCGGCGTCCTGACCTCGGCGGCTACTCGGCCGCACTCGACGGCCGCACCGCCTGCACGGTAGCCTTTCCGCACGGCCCGCCGGGGCACACGCGCTTCGCGTGTCAGGGCCGTCCAATCAGGAGGGGGCGATGTCGAAGGCAGGGATGGCCATTCTGGCCGCGTGGGTCGTGGGCGCCATGGCGGCCGTGGCGGGTATTGCCGCCATGTCGATACCGGTGCTGCAGAGCGCAGGGCAGGCCGCTCCGCCCGCAGGCGCACTGCCCGTGCGCGGGTCCCAGCCGCTGGTGCCCCCGGCAAAACTGCGCCTGTCCGGTGAAGTGACGCCGCTGGCGGCCGGTGATGTCCTCCAGTCGGTGGAAGTACGTGTCGGCACCGAGTTGATTCCGGTCAGCGTGCAGGGCCGGTACTTCGAGGCCACGCTGTTCCTGACGGATACCGCTCGCATGGCATCCATCGAGGTGCGCTCCACCAAGGGGCGCCAGGCCAGCCTGCTGGGGAGCGTTTCGCGTCTGGCCGCGCTGGGCGGCGGCGATGGCCGGCTGGACGTGCAGGAACATGCCGCCCTGCGGGTTTCGGCCTTTACGACCGCACTCATGCGGCACATCGAATACGCACTGGGAAGGCGGCCGACCACGGACGCGGAGCTGGACCAGACCACCCGTGCCGTTGCACACGATGGGCTGAGCGCGCTTTCCTATGCGCTGAGCAGGATCGCCGCCGGCGAGTTGCCGATGCCTGCGGGATACCAGGACGGATACGCGTTCAGTGCGGATCGCAACGCCTTCAAGGCTTGGCCGCACCTGCCCGAATATCAGGTCTGGTCCGGATACCTGTTCGAACAGGCGTCCGGCTCCCGTGTCGCCAATGTCTCGGAACTGCCTGCGCGCATGCTGATGTTGGGTGGCCTCTCGGTCACCGAGTATCCGAGCTATTCCGGAGCCACGCGCTTGCTGGAGCGCCTTCCCGATGGATCTGTGAATTTCCATGAGGATCAACCGCTGGCCACGCCCAACTACGCGATCAGGGTGGACGAGAGTGGCCAGGTCGTTTTGACCCCCAGGACCGCGGTGGTGCGCCTTTACGAACGCACATCGCCCGATAACGACGTCATGCAGCGCACCTCGCAGGGCCATGTCCTGCGGCGCCTGGCGATCGCGGGTGGCATCAGTGTGTGGGCACTCAGGTCTGACTGGCTCGAGGTCGCAGCGTCTTCGCCCCAGTCGCCCCCGGTATCTGTTACGGAATATCGTGTGCTATCGGCCACCGATCTCGATGCCTGGAAGCGGGCCGACGCGTGGAGATTCACCAGCCTGCAGTTCTCGCTGCCATGGCTGTGCATCGAGCCAGGCCAGATGCTGGCCGGTCGCTTGGCGGTTTGCGGGTATCCCTTGCACAGGTTCGACTTTGAGGGCCTGGGTTTTACGTTCGAGCACGACATGCCGCTGAGTGCTGACGGGGAGCCCATGGTGCCGACGCGTTCGACCCAGTTCGATGTCTCAATCCAGAACCCGAGTCTCCTGACCATCGACAACGGACAGACCGAGACGCAGTTCTGGCGCCTGCAATCGGGAACGGTGGGCAGGGCCGTAGTGCCATCGGTCTTCCTTTCGCGTTCCCTGCAGGGGGACACGCAGGGTGAGACCCTGGTGGGGCTGACGCCGTCATTCATGTACCAGTTCGAAGGCGAGTCGCCTTCGATCATCCAGCCGCTGGGGAACTGGCGTAACGGTTACCAGAAGGCCCAGCCGCCGTCCTACGTGGGGCTGGATGTTTCGGTCACGCTCTCGCGCCTCGCCGACGGCAACAGTGCGTATTCCGTCCAGGGCGACAACGGCAACAGCCTGGAGAATCATCGCTGGAGCATGACGGGATTCGGTATCTACAACATCCGCGCGAGCGCACGGTACCCGGATGGTTCCAGTCGCCAGGTGGAGGCCTGCACATCGTCGGTCATTGCTGCGGGCGCGACCGCGTGCAACGCGCTGGTTCGATATTTCCGTCCCATCACGCTGGCGCGCGGGAGCTACTACGGAGTCGAGGAACGCTATCGGGTCAGCTATCCCGACCCTGACGCACCGGACGGACAACAGAACCGGTTTGCCATCGTCAGGGACTACTCGCGGTTGGGCTTCGAGACCTGCGAGAGCTCCGAGTGCGCATCGGTCTTTCCCAAGATCGCGTCGCAGGCCCCCGCCGTGCCCGGGCCGGGCGTGCAGGTATTCCCACAGCGGGGCACGCGGCTGGGAGACCGGCAACGTGCGGCTGTCCGCTGGATTCCGTGGCTCACGCCGCTCCGCAGCACGTCGATCGAGGAGGAGGAACGCGATGAAAGCTGTCCGTCCTGCGATCGACCGCGTGCCGATCTGTGGGCCGTCGTCCGCGGCGCGACAGCTCCCGTGCCCGACCCTGAAGACAGCAAGGATGCGGACTTGACGCACGACATTCCCGAGTTGGGTGGGGGCGGGAATGCCTCCCCAGGCACCGGGGCCGGCGAACCTGCGCCGGCCGAAGCCGGCACCTCCGTTGGCCTCACCTCGGCCCCGCCTAAAAGCGCTACGAAGTAAGGTGTATCCCGTCCACCAGAAGGGGGTCGCCATGAAGAAGCGCGTCATCGCGTTGGCCACGTTGTGCGTCGCCGGGTGCGCCACGCCACCAGCCTCGCCTGCAGATAGGTTCCTCGCTGCGCTGGCGACCCATTGCGGCAAGGCCTACGCCGGCCGCATCACGGCCAATCAGCCCGCACCGGCCACGCCCGATCCGTTCGAGGGCAAGACGCTGGTCATGCACGTGCGCGGCTGCGACGACCCGGCGCGCGAGATCCGCATTCCCTTCCATGTGGGCGACGACCGCTCGCGTACCTGGGTGCTGACACGCACCGGTACGGGCCTGCGCCTGAAGCACGACCATCGCCATGAAGACGGCAGCCCGGACGCGGTGACCCTGTACGGCGGCGACACGGTGGAAGCCGGCACCGCGCAGCGGCAGGCGTTTCCCGTCGATGCCGGATCGGTGGCGATGTTCAAGCGGGAAGGGCTGAACGCTTCGCTCGACAACACCTGGGCCATGGAACGGGTGCCGGGCAAGACCTTCGTCTACGAACTGAGCCGGCCGAACGGCCGATTGTTCCGGGTGGAATTCGACCTCACCGCGCCGGTGGAACCGCCGCCGGCGCCGTGGGGCGTCGACGATTGAGCCGGTAAGGGTCGCTCAGCGCGGTCCGAAGCGGCCCCGGCAGCCGCGGTCCACCCAGATCTGGTTGCCCGCGTAGCCCCAGCTGTAGCCTTCGCGGCAACTGGTGTTGGACAGCTGTTGCAACAGGATCGGCCGGCCCTGGCGCGGGTCGTAGGCGCAGCTGTGGCGGCGGTTGTTCTCGCTGCTGCAGGTGACCGAGTAGTGGCTGGAGCCGCCGCCACCGCCGCCGATGCGGGGGGCGAATTCGGCGCGGCAGCCGTTGCCGACATACACCTGGCCCCGCTGCGACTGCCAGCTCTGGCCCTCGACGCAGGCGGCGCGGGAGAGCTGCCGGGTCAGGCGCGAATGGCCACTCCACGGTGTGCGGCAGGTACGGCCGCGGCCGTCGGTGCTTTCACAGCGGATCGTCCCGGTGGATCCGCCGGCAGCGGCGAACTCGCCCCGGCACCCCTTCCACACCGTGATCAGGCCGTCCTGCGAGCTCCAGGTCGTGCCCTCTTCGCAGCGGCTGTTGGAGAGCTGCCGCACCAGCCGCGACGGTCCGCGCCACGGCGGCGTGCAGCGCCGGGCGTCACCGCTCTTGCTCTCGCACAGGATGGTTTGTCCAGGGGCCGGAGGGTTCGGGTTCCAGCCGCCGCTGTTGCCGCCCAGCGACTGGGCGATGTCCTGCTTGATACGGCTGAAGGTCCAGTTGGAGCGGTTGACCTGGTCCAGGTAGAACCGCAACTGGTCGTCCGGGATGCGGCGCCCGCGGGACTGTTCGGAATACTCCAGGCTGATGACCCGGGTCTGGTCCTGCACCGAGAGCGTGCGCAGGTTTTCCGGCGCATAGGCCTTGGACGTGATCTGGGCGGAGGCGCTGCCGGCCGCCAAGGCCAGCAACAGTACGAAAACGGACTGCAACAACGGCTTCTTCATGGCGGCACCCTCCTGGAGAGGCGCCAGCATACGCCCGGCCAGTTAAGGCTGTGCAGGGGCGGATCACGGGCCGGAGGGCGGGGGACCGGGTAAACTAGCGGGCTTGACCGGCCCGTCATGGCTGCGGGATGTCCCGGCCCCGGTCCGAACCCAGTGGAGCCCCCATGCGTACCCATTTCTGCGGCCTCGTCGACGAGGCCTTGATCGGCCAGACCGTGACCCTGTGCGGCTGGACCGATGTCGCCCGCAACCTCGGCGGCGTGTGCTTCATCGATCTGCGCGACCACGAAGGCATCGTGCAGGTGACGGTGGATCCGTCCCAGGCCGAGGTGTTCAAGGTCGCCGCGTCGCTGGGCTACGAGGACGTGCTGCAGGTCGAAGGCGTGGTGCGTGCGCGCGAGGCCGTCAACGCCAGGATCCGCACCGGCCAGGTGGAGGTGATCGCCACCCGGATCACCGTGCTCAACAAGGCCGAGCCGTTGCCGTTCCACCACCACGAGAAACCGGGCGAGGACATCCGCCTGAAATACCGCTACCTGGACCTGCGCAGCCCCGACATGCAGCGCAAGCAGCGCACCCGCATCCGCCTGGTGCAGGCGCTGCGCCGCTGGCTGGACGCGCGCGGCTTCCAGGACATCGAGACGCCCATCCTCACCAAGGCCACGCCGGAAGGCGCGCGCGACTTCCTGGTGCCGGCGCGCATGCACCCGGGCGAGTTCTATGCGCTGCCGCAGTCGCCGCAGCTGTTCAAGCAGATCCTGATGGTGGCCGGCTTCGACCGCTACTACCAGATCGCGCGCTGCTTCCGCGATGAGGCCCTGCGTGCCGACCGCCAGCTGGAATTCACCCAGCTCGACATGGAATTCGCCTTCGTGCGCGAGCGCGACGTGCAGGACACCGTCGAAGGCATGATCCGCGACATCTTCGCCGAAGTGATGGATGTGCAGCTGGATGCCCAGTTCCCGCGCATGACCTGGGCCGAGGCGATGCGCCGCTACGGCTCGGACAAGCCGGACCTGCGCATCGACCTGGAACTGGTGGACGTGGCCGAGCTGGTGAAGTCCAGCGAGTTCGGCGTGTTCACCGCCGCCGCCAGCGACCCGGACGGCCGCGTGGCCGCACTGCGCATTCCCGGTGGCGCGTCGCTGAGCCGCAAGCAGATCGACGAGTACGCCGCGCATGCCGCCAAGTACGGCGCCAAGGGCCTGGCCTACATCAAGATCGACGAGGCCGGCGAGATCTCATCGCCGATCCGGAAGTTCTTCGCCGACGAGGCCTTCGCGGCACTGCTCAAGCACGTCGGCGCCGGCAACGGCGACATCGTGTTCTTCGGCGCGGGCGGCTACAACAAGGTCAGCGACTTCATGGGCGCGCTGCGGCTGAAGGCCGGCAAGGACTTCGGCCTGGTGCAGGACGGCTGGAAGCCGCTGTGGGTCACCGACTTCCCGATGTTCGAATGGGACGAGGAAGCGCAGCGCTATGTCGCGCTCCATCATCCCTTCACCGCGCCGGCGGTCGACGACATCGCCGACCTGCGCGCCAACGCGAAGACGGCGGTGTCGCGCGGCTACGACATGGTGCTGAACGGCAATGAGATCGGCGGCGGTTCGATCCGCATCCATCGCCCGGAAATGCAGAGCGCGGTATTCGAACTGCTCGGCATCGGCGCGGAAGAGGCCGAAGCGAAGTTCGGCTTCCTGCTGGATGCGCTGCGCTTCGGCGCGCCCCCGCACGGCGGCATCGCCTTCGGCATCGACCGCATCGCGGCGCTGATGGCCGGCACAGAGTCGATCCGCGACGTCATTCCGTTCCCCAAGACCACCACTGCGCAGTGCCTGATGACCGGCGCGCCGTCGCCCATTCCGGATGAGCAACTGGCGGAAGTGCATATCCAGGTTCGACCGCGGACTTGACCGCTTAGCGGTCAAGCCCCCGTCATTTCGCCTGGGCGAAATGACGGGCCCCGCGCCGTTGCATGCCACAACCCCGCGGCTGACGCCGCGCCCCCTTGACTCAAGGGGGCTTGACATCAAGAGAGCCAAGATGACGGAAGTTGCTTTTTCGCTGGAGTGGGAACGCCTGGGCAATGAGGGCGCCGATGCGGCGCTGGTGACCGAGCGCGCGCGCGTGTTCGGCGGCTGGCTGGTGCGCGTGGGCACGACGCCGGCGGCGATGGCGGTGACGTTCGTGCCGGACGGCCAGGGCCGCTGGGACGGCGAGGACTTCGGCGAAGACGATTACGAAGAAGACGAAGAAGAATACGAAGAGGACGAGGAAGAGGACGAGGATTCCGACGAGGAAGACGAGTCGGAGGAAGGCGACGAGGAAGACGAGGACGCCTGAGCGTGCGGATCCGTCGCGCCACCGTCGATGACGCCATGGTCCTGTCCGACCTGGCGGCGCGCACGTTCACCGAGACCTTCGGCCATCTGTATCCGGCCGAGGATCTGGCGGCGTTCCTCGCCGATGCTTACGACGTGGAAAAGCAGCGGACGATCCTGGCGCATCCGGACTACGCGGTGTGGCTGCTGGAGGACGAGGGCGTGGCCGTGGGTCATGCCGCGGCCGGGCCCTGCGGGTTGCCGCATCCGCAGGTGCGGGCGGGCGATGGCGAGCTGAAGCGCTTGTACGTGCTGGCCTCGCACCAGAACGGCGGATGGGGCGGGAAGTTGTTCGCCGAGGTCGAGCGGTGGTTGTTGCGGGACGGGCCGCGGACGCTGTGGATCGGGGTATGGTCGGAGAATTTCGGCGCGCAGCGGTTCTATCAGCGGCAGGGCTTCGTGCGGGTGGGGGAGTACAAGTTTCCGGTGGGAAAGACGCTGGATGATGAATTCATCCTGCGCCGGGAAGCTTCCTCCGGTTGATCGGTAGGCGCTTCCGCTGGCGGGGCAGATCAAACACCCGTTGGCCCCTGTAGGAGCGCCCCATGGGCGCGATGCTTTCCGGCCAGCCACCTGAAGAGCATCGCGGGCATGGCCCGCTCCTACAACCCATGGGCCCTGTAGGAGCGCCCCATGGGCGCGATGCTTTTCGGCCAGCCACCTGAAGAGCATCGCGGGCATGACCCGCTCCTACAACCCACAACCCATGGGCTTCTGTAGGAGCGCCCCATGGGCGCGATGCTTTCCGGCCAGACACCTCAAAGGCATCGCGGGCATGGCCCGCCCCCACAACCCATGGGCTTCTGTAGGAGCGCCCCTTGGGCGCGATGCGTTCCGGCCAGACACCTGAAGCGCATCGCGGGCATGGCCCGCTCCTACGGCGTGGGGGTTACTTCTGCAGGAAGGTCAGCAGGTCCTGGTTGACGCGGTCCTTGTGGGTGTCCGTCAGGCCGTGCGGTGCGCCGGGGTAGACGATCAGCTGGGCGCCCTTGATCAGGCGGGCCGAAGCCTTGCCGGAGGCGTCGATGGGGACGATCTGGTCGTCGTCGCCGTGGATCACCAGGGTGGGGACGTCGAACTTCTTCAGGTCGGCGCGGAAGTCGGTGGCCGAGAACGCGGCGATAGAGTCGTAGGTGTTCTTGTGGCCGGCCTGCATGCCCTGCGCCCACCAACTGTCGATCAGGCCCTGCGAGACCCTGGCGCCCGGGCGGTTGAAGCCGTAGAACGGGCCCGATGCGATGTCCAGGTAGAGCTGCGAGCGGTTGTCCAGCGATCCCTTGCGGATGCCGTCGAACACTTCGACCGGCAGGCCGCCCGGGTTGTCGGCGGTCTTCAGCATCAGCGGCGGGACGGCGCTGATCAGCACGGCTTTCTTCACCCGGCCGGTGCCGTGGCGGCCGATGTAGCGCGCCACTTCACCGCCACCGGTGGAGAAGCCCACCAGGGTGGCGTCCTTCAGGTCCAGCGTGTTGATCACCGTGGCCAGGTCGTCGGCGTAGTGGTCCATGTCGTTGCCATCCCACGGCTGGCTGGAGCGGCCGTGGCCGCGGCGGTCATGGGCGACCACGCGGTAGCCCTTGGAGGCCAGGAAGATCATCTGCGACTCCCAGCTGTCCGAGGACAGCGGCCAGCCGTGGCTGAAGGTGACGACCGGGCCATCCTTCGGGCCCCAGTCCTTGTAGTACAGCTGCACGCCGTCGGCGGTGGTGATGTAGCTGGCGGTGCGCTCGACGGCGACCGGGACCGTGGCGGGCGCGGGCTGCGCGGCGAAGCTGGCCTGGGTGGCGACGGCCAGTACGGTGGCGGCGAGGGTACGGGCAAGCATGTTCATGGCATGGATTCCTGTGGCGGGGGTGAGGAAGAGGGATCAGTCGGCGGCGATCTGCAGCGTCACGTCGATGTTGCCGCGCGTGGCGTTGGAGTACGGGCAGACGATGTGGGCGGCGTCGACCAGGGCCTGCAACTGCTCGCGGGCGACGCCGGGGGCGGCGATGGTCAGTTCGGCCTGGATGCCGAAGCCGGTGGGGATCTGGCCGATGCCGACCTTGCCGGTGACGGTGGTGGAGGCGGGCAGGGCGACTTTCTGCTTGCCGGCGACGAACTTCAGCGCACCCAGGAAGCAGGCCGAGTAGCCGGCCGCGAACAGCTGTTCCGGGTTGGTGCCGTCGCCGCCGGCACCGCCCAGCTCGCGCGGGGTGGACAGCTTCACGTCCAGCACGCCGTCGGACGAGGTGGCCTGGCCTTCGCGGCCGCCCGTGGCGGTGGCGGTGGCGCTGTAGAGGATCTTTTCGATGGACATGGCGGTATTCCTTGGAGAGGGGGTGGTCCGGGGCGGGTGGCCATCCGGTGAGGTGTACTTTGCGCGCCCTGCCAGTACGCAAGGTGATGTAGAATCCTGAAAACTTGATCAGGAGTGTTTTCATGGTCGACCGGCTCGCCGTCCTGCTGGACCGCTTCTCCGTGAGCGCCCAGGTGTTCCATGCCGGCGCCCTGTGCGGCATCAACACCCTTGAAGCCGAAGCCGGCGCTGGCCAGTTGCACCTGATCCAGCGCGGGCCGCTGGAGGTGTTCCATGGCGCCACGTCGCTGCGCATCGACGAGCCCAGCCTGCTGCTCTACCCGCGTCCGTTGACGCACCGTTTCGCCAGCGACGAAGTGCGCGGGGCCGACATGGCCTGCGCCACCCTGCGCTTCGAGGGCGGGGTGCAGAATCCGATCTGCGCCGCACTGCCGGATGTGGTTTGCCTGCCGCTGGCCGGCCTGCATGGCGCGCAGGACGTGCTGGCCCTGCTGTTCGAGGAGGCTTTCACCCAGCGCTGCGGACGCACGGCGCTGGTGAACCGCCTGTTCGAGGTGGTGATGATCCAGGTGCTGCGTCAGCTGATGGAAACCGGCGAAGTGAAGGGCGGCATGCTGGCCGGGCTTTCCCATCCGCGCTTGCGCAATGCGATCGTCGCCATGCACGAGGCGCCGGCGAAGGACTGGACGCTGGAGGAACTCGCGCGCGTGGCCGGGATGTCGCGGACGGTGTTCGCCTCGACATTCCGCCAGGCCCTGGGCCGCACGCCCGGCCAGTACCTGCAGGGCTGGCGTGTGGGCCTGGCGCAGCAGGCGCTGCGCCACGGCAAGCCGCTCAAGGTGGTCGCATCGGATGTGGGCTACGGCAGCGAGGCCGCGCTGTCGCGCGCCTTCAAGGCGCACAGCGGGCTGTCGCCGCGGGAATGGAAGCGCGCGCATGCGGCGCACTGACCGGACTGGCGGCCTGCGCGGGCTTCCACCACACTCCCGGCCATGACGGCGCTGCCCCCTTCGACACCCCGCGTGCTGCTGGTGCATGGCATCTGGAATGCGAAGTCCTGGCTCACGCCGCTGGCGCGGCGGCTGCGGCATGAAGGCTTCGATGTGGAAACGTTCGGCTACCCCAGCATCCTCGGCGGGCCGGAGCCGGCCATCACCGCGCTGATCGCGCGGCTGGAGGGCGGGCCCCCGGTCCACCTGGTGGGGCACAGCCTGGGCGGGCTGATCGGACTGGAAGCCCTGCGTCGCGCGCCGGGCCTGCCGGTGCAGCGGATGGTCTGCCTGGGCTCGCCGCTGTGCGGCAGCGGCGCGGCGCGCGACCTGGGACGGCGGGCATGGACCGCGCCCCTGCTGGGTCGCAGCGGCACCCTGCTGCAGGCCGGCTGTCCTCCCTGGGAGGGTACGGTGCCGGTGGGGATGGTGGCGGGCAACGTGGCGCGGGGCCTGGGCCGGCTGATCACCCGCTTCCACGGCCAATCCGATGGCACGGTCGCGCTGGAAGAAACCCGCCTGCCGGGGCTGGCCGCGCACTGCGTGGTGCCGGCCAGCCACACCGGACTGGTGTTCTCCACCCATGCGGCACGCCAGGCGGCGCATTTCCTGCGCGAGGGCCGCTTCGACGGCGGGCCGTGACGTCGGTGGAGGGCGCGTATAATCCGCGCCCTTGTCAGAGCACTCCGGAAGTCACCATGGGTAGAGGCCCGTCCATCGAAGCCCGCAAGAACGCCACCGACGCCAAGCGCGGCAAGATCTTCACCAAGATCATCCGCGAGATCGGCGTGGCGGCCCGCGCCGGCGGCGGCGACCCCGCCAACAACCCGCGGCTGCGGGTGGCGGTGGACAAGGGACTGGCGGCGAACATGTCCAAGGACGTGATCGAGCGCGCCATCAAGAAGGCGACCGGCGAACTGGAAGGCGTGGTCTACGAGGAAGTGCGCTACGAAGGCTATGCGCCCGGCGGCGTGGCCGTGATCGTCGACTGCCTGACCGACAACCGCGTGCGCACCGTGGCCGACGTGCGCCATGCCTTCAGCAAGTGCGGCGGCAACATGGGCACCGAAGGCTCGGTGGCCTTCATGTTCAAGCGCCTGGGCGTGCTGAGCTATGCGCCGGGCGCGGACGAAGAAAGGATCACCGAAGCCGCCATCGAAGCCGGCGCCGACGACATCGTGGCGTACCCCGACGACGGCTCGATCGACGTGGTCACCGCGCCGGAGGCCTTCCAGGCCGTCAAGGACGCGATGGAATCCGCCGGCCTGAAGCCGGACCACGCCGAAATCACCTTCCGCGCCGACAACGACATCAGCGTGCAGGGCGACACCGCGCTGCAGGTGAAGAAGCTGCTGGACATGCTGGAAGACCTGGACGATGTCCAGGACGTCTATTCCAACGCCGACCTGGGCGCGGATGTGTATGCCTGAGCGGCGGGAATCGGGAGTCGTGGGTCGGGAATGGTGGAAACGCTGTTTCCGAGTCGTGTCCGACGCACCGGCCATTCCCCATTCCCCATTTCCCATTCCCGCGGCATGACCCGCATCCTCGGCATCGACCCCGGCTCCCAGCGCACCGGCGTCGGCATCATCGATGTCGATGCGGCGGGCAAGGTGAGCCATGTCCATCATGCGCCGCTGGTGCTGCTGGGTGCGGAGGATTTCCCGCAGCGGCTGCGCGTGCTGCTCGATGGCCTGACCGCCGTCATCGCCACCTGGCAGCCGGACGAGGTCGCCATCGAGAAGGTGTTCATGGCGCGCAATCCCGATTCGGCCCTCAAGCTGGGGCAGGCGCGCGGCGCCGCCATCAGTGCGGTGGTGCTGCGCGACCTGCCCGTGCACGAGTACGCGGCCAAGGAAGTGAAGCTGGCCGTCGTCGGCCGCGGCAGCGCCGAGAAGAACCAGATCCAGCACATGGTCGGCATCATGCTCAACCTGCACGGCAGGCTGCAGGCCGATGCCGCCGATGCGCTGGCCGTGGCCATCACCCACGCGCACGTGCGCGCCACGGCCAAGCGTCTGGGCGTGAGTTCGCACCTGGCCTGGAGCAGGAAATGATGGCGGCCGGGAATCGGGAATGGGGCATGGGGCATGGGAAAAGCGCTGAGCCCTTTCCTGTCCCGGTGAGCGGTGGGCCTTCGGCGCCGCTCGATTCTCCCTTCTCCGTTCCCCATTCCCGCGCCCGGAGGGCAATGCAATGATCGGACGTCTTCGCGGCATCCTGGCGTACAAGTCGCCCCCGTGGCTGGTGATCGACGTGGGCGGCGTGGGCTATGAGCTGGAAGCCCCGATGAGCACGCACTACGACCTGCCCGACGTCGGCCGCGAAGTGCTGCTGTTCACCCACTATGCGCAGAAGGAGGACAGCGTGGCGCTGTACGGCTTCCTGCGCGAGGGCGAGCGCCGCCTGTTCCGCGACGTGCAGAAGGTCAGCGGCATCGGCGCGAAGATCGCGCTGGCCGTGCTGTCCGGCGCCAGCGTGGACGAGTTCGCGCGCATGGTGCAGGCCGGCGACATCGCCGCGCTGACGCGCATTCCCGGCATCGGCAAGAAGACCGCAGAGCGGATGGTGGTGGAGCTGCGCGACCGCGCGGCCGACCTGATCGGCACCGGCGTGGGCGGCATCAGCGCCTTGCCGGCCGACCCGCAGTCCGAGGCGACCATCGCGCTGCAGCAGCTGGGCTACAAGCCGGCCGAAGCCACCCGCATGGCGCGCGATGCGACCGCGCCCGGCGACGATGCCGCGACGATCATCCGCAAGGCGCTGCAGTCGGCGCTGCGCTGACCGCCGCCTAGAGCACCCCTTCACTTCCACAGCGCTACCCTTCCGGCCGCCATGTCCACCCCCTCATCTCCCCACGACGCCGGGCAACACGGCCATTCGAAGGCCGGCATGGTCGCCCTGGTGGCGGGCGCCGTCGGCGTGGTGTTCGGCGACATCGGCACCAGTCCGCTGTACACCATCAAGGAAATGTTCCACCCCCACTTCGGCCTGACGCCGGACGCGGACACGGTGCGCGGGCTGCTGTCGCTGGGCTTCTGGTCGCTGCTGCTGGTGGTGACGTTGAAGTACGTCATCGTCATCATGCGCGCCGACAACGACGGCGAGGGCGGCATCATGGCGCTGACCGCGCTGGCGCAGCGCAGCCTGACCAAGGGCTCGCGCCTGAGCTATACGGTGGGCATCCTCGGCATCTTCGGCGCGGCCCTGTTCTTCGGCGACGGCATGATCACGCCGCCCATCACCGTGCTGGGCGCGGTGGAGGGCCTGGAGGTGGTGTCGCCGGTCTTCACCCGATGGGTGGTGCCGATCAGCCTGGTGATCCTGACCGGCCTGTTCGCGTTCCAGCGCTTCGGCACCGCGAAGGTGGGCAAGGCGTTCGGCCCGGTGATGATCACCTGGTTCATCGTGCTGGCCGGCTTCGGCACCTACAACATCGCCCAGAACCCGTCGGTGCTGGCGGCGCTGAATCCGTTCTGGGCTTGGCACTTCTTCGTCACCCACGACTGGCACGCGGTGCTGATCCTGGGTGCGGTGGTGCTGACCGTCACCGGCGGCGAGGCGCTGTACGCCGACATGGGCCACTTCGGCAAGAAGCCCATCCGCTGGGGCTGGTTCGGTTTCGTGCTGCCGGCGCTGGTGCTGAACTACTACGGCCAGGGCGCCGTGCTGCTGCGCCATCCCGAGGCGGTGGCCAACCCGTTCTACATGTCCATCCCGGACTGGGCGCAGATCCCGATGCTGGTGCTGGCCACCACGGCGGCGGCGGTGGCCTCGCAGGCCGTCATCACCGGCGCGTTCTCGGTGACCCGCCAGGCCATCCAGCTGGGTTACCTGCCGCGCCTGCACATCAAGTACACCTCCAAGGACACGATCGGCCAGATCTACGTGCCGTCGGTCAATCTGATGCTGTACCTGGCGGTGGTGGTGCTGGTGCTGAGCTTCCAGAGCTCGGGCGCGCTGGCCACGGCCTACGGCCTGTCGGTCACCGGCACCATGCTGATCGACACCCTGTTGCTGGCGATCGTCGCGTACACGCGCTGGCCCGATTCCCGCCGCTGGGTGTTGCCGCTGTGCGGCGTGTTCCTGGTGATCGACCTGGCCTTCCTGTTCGCCAACGGGGCCAAGCTGGTCACCGGTATCGGCGCGTGGGTGCCGCTGTTCATCGGCATCACCGCCTTCACCATGATGCGGACCTGGCGCCGCGGCCGCGAACTGCTGCATGGCGAGGTGCAGAAGGACGGCATCCGCCTGGATACCTTTCTGCCCGGGCTGATGCTGGCGCCGCCGGCGCGGGTGCCCGGCACCGCGATCTTCCTGACCGCCGACAAGGGCGTGGTACCGCACGCGCTGCTGCACAACCTCAAGCACAACAAGGTGCTGCACGAGCGCAACGTGTTCCTGACGGTGGAAACGCTGACGGTACCGTACGCGCCGAAGAAGAAGCGGCTGAAGATCGAGCCCATCGGCGACGACTTCTACCGGGTGGTGATCAGCTACGGCTTCGCCGAGACGCCGGACGTGCCGCAGGCGCTGATGGGCTCCTGCGACCAGGGCGGCGTGTACTTCGATCCGATGGAAACCACGTACTTCGCCAGCCGCGAGACGGTGGTGGCGCGCCGGCAGGGCGGCATGCCGTTCTGGCGCGACAAGCTGTTCGCGGCCATGCACCGCAACGCCGCGCCCGCGACGGGCTTTTTCCGCATCCCGGGCAACCGCCTGGTCGAACTGGGCGCGCAGGTCGAGATCTAGCGGTGAGTCTGGAGGAGCGGGAAGGGGGAGGGCGCTCCTGCCCACGTCCCGCTCCTCTCCGCTCACTCCTGCTCTACCATAGCGGCATGACCGCCGACCGCATCATCGATTCCTCCGCCACCCGCGAAGACGACGCCATCGAGGCCAGCATCCGGCCCAAACGGCTGGACGAGTACCTGGGCCAGAAGCCGGTGCGCGAGCAGCTGGACATCTACATCCAGGCGGCGAAAGGGCGGGGCGAGGCGCTGGACCATGTGCTGATCTTCGGGCCGCCGGGCCTGGGCAAGACCACCTTGAGCCACGTGATCGCCAACGAGCTGGGCGTGAACCTGCGCGTCACCTCCGGCCCGGTGATCGAAAAGGCCGGCGACCTGGCCGCGCTGCTGACCAACCTGCAGCCGCACGACGTGCTGTTCGTCGACGAGATCCACCGCCTCTCGCCGGTGGTCGAGGAGGTGCTGTATCCGGCGATGGAGGACTTCCAGATCGACATCATGATCGGCGAGGGGCCCGCGGCCCGTTCGATCAAGCTGGACCTGCCGCCGTTCACGCTGATCGGCGCCACCACCCGCGCCGGCCTGCTGACCGCGCCGCTGCGCGACCGTTTCGGCATCGTGCAGCGGCTCGAATTCTATTCGCCCGAGGAACTCACCCGCATCGTGCAGCGTTCGGCGCGCATCCTGGGCATGGACTGCGTGCCGGAGGGCGCCGCCGAGGTCGCGCGCCGCGCGCGCGGCACGCCGCGCATCGCCAACCGCCTGCTGCGGCGCGTGCGCGACTACGCGCAGGTCAAGGCCAGCGGCCACATCGACGTGGACGTGGCGCGCGCGGCCATGCAGATGCTGAAGGTCGACCCCGAGGGCTTCGACGAACTCGACCGCCGCATGCTGCGCACCATCATCGACAGCTTCGATGGCGGACCGGTGGGCGTGGAATCGCTCGCCGCCGCCCTCAGCGAGGAGCGCGGCACGCTGGAGGACGTCATCGAGCCCTACCTGATCCAGCAGGGGTTCCTGATCCGCACCGCCCGCGGCCGCATGGCCACCCGCAAGGCCTACCTGCACCTGGGGCTGACGCCGAAGGGCAGGGTGCCGGACGCGAGCGACGCGCCGGGCGAACTCTTCTGAGCGCCACTGGTTTCAGGTTGGTATGCACCATGCCGTGCGGGAGCGCATGCTTTGACGACTGATTCGAAGACGATCGCCGTGGATGCGGCTCCGTTCATCTTTCCGACACGCGTCTATTGGGAAGATACCGACGCCGGTGGCGTGGTGTACCACGCGCAGTACGTCGCTTTCCTGGAGCGGACCCGCACCGAGTGGTTGCGGGCCCGCGGCTACGCCCAGGAGCAGCTGCGCCAGACCCACGACCTGGTGTTCGCCGTCCGCGCGATGCGCCTGGATTTCCTGCGCCCCGCCCGGCTGGACGATCTGCTGCAGGTCAGCGCGCGTATCCACCAGTGCAAGCGGGCCAGCGTGGTGTTCGCCCAGACCATCGAGCGCGGCGGTGAGGTGTTGCTCACCGCCGAGGTCAAGGTCGCGGCGCTCAGCGCGTCCGGCTTCAGACCCGTTGCGCTGCCCGAGACGTTGTACCAGGAGTTCCGCCGGCTCGAGACCCCGGGCCCCCCGCTTTAACCGACACGCAAGACAATACGAGAATCGAGGAACGACGGATGATCGCAACGCTGCTGGCCTTCCAGGACACCGTGGTGGAGGCGCTGCCGCCGGAAACCGCCGCCGCCGCCGCCCAGGCCACGGCCGAGACCGTGCACAGCGGGATCAACTACATCGACCTGATGCTCAAGGCCAGCCTGCCGGTGAAGCTGATCGTGCTGCTGCTGCTGGCCGGCTCGCTGATCAGCTGGGTGATCATCTTCCGCAAGGCGCGGGTGTTCAAGACCGCCAACCGCGACGCCGACGAGTTCGAGGGCCGGTTCTGGTCCGGCGCCGAACTGCACAAGCTCTATGCCGGCGCCGCCGACCGCAACCGCGTGGTCACCGGGCTTGAAGCGATCTTCGAAGCGGGCTTCCGCGAGTTCACCCGCCTGCGCGACAAGCGCGGCCTGGACGGACGCGCGCAGCTGGAAGGCGCCCAGCGCGCGATGCGGGTGACCTACACGCGTGAGGTCGATCAGCTGGAACGCAACCTGGAGCTGCTCGCCAACATCGGCTCGACCGCGCCGTACGTGGGCCTGGTGGGCACCGTGTTCGGCATCATGGTCACCATGCACGACATGCTCAACAGCGGCGAGCAGGCCGGCATCGCCTCCGTGGCGCCCGGCATTTCCGAAGCGCTGTTCGCCACCGCGATCGGCCTGTTCGTGGCCATCCCGGCGGTGTGGGCCTACAACCGCTTCACCACCCGCGTCGAGCGCCTGTCGGTGCGTTACGAGAGCTTCGCCGAAGAATTCAGTTCCATCCTGCAGCGCCAGAGCTCGGGCGAGTAAGCGGAGCCCACCATGGCCGGAAGCATCTTCCATCGCAAGCGCCGCAAGCTGAAGTCCGAGATCAACGTCGTGCCCTACATCGACGTGATGCTGGTGCTGCTGATCATCTTCATGGTCACCGCGCCGCTGCTGACGCTCAGCGTGGACGTCAAGCTGCCGTCGTCGAATGCGAAGGCGGTCGAAACGCGCAACGAACCCATCATCGTCATCACCTATCCCGATGGCCGCTTCGGCCTGAAGCTGCCCGAGGCCAAGCAGCCGGAGGTGCTGGACGCGGCCGCGCTGGAAGCCAAGGTCGCCGCGATCCGGGGCGAGCAGGGCAACGAGCTGCGCATCATGGTGGCCGCGGAAGGCTCGGCGCCGTACCAGAAGGTGCTGGATGCGATGGACGTGCTCCGTCGCGCCAAGGTCAGCAACGTCAGCCTGATGACCAACGCGGGTGGCAATGCACGCTGACGTCGCCCCGCGCCATCCGGCCCAAGGCGACGAGGGGCTGGGCAGGGCGGTCGCCTGGGCGGTCGGCCTGCACCTGCTGCTGGCCGTGCTGTTGATCGTGTCGCCGCTGCTGACCTGGGACCGCGACCGCCTCAATGCGGCCGGTGCGCCCACGATGGAGGCTACGCTGGACGCGTCGGCCGCCGACCAGCGCGCGGTCGAGCGCGCACTGGACTTCACGCCCGCGCCGCTGCCGGAGCCCGTGGATGAGCCCGCGCCCGAGGACACCGTGCCGCCGCCGCAGCCGATTCCCGAGCCGGCCCCGCAGGATGCGCCGGTCGAGCGCCAGGCCCAGGCGCAGGAACGCATTCCCGTCCCCGACACCACCGAGCAGGACGAAGCGCGGCTGGAGGCGATCTCGCAGGAAAAGGCCCGCCAGGAGCAGGAAGCCAAGCGCCGCCAGGAACAGATCGACCTGACCGAGCGCAAGCGCCAGGAGCAGGCCGAGCAGCAGCGCCGCCTGGCCGCGCAGCAGGAAGAGGACCGGCAGAAACGCATCGCCGCCGAGGCGCAGCAGAAAGCCGAGGCCGAGCGGCAGAAGAAGCTCGAGGACATCCGCCGGCAACGCGCCCAGGCGGCACGCGAGGCGCAGCTGGCCGAGCAGAAGCTGCGCCAGCTGGCCGATGCGCGCGCCCGCCAGGCGGCTGCGTCGGCCAACCAGTCGCAGTACGGCCAGCCCGCGGCCCCGGCCGGCAATGGCGGTACCGACGCGGACCTGCGGGGGCGCTACGCGGCGGCCATCCAGGAAGCGGTATTGAGGCAGTGGACCCGCCCGGAGTCGGTGCCGGTCGGCACGCGCTGCCGGGTGTTGATCACCCAACTGCCGGGCGGCGAGGTGATGAGCGCGAAGGTCCAGCCCGGCTGCGCGATGGACGCCGCCGGCCAGGACTCGGTGGAGCGCGCCGTGCTGAAGGCCCAGCCGCTGCCCTACCGGGGCTACGAATCGGTGTTCGCGCGCACCCTGACGTTGAACTTCGAGGCACGGGACCGCTGACTTCACGCGGCGTTTCCGCGATCTTCGTTCACAATTGTTAAAACATTCACGCGGAGGCTGGTATCCCTGTGCCGCCCCGCCCAACCGCAGAGTTGCCGTGCCCATGATCAAACCGCTGCGCTGGTTCGCCCTCGTCCTCTTCACGCTCCTGCCCGCGCTGGCCTCCGCCCAGCAGCAAGGCCTGGAAATCGACATCATCGGCGGCAACGCCTCCGCCCTGCCCATCACCGTGGTGCCCATGCCCTACCAGGGCACGGCCGCCGCGCCGGCCACCGACGTATCGGCGGTGGTGCGTGCGGACCTGGAGCGCTCCGGGGCGTTCCGGACACTGCCCGTGGCCAGCATCACCGAGCGTCCGACCCGGGGCGGTGAGATCCAGTACCCGACCTGGCGGGCCCTGCGCCAGGACTACCTGGTGGTCGGTCGCGTGGCCGATGCCGGCGACGGCAGCTACCGGGTGGAGTACGAACTGTTCGACGTGGCCAAGCAGGAGCGCATGCTCGGCCTGGCGATGACCGCGCGCGCCAGCGCCATGCGCGACGTGGCCCACCAGATGGCCGACGCCATCTACGAAAAGATCCTCGGCGTGCGCGGCGCGTTCTGGACCCGCATCGCCTATGTGACCGCGGCCGGCACCGGCAAGGCCACGCGCTATGCGCTGATGGTGGCCGATTCGGACGGCTACAACCCGCAGACCGTGGTGCGCTCGGCCGAGCCGCTGCTGTCGCCGTCGTGGAGTCCGGATGGCCGCAAGCTGGCCTATGTCAGCTTCGAAAGCGGCAACTCGGCCATCTATATCCAGGACATCTCCACCGGTGCGCGCGAGAAGGTGGCGGGCTTCCGTGGGATAAACGGTTCCCCCGCGTTCTCGCCGGACGGACGCCAACTGGCGTTGACCCTGTCGCGCAGCGGCAATCCCGAGATCTACGTGATGGACCTGGGCAGCCGCTCGCTGCGCCAGCTGACCAACGCCTCCGCCATCGACACCGAGCCGGTATGGAGCGCGGACGGCGGCACGATCTACTTCACTTCCGACCGCGGTGGCCGCCCGCAGATCTACCGCGTTCCGGCCGCTGGCGGCAGCGCCAGTCGTGTCAGCTTCGAAGGAAGCTACAACGCCACTCCGAAGGTGTCCTTTGATGGGAAGAAAATCGTGATGGTCCAGGGTGCGGGCAACAACTACCGCATCGCCCTGATGGACAGCAGCCTGGGCGGCGCGCGCTGGTCGTCGCTGTCGCCGGGTTCGCTGGACGAATCCCCAAGCTTCGCTCCCAATGCCAGCATGGTGCTGTATGCCGCGCGCGAGGGCGGGCGGGGCGTGCTGTACGCCGTCTCGGCCGATGCGCGCGTACGCCAGCGTCTGGTGGTGGCGAATGCCGACGTGCGCGAACCGGCGTGGTCGCCCTACCGGGCCGCACGTTAAGTTTATGTCTACAATGTAAGCCCCGATCCCCCGTTCCCATGACGCAAGGAATGACCATGAACAACACCACCCGTGTGCTGATGCTGTCCCTGATGTCCGTGGCCGTGCTGGCCGGCTGCAAGAAGGCCGTCAAGCCCGAAGCCCCGGCCGATACCACGACCACCGCGCCCACCACCCCGACCACGCCGACCACGTCGGGCGTGTACGGCCCGAACGACCTGGACACCGACGCCTGCCTGCGCCAGCGCGTGGTGTACTTCGACCTGGACCAGGACGCCCTGAAGCCGGAGTTCCAGGCCATCATGGGTTGCCACGCCAAGTACCTGCGCGACCGTCCGTCCTCGCGCATCACGCTGGAAGGCCATGCAGACGAGCGCGGCAGCCGCGCTTACAACCAGGGTCTGGGCGAGCGCCGCGGCAATGCCGTCAATTCGGCCCTGCAGGCGGCCGGTGGTTCGGCCGGCCAGCTGACCGTGGTCAGCTACGGCGAAGAGCGCCCGGTGTGCACCCAGTCCGACGAGTCCTGCTGGTCGCAGAACCGTCGCGTCGAGATCGTCTACACGGCGAAGTAAGCCGTCGTCGTCACGATGATCGCGAAGAAGTACATGCTGGTTCTCGCGGCGGCCCTGGTGGCCGCCGCTCCCGCCCACGCCCAGCGCGTCAGCCTGGCCGACCGCGTCGCGGCGCTGGAAGCCAAGGCCAACAATCCCCAGCAGAACCTCGACCTGCTCAATCGCATCACCCAGCAGGAAACGGAACTGCGCGAGCTGCGGGCCCAGCTGGAACAGCTGCAGAACGAGAACGAGCAGCTCAAGCAGCGCAACCGCGACCAGTACCTGGACCTGGACGGCCGCCTCAACCGCCTGGAAGGCGGTGCCGCGCCGGTCACTCCCGCGCCTGCCGCGACGCCTCCGCTGAGCGGCGCCCCCGCATCCGGGCCGGCCACCGCGCCGGCTCCCGCCGTGGCGGCTGCCGGCACCGAGCGCCCGCCCAGCGTGCATGGCGACATGGGCGCGATGTCCGCGGCCGGCGACGAGCGTGCCGCTTACAACGTCGCCTTCGACAAGCTCAAGGCCGGTGATTACGCCGACGCCGCGCAGCTGTTCACCAGCTTCCTGCAGCTGTACCCGTCGGGCGTTTACGCGCCGAACGCGCTGTACTGGCTGGGCGAGAGCTACTACGTCACCCAGAATTACGCGCTGGCGGCGGACCAGTTCCGCGCCCTGCTGGCCCAATACCCCACGCACGACAAGGCCGCCGGGGCCCTGCTGAAACTGGGTCTGTGCGACTACGGTCTGGGCCGGCTGCCCGAAGCCGAGCGCACGCTGGCCGACGTCGTCGCCAAGTACCCCGGTACCGACGTCGCCCGCACGGCCGACGATCGCCTGCGCGCGATCCAGCTGGGCCGCCTGCGCTGAGCCCGCTGCGGCCGGCGCCCACGCGGGCTGCCGGGCCTGCAGGGCGTATCATGCGCACCCGATGAACGACGCCGCCCGCCCCAGCGAGATCGTCCAGTCCCCGCTGGAACGCCTCAAGATCACCGAAATCTTCCTTTCCCTGCAGGGGGAGGCGAATGCGGTCGGCTGGCCGACGGTGTTCGTGCGCCTGACCGGCTGCCCCCTGCGCTGCCAGTACTGCGACACCGCCTATGCCTTCCACGGCGGGCAATGGCGGGAAATCGACGACATCGTGGCCGAAGTCGCGCGCCAGGGCGTGCGGCATGTCTGCGTGACCGGCGGCGAACCGCTGTCGCAGAAGCGCTGTCTTTCGTTGCTGCAGAAGCTGTGCGATGCGGGCTTCGACGTGTCGCTGGAAACCTCGGGCGCCATCGACATCGCCGGCGTGGATCCGCGCGTCTCGCGCGTGGTCGACCTGAAGACGCCCGGCTCGCAGGAGATGGCCCGCAACCGGCTGGAGAACATCCCGCTGCTCACCGCGCGCGACCAGGTGAAATTCGTCCTGTGCGGCCGCGGGGATTACGAATGGGCGCGCGCCATGGTGGCCGAGCACCGGCTGGCCGAGCGCTGCGACGTGCTGTTCTCGCCCAGCAAGAGCGAACTCGATCCGCGCGACCTGGCGGACTGGATCGTCGCCGACCGCCTGCCGGTGCGCTTCCAGATGCAGTTGCACAAGCTGCTGTGGAACGATGAGCCGGGGCGTTGAGGCCGTGATGGGTCATTGGTGATTCGTGATTCGGCAGGTCGGTCCTCAACGGCCCGGCGTCGAATCACGAATCACGAATCACGAATCACCCATCACCCATCACGATTACCCGCATGAAAAACGCCGTCGTCCTACTTTCCGGTGGCATGGACTCCGCCGTCGTCGTCGCCATCGCCCGTGCGCAGGGCTTCGCCGTGCACGCGCTCAGCGTGCGCTACGGCCAGCGCCACACTTCCGAACTTGACGCGGCCGCGCGGGTGGCGCAGTCGCTGGGCGCCGTGGCGCACAAGACCGTGCACGTGGACCTGCGCAGCATCGGCGGCTCGGCGCTGACCGACGACATCGACGTGCCCGAGGCCGGCGGCCCCGGCATCCCGGTGACCTACGTGCCCGCGCGCAACACCATCATGCTGTCGGTCGCGCTGGGCTGGGCCGAGGTGCTGGGCGCCAGCGACATCTTCTGCGGCGTCAACGCGGTGGACTACTCGGGGTATCCGGATTGCCGGCCCGAGTTCATCGAGGCGTTCGAGAAGCTCGCCAACCTCGCCACCAAGGCGGGGGTGGAGGGGGCCGGCCTGCGCATCCACGCGCCGCTGCTGCGCCTGAGCAAGGCCGACATCGTGCGCGAAGGGGTGCGCCTGGGCGTCGATTTCGCGCAGACCGTGTCCTGCTACCAGGCCGACGACCAGGGCCGCGCCTGCGGGCACTGCGACGCCTGCCGCCTGCGTGCCGCCGGCTTCGCCGACGCGGGCGTGCCGGACCCCACGCACTACGCGTGAACCGGACGGTTTCGCCCCCTCGCGGACGATGCGCTAGAATGCGCATCCCGGTGCAAGGCCGGGATGCGTTCCCGGGCCGTTAGCTCAGTCGGTAGAGCAGAAGACTTTTAATCTTTTGGTCGAAGGTTCGAATCCTTCACGGCCCACCACGCACATCCCGCCGCCGCGCCATCACCGCGCCGCTTTCGCATCGGCGCACGCAAAGGGGGCGGCGTGACCACGGCAGCACGTGACTGGACGGCGCAGGCGATCCAGCGCATCGAAGCGGACTTCAACCGGTCCGCCGATACCCACCTCATCCCGCTGCCGCTGCCCGGCTTTCCCGGCATCGACGTCTACCTCAAGGACGAATCCAGCCATCCCACCGGCAGCCTGAAGCACCGCCTGGCGCGCTCGCTGTTCCTGTACGCGCTGTCGAACGGATGGCTGCGCGAGGGCGCGCCGGTGATCGAAGCCTCCAGCGGCTCCACCGCCGTGTCCGAAGCCTACTTCGCACGCCTGCTGGGTCTGCCGTTCATCGCCGTCATGCCGTCCTCGACCTCGCCGGACAAGATCGCGGCGATCCAGTTCCAGGGCGGCCGCTGCCACCTGGTCGAGGACCCGGGCGCGATCAATGCCGTGTCGCGGCAACTGGCCTGCGAGACGGGCGGCCATTTCCTGGACCAGTTCACCTACGCCGAACGCGCCACCGACTGGCGGGCGAACAACAACATCGCCGAATCCATCTTCAAGCAGATGGAAGCCGAGCCGCATCCCGTCCCGGCATGGATCGTGTGCAGCCCGGGCACCGGCGGCACCAGCGCCACCCTGGGGCGCTATGTCCGCTACCGCCGGCACCCCACGCGCGTGCTGTGCGCGGATCCGGAGCATTCGGTGTTCTTCGACCAGTACCGGGGTGCCTGCACCGGCTGCGAGGACACGGCGCTGACCTGCGCCCGCGGGTCCGGCATCGAGGGGATCGGGCGCCCGCATTGCGAGCCCAGTTTCATCCCCGCCTGCATCGACGCGATGGTGAAGGTCCCGGATGCGCTCAGCCTGGCCGCCATGCGCCACGTCGGCACCGTGCTGGGCCGGCGCGTCGGCGGCTCCACCGGTACCAACTTCGTCGGCGTGCTGGCCGCTGCCGAGCGCATGCGGGCCGCGGGCCGGTCCGGTTCCATCGTCAGCATCCTGTGCGACAGCGGTGAACGCTACGCGCACAGCTACTACAACCGGGACTGGTATCTGGAGCGCGGCATCCCCATCGTGGAAAGCGACGATGCCGTCGCGAGCGCCGTCGCCGGACGCGGCCTGCCGCCTTTGGCGCAGGCCGACTGGCCCCACTGAATCCCCTTGCACCAGGTGTCCCCATGACCAACCCCCTGCTCGATTTTTCGGGCCTGCCGCGTTTCGACGAGATCCGTGCCGAGCACATCGCGCCGGCCATCGACCACCTGCTGGCCGGGGCGGAAGCGGCGGTCGCCGCCGCGGAGTCGGTCTCGCCGGCGACCTGGGACACCTTCGTGGTGCCCCTTGACGACGCCACCGAACGCCTCGCCCGGGCCTGGAACCAGGTGACCCATCTGGAGGCCGTGGTGAACACGCCCGCCCTGCGCGGCGCCTACAACGCGCAGTTGCCGAAGGTGACGCGCTTCTGGAGCGCGCTGGGCCAGAACCTGGCGTTGTACCGCCAGTACCGCGCCCTGGCCGACGCGCCCGAGGCCGCGCATTACGACGACGCGCGGCGCAAGGTGCTGGAGAACGCATTGCGCGACTTCCGCCTGGGCGGCGCGGAGCTGCCGGATGCGCAGAAGGCGCGCTTCGCCGAGGTGAAGGAAGAACTCGCCGGCCTGTCGGCGAAGTTCTCCCAGAACGTGCTGGATGCCACCGACGAGTACGAATTCTGGATCAAGGACAAGCAGCACCTGGGTGGCCTGCCGGCCGACGTGGTGGCCGCCGCGCGCGCCGCCGCCAAGGCCGACGACGAGCCCGGCTGGAAGTTCACCCTGCAGATGCCGTGCTACCTGCCGGTGCAGGCCTACGCCGACGACCGCGCGCTGCGCGAGACGCTGTACCGGGCCAACGCGGTGCGCGCGTCGGAACTGGGCGGCAACGACGCGCTCGACAACTCCGCGCTGATCGACCGCATCCTGGCGCTGCGCATGGAGCTGGCCGGCATGCTCGGCTTCGAAAGCTACGCGGCCTATTCGCTGGCCACCAAGATGGCCGACACGCCCGACCAGGTGCTGCGCTTCCTGCGCGACCTGGCCGCGCGCGCGAAGCCGCATGCGCAGCGCGACCGCGCCGAACTGGAATCCTTCGCGCGCGAGCACCTGGGGCTGGACACCGTCGAAGCCTGGGACCTGGCCTATGCCAGCGAGAAGCTCAAGCAGGCGCGTTACAGCTTCTCGGCGCAGGAGGTGAAGCAGTACTTCACCGAGCCGGCGGTGCTGAAGGGCCTGTTCGGCGTGATCGGCGACCTGTACGGCCTGCGCGTGGAGCAGGACGCGGCGCCCACCTGGCATCCGGACGTGCGCTTCTACCGGCTGGTGAGCGGCGACGGCACGCTGGTCGGCCAGTTCTACCTGGACCTGTACGCGCGCGAGGGCAAGCGGGGCGGTGCGTGGATGGACGATTGCCGCAACCGGCGGGTGACGGTGCGGGGTACGCAGACACCCATCGTGTACCTGGTGTGCAATTTCGGCAAAGGCGTGGACGGCAGGCCCGCCACCCTCAGCCACAGCGACGTCACCACCCTGTTCCACGAGATGGGGCATGGCCTGCACCAGTTGCTGACGCAGGTCGGCGAGCTGGGCGTGGCCGGCATCAACGGGGTGGAATGGGATGCGGTGGAGCTGCCCAGCCAGTTCATGGAGAACTTCTGCTGGGAATGGGAGCGGGTGCAGGCGATGACGGCGCACGTGGATACGGGCGAACCGTTGCCGCGCGCGCTGTTCGACAGGATGGTCGCGGCGAAGAATTTCCAGAGCGGGATGGCGACGGTCCGGCAGATCGAATTCGGGCTGTTCGACATGCAGCTGCACAGCGGTTTCGATGCGGCCGACGACAGCGTGCTGGCGCTGCTGGAGCGGGTGCGCGCCGAAGTGGCGGTGAACGTGCCGCCGGACTGGAACCGCTTCCCGCACCAGTTCAGCCATATCTTCGCCGGTGGTTACGGGGCCGGCTACTACAGCTACAAATGGGCCGAGGTGCTCAGTGCCGACGCCTACGCGGCGTTCGAGGAGGCGCCGGGCGAGGTCGCGGCCACCGGGGCACGCTTCCGCCGGGAAATCCTGGCGCGGGGAGGCAGCCGCCCCGCGGGGGATAACTTCCGCGCTTTCCGCGGCCGGGAGCCGCGCATCGACGCCCTGCTGCGGCACTCGGGCATGGCGGGCTGAGGCGAGGGGCCAAGCAGGGCGCCGACGCCCTTCCGGTGGGGTTTGACCGTGACTGTAAACGTTTTCATAATGCCGTCTCCGTAACACCCGCGTTCCCGGGAGGATCGCTTACATGCCGCATCAGCGAAGGATCGAGAGCCTGATCGCCGACATGACGCTGGAGGAGAAGATCGGCCAGCTCGGCGCCTTTGCCGATGCCCTGCGGCCGTTCGCCTTCGAGGTCAACCCGGAGACCTTCGCCCGCGATGCCGAGCAGGTACGCGAGCAGATCCGCAGCGGCCGTGTCGGGGCGCTGTTCAACGGCGTGGGTGCGGCCGAAGGCCGCGAGGCGCAACGCATCGCGGTGGAGGAGAGCCGCCTGGGCATCCCGCTGCTGCTGGGTGCGGACGTGATCCACGGCATGCGCACGGTGTTCCCGATCCCGCTGGGCGAAGCGGCCAGTTTCGAACCCGACCTCGCCGAGCGCACCGCGCGCGCCACCGCGAAGGAGGCCACCGCGGCCGGCATCCACTGGACCTTCGCGCCGATGGTGGACATCGCGCGCGACCAGCGCTGGGGCCGTGTGGCCGAAACCTCCGGCGAGGACGTGTACCTGTCCTGCGAGTTCGCCGCCGCGCGCGTGCGCGGTTTCCAGGGCGGGGACCTGACCGCGCCCGATTCGCTGCTGACCACGCCCAAGCACTTCGCCGCCTATGGCGCCATTTCCGCCGGCCTGGACTACAACTTCGTGGACATGGCGCCGCAGACCCTGCGCGACGTGCACCTGCCGCCGTTCAAGGCCGCCCTGGACGCCGGCGCGCTGACCCTGATGAGCTCGTTCAACGACATCAACGGGGTGCCTGCTTCCGCCAACCGCGAACTGCTGACCGACATCCTGCGCGGCGAGTGGAAGTTCGAAGGCTTCGTCGTCTCCGATTACACGTCCGACCTCGAGCTGGTCGCCCACGGCTATGCGGCCGACGAGGCCGACGCGGCGCAGAAGGCGCTGTCGGCCGGCCTGGACATGAGCCTGCAGAGCGGCGTGTACGCCCACCATGTGGCCACGCTGGTGGAGCAGGGCAGGCTGTCGATGGACGAGGTCGACCAGGCGGTGCGCCGCGTGCTGCACGTGAAGGCGGCCGCCGGCCTGTTCGACGACCCCTACCGCTGCCTGGATCCCGCGCGCGAGGCGGACCGGTCGCACATCCCGGCCCACGACGCCCTGGCACGCGACTGCGCGCGCCGGTCCATCGTCCTGCTGAAGAACGAGGGCGACGTGCTGCCGTTGAAGAAGAGCGGCCAGCGCATCGCGCTGATCGGGCCGTTCGCGCAGGACACCGCCAACCTCGGCGGCTGCTGGAACATCTTCGGCGATGCTTCGCGCATGGTGGACCTGGAAACCGGCCTGCGCGCGGCGCTGGACGACCCGTCCGCGCTGGTCGTGGTGCCGGGCAGCGGCATGGAGGACGCGGTCGAGGGTGGCATCGAGGCCGCGGTGGCGGCGGCGCGCGCGGCCGACGTCGTGCTGCTGGCGCTGGGCGAGCCGCACGACTTCTCCGGCGAGGCGCAGTCGCGCACGCAGATCGTGATCCCCGCCGCACAGCAGGCATTGGCCGAGGCCGTCGCCGCGACCGGCACGCCCGTGGTCGTGGTGCTGCGCAACGGCCGCGCGCTGGCGCTGGAGGGCGCGGTCCGCCAGGCGCAGGCGCTGCTGGTCACCTGGTTCCTGGGCACGCAGACCGGCCCGGCCGTGGCCGATGTGGTGTTCGGCGACTACAACCCCTCGGCGCGGCTGCCGGTGAGCTTCCCGCAGGATGCCGGCCAGCAGCCGTACTTCTACAACCATCCCGCCACCGGCCGGCCCAATGTGCCGGGCACGCCGCGCTTCTTCCAGACGCGCTGGCGCGAAGTCGCGCATGCGGCGCTGTATCCGTTCGGCCATGGGCTTTCCTACACGCGTTTCGACTACGGCATGCCGCAGCTGGAGCGCACGCAGCTGGGCTGGGACGACACCCTGACGGTGCGCACGCGCATCACCAACAGCGGCGCACGCGATGGCGAGGAAGTCGTGCAGCTGTACGTGCGCGACCGCATCGCCAGCCGGGTGCGTCCGGTGCGCGAGCTGAAGCGGTTCCGCAAGATCGCGCTGGCTGCCGGGGAATCCCGGGATGTCGAGTTCACCCTGACGCGCGCGGACCTGGCCTTCCACGGCGTGGACAACCGGCTGGCGGCAGAACCCGGCCTGTTCGACCTGTGGGTCGCGCCTTCGGCCACGGCGGGCGAGGCGGTGGCGTTCGAACTGCTCGCGCCCTGATCCGGCATGCCGGCCCCTGAGGATGCGGCCCTGCACGGCCGCGCGGACGCGGACCGCCCCGGCGCGCGCGAGCGCATCGCCACCCGTATCGCCTTCTTCATGGCCGGCTTCGCGGTGTCGGCCTGGGCGCCGCTGATTCCGTTCGCCCGGCGCAAGCTGGCCCTCGACGATGCGCAACTCGGCCTGATGCTGCTCTGCCTGGGCATCGGTTCCGTGCTGATGATGCCGCTGGCCGGCGGACTGGCCGCGCGCTTCGGCTGCCGGCGCACGATCCTCGCCGCGGGCACGGTGATCTGCCTGTGCATGCCGGCACTGATGCTGGCACCCTCGATTCCGGTGCTGGCGGTGGCGTTGGCCGTGTTCGGCGCCAGCCTGGGCGTGCTGGACGTGGTGATGAACCTGCAGGCAGTCATCGTCGAACGCGCCAGCGGGCGCGCGATGATGTCCGGCTTCCATGGCATGTACAGCGTCGGCGGCATCGCCGGCGCCGGCGGCGTGGCGGGTGCGCTGGCCCTGGGTGCGTCGCCGCTGGTCGCGATCACCGGCACGGCGGCGCTGGCGGCACTGCTGCTGGCCACGGCGCGTGGCGGCCTGCTCGCGCAGGGCGGCGAGGGCGACCACCCGGCGTTCGCGCTGCCGCGCGGCCGTGTCCTGCTGGTGGGGGCGGTGTGTTTTGCGATGTTCCTGTCCGAAGGCGCGGTGCTGGACTGGAGTGCGGTCTTCCTGAGTACCGTACGCCATGCGGACCCCGCGACCGCGGGCCTGGGCTATGTGGCCTTCGCGGTGACGATGACGCTGGGCCGTCTGACCGGCGACCGTGTCGTGCAGGCGCTGGGCGCGTTCCGCGTGGTCGTCTGCGGCGCGCTGGTCGCCGCGTCGGGCTTCGCCCTGGTCGTCATGGCCGCCTCGCCGCTGGCCGGCCTGGCGGGCTTCGCCCTGGTCGGCGCGGGGGCGGCGAACGTGGTGCCGGTGATGTTCTCCGCGGCGGGACGGCAGCGCGACATGCCCACCCACCTGGCGGTGGCCGCCGTCACCACGATGGGGTATGCCGGCGTGTTGCTGGGGCCGGCGGCGCTGGGTTTAGTCGCCAGCCTCACCTCGCTGGCGGCGGCGCTGGGCCTGCTCGTCGTGCTGCTGGTGGCGGTGGCCTCGGTCGCGCGTCTGGCGACGCGCGACTGAACCGGGGTCAGGGTCGCGGCGCTGCGCGCATCATCGGCCCGCCGGGGTAGCCGCCATAGGGGCCGTAGGCGCCGCCGGGGCCGTCGTAACGGTCGATGTTGATGTTGAAATTGAGCGTACGCGGCTTGCCTTCGTCGTTGTACGTGGTCTTGCACAGGTTGAGGTTGGCCGCGTTGTAGGTGCTGCGGCCGTGGCCCTTGCTGTAGCCGATGCCGGTGGTGACGCTGCCGGACACGCCATCGCCGTCGTCGTCGCCGTACCAGGCGCAGGGATCGACCGGCGCATCGGTGCGCTGCCCCTTCTGCTGCGCCGGCTGGCGGTCGCCGTACCAGGTGCCGGGCGCGTCGTTGGCGTAGGCGCTGGCGTTGGGCAGGGCCAGATCCAGGGCCTCGGCATCGGACTGGGCCCAGGCGGGCGTCGCTGTCAGCAGGGTGAGCAGGGCGAACGACAACGTCTTCATGCAGGCTTCCTGGAAGCGGCGCGCCGGGCGGGCACCTGCAGGGCACGCTAACAGCCGGGAATTGAATGCCGGCTGATGCGGACGGCGACGCGGCCGAACTCAGCCGGCCGCGCCCAGGGCTTCCAGTACGCGCTCGCCGTAGCGCGCCAGCTTCGCGCCGCCGATGCCGCCCACGCGCGCCAGGTCGTCCAGCGTGGCGGGCTGCTGCTCGGCGATGGTGCGCAGCGTGCTGTCGTGGAAGATGACGTAGGCCGGGACGTTCTGTTCGCGCGCCAGCTGCGCGCGCAGGTCGCGCAGGGCCTGGAAGCGGGGCAGGTCGGCCGCCTCCACGGCCACGCCGCTGCGCGGGCTGCGCTCGCGTTCGCGCCGCTCGCGCTGTTCCTTGCGCAACTGCAGGCGTCGCTCGCCACGCAGCACGGCGCGGCTGCCCTCGGTCAGGCGCAGGCTGCCAAACTCGGCCTCCACTTCCAGCAGGCCGCAGGCCACCAGCTGCCGGAACACGCTGCGCCAGGTGGTGGCGTCCAGGTCCTTGCCGATGCCGTAGGTGGTCAGGTGGTGGTGACCGCACTGGCGGATGCGCTCGCTCTCGCTGCCGCGCAACACGTCGATCACGTGGTTCACGCCGAAGCGCTGGCCGCTGCGGTACACGCAGCTCAGGGCCTTCTGTGCGGCCTCGGTGGCATCCCAGGTTTCGGCGGGACTCAGGCAGTTGTCGCAGTTGCCGCAGTCGTGCGGATACACCTCGCCGAAACCGGCCAGCAGCACCTGCCT